>CAZDCO010000001.1:0-66322 GCA_964504025.1 uncultured Clostridia bacterium
CCGAAGGCGTAGAAATGGTTATGCCCGGCGACAACATCGAAATGAAAGTCGTTCTCATTAAGCCCGTTGCGCTTGAAGAAGGTCTTCGTTTCGCTATCCGTGAAGGCGGCAGAACGGTAGGTTCGGGCGTTATCGCTAAAATCTTGAAATAATCGTTTTGTAAACGGAAAAGTAGCTTATCTCACGATAGGCTACTTTTTTTATGTCTTTTTTCGCGCCACGCACCGATAAAAAATTCGTAAAAGCTTGACAAAATACGCCGTATCGCTTATAATATAAAAGCACGGGAAGATAACGCTATCCGCCCGTGGAGTATCACGAAAAAGGAAAATAAACACATGAAAGAACGTATCAGCGAGCGTTTGCAAACGGCTGTTTGGGCAAAGGGACAAGCGCGTGAAATGAACGTAACGCTTGCCTTTCGACTGTCGTTACCGACGAAAGAGAAAGCGGTTATGCACATCATAGGGGAAACCTGTTATAAATTGATTATCGACGGCGAACCGATTGCACTCGGACCGAACCGTGCCGCACACGGCTATTCGCGCGTGGCGGAATATTCGTTTACGGGCAAGACGATCGTCGTGGAAGCGTACGCTTCTAACATCGAAAACTTTGATCGTAGAAAGGCAACGCCCTTTTTTGCGTGCGATCTCACGACCGAAACGAGGAAAGAGTATAGCGCGGAAGATTTCACCTGTTTCCTTTTACCCGATCGTATTCGCAAGGTACAAAGATATTCCTATCAGCGCGCGTTTGCGGAAGCGTATGCGCTTTCTCACGACCGCACGGCGTTTTATCAAAATCAGGACGACGGCGCGTACCCCGTAACGGAAACGGAGCGCGTAGCCCTGCCTGCCATTCAGCCCTCGCGCACGACGAACCCCATGTTGGAACTCGTGTATCCCGTGGCAACGATCGATCGCGGCGAAGTGCTCGTGGACGAAAATGCAAAAGTTTGGGAAGATAGAAGCATCACGCTGATCGGAACGGAAATCGAAGGTTTCCCTCGCGAGGAGTGGACGGTTGCCCTCACGGACGAAATCAGCCGTTTTCAGTATACTCGTACGTCGCAAAACGCGGATAAAACCTATCAAACGATCGATCTCGGACGAGTAAGAGTGGGCTTTATCGAGTTGGAAATTACCGCGGAAAAGGCAGGGGACGTATACGTAGCCTTCGACGAAATTTTACGCGACGGCGAAAAAATGACGGTCGATCCCTTCCGTAACGTAACGGCGAACATATGCAAATGGACGTTGGAAAAGAGCGGTTCATACCGCGTGTCCACCTTCGAGCCGTACGCCCTCCGTTACGCGCGTATTATATGCACCAATGGCGTTACGGCAAAACTTGCTTTGCGTACCTACGAAAACCCCGAAGCGAACGCGTTTAAGATCGAGTGTTCGGACGAACGAGTGATGCAGTTGGTCGAAGCGGCGCGCGCGACGTTTGCGCATAACGCCGTCGATATGCTGACCGATTGCCCCGGACGCGAACGCGCAGGCTGGTTGTCCGACAGTTGGTTCTCGTCGGTTGCCGAATACGTGTTTACGGGGGATAACAAAGCGGAACGCGCCTTTTTAGAAAACTACGTTTACGCCGATCGAGCGAAGTTGCCCGTCGGCATGGTGCCTTGCTGTTACCCGTCCGATTGTTACGTTCCCGATTTCTACATTCCTAACTGGGCAATGTGGTACATTTTGGAATTACAAAAATATTATCGCCACTACGGCTATGACGAGCTGATTGAAAAATCGTTGGATAACGTACGCGGCTTGTTGCAATACTTCGAACAAAAGGAAAACGAATTCGGCGTTTTGGAAAACTTGACGGGTTGGGTATTCGTCGAATGGAGTGCGGCAAACGACGGTTCGCATATTTGCGGCGTCAACGTTCCGTCCAACGCGTGCTATTACGCTACGTTGAAAGCGGTTGCCGAAGTATACGGCGAGAAGCTGAACGGAAATAAACTCACGGAAAAAGCGGAGACGATACGCTCGTTTTTGTTGATGAACGCGTACACGGGTGGCTTCTTCGTGGATAATTTGGTGCGTAGCGCCGAGGGGAAACTCGTTCCCACCGACAATTATACGGAAGTTTGTCAATATTATATGTTCTGGTTCGGCTGCGCCGATAAGGAAACGCACCGTACCCTGTTCGATAAAATGCTGAACGACTACGGTAGGGGCAGCGCGACGGCTTCTTCGCAGATCACGGTCAACGGCAAGCAAGTACCGTTTGAAAAGGCGAACATGATGTACGGCGTCTATATGCGTTTGGATCTTTTCCAACGCGAAGGGCGTAGAGAGGCACTTTTCGACGAGTGTTTGCGCTACTTCTACGATATGACGAAACAAACGGGCACACTGTGGGAGAATAACGAATCGGTAACGAGTTGCGATCACGCGTTCGCTTCATACGTCATCAAGTGGTTGCTGTACGCGCTGACGGGTTACGACGCACTCGCGCCGCAAAACGGCTTCGCAACGCACGGTATCGGTATCGATTGCAAACTGACGTTGCCGGGCGAGGGGAAGACGGTCGTGATTGAAAACGACGTCCTTTCCGTACGATAAATGGATAGAAAAACGGACTGCGCGCTATCAAGCGATTTGCAGTCCGTTTCATTTTGTTGTTTATATATCGGTCAGGGATAACGCGTCGTCGAAACGCCGTAACAGGGTAGTATCGGGATATTCGGCAAGCGTCTTTTCCCGTTCCTCCCGTCCGTATCCCGTCAAGACGAGTGCGGCACGCGCGCCTACCCGTTTGGCGCATTGCACGTCCGATAACCGATCGCCGATCATCAAACATTCCGTCGGCGAAATGCGCAATCGCTCGCAAACGGAAAGCAACATACCGCTTTTGGGCTTGCGACAGTCGCAATCGTCCTTCGTGTCGTGCGGACAAATTTCCCAAATATCGGTATTCCAACCGCGAAACTCCGTTTCAAAATCGTAATCGCCGCCCGTACCGCGCGCAATACTCGATTGATTGGTAACGATCCCCACGGTATAACCGCGCGATTTCAACTTCGTAAACACGTCGCGCACGTCGGCATAGGGGCGTAACGCGCGCTATCAAGCGATTTGCAGTCCGTTTCATTTTGTTGTTTATATATCGGTCAGGGATAACGCGTCGTCGAAACGCCGTAACAGGGTAGTATCGGGATATTCGGCAAGCGTCTTTTCCCGTTCCTCCCGTCCGTATCCCGTCAAGACGAGTGCGGCACGCGCGCCTACCCGTTTGGCGCATTGCACGTCCGATAACCGATCGCCGATCATCAAACATTCCGTCGGCGAAATGCGCAATCGCTCGCAAACGGAAAGCAACATACCGCTTTTGGGCTTGCGACAGTCGCAATCGTCCTTCGTGTCGTGCGGACAAATTTCCCAAATATCGGTATTCCAACCGCGAAACTCCGTTTCAAAATCGTAATCGCCGCCCGTACCGCGCGCAATACTCGATTGATTGGTAACGATCCCCACGGTATAACCGCGCGATTTCAACTTCGTAAACACGTCGCGCACGTCGGCATAGGGGCGTAACGTTTGCGGATACCGCTTATCCACGAGTTCGCCTAGTGTTCCGTCGCGATCAAAAAGAATACATTTTATCATAGTACGATCAGTATATCACGAACGGCGTGAAAAGTCAACCGATCTCACGGTTTGCGCGCGCCGTTCTTTTTTCTTGCAAAAAATCGCGTCGGACAACATACGCGGCGCGTTCGACGAATAGAATAGAGTATCACGGCGTAAGGAGAAAGAGGGGAGTATGCGGTTGACGAAGTTGGTAAGCAGTATCGGAGAGATCCGTTGGACGGAACGGGGCGAAGAAGAAATCAACGTAACGGCGTTATTCGCGGACAGTCGGCAAACGCGCGAAGGCGGTTTGTTCTTTTGCTTGACAGGCGGCGAGCAGGACGGACATTCGTTTGCGAAAGAGGCGGTAGAGCGCGGTGCGGTGGCAATCGTAGCGGAACGGCAGTTGCCGATCGACGTACCGCAAGTGCTTGTTGTAAACGCGCGTATAGCGTTGGCAAAGACGGCGGCGCGCTTTTACGGCAACCCCGAAGAACGGTTGAAAATCGTCTCCGTTACGGGCACGAACGGAAAAACGACGACGACGTATATGCTACAATCGATCTTGGAACGCGCCGACAAAAAAACGGGCGTCATCGGTACGCTCGGCGCGTGCGGCAACGGCGCACTGCTCCCGACGGCGTTGACTACGCCTGATCCGATCGAGTTGTTCCAAACGCTTGCTCGGCTCTTTTTACAAGGCGTCGAATACGTCGTCATGGAAGTGTCCGCACACGCGCTATATTATCATAAGGTTTACGGAATCCCGTTTGCGGCGTGTATTTTCACCAACTGTACGCAAGACCATTTAGATTTTTTCAAGACGATGGACGACTACGCCGCGACGAAGGCAACTCTGTTCCGTGCGGAATGTTGTCCGATCGCCGTCGTCAACGGCGACGACGAAGAGGGAAGAAAGATCGGTGAAATGCGCGCGGAAACGGGCGCGCCCACCCTCTATTACGGTTTGCATACGCCCACCGACGCCTTCGCGATCCTCACGCACGAATCGCTGTCGGAAACGGAGTGCCTGTTCAACGTAAACGATAAGCTGTGTCGGGTGCGTTTGGCAATAGTAGGACGGCATAACGTATATAACGCGTTGGCAGCGGCGACGTGCGCTACGGCGCTCGGAATCTCGCTTTCCGCCATCGCAAAGGGCTTGTGCGGCTTGTCGGGCGTTCGCGGTCGGTTGGAGCGCGTAACCGAATATCACGGCGCGCAAATATTCGTCGATTACGCGCATACGCCCGACGGCTTGGAACAATCGCTGAAAACGATCAAACGGCTGTGTCGCGGACGGGTGATTTGCTTGTTCGGTTGCGGCGGCAATCGGGATAAGAGTAAACGAGCGATTATGGGCGAGAAAGCGGCGAAGTCGTGCGATTTTTGCGTGCTGACGTCCGATAATCCGCGCTACGAAGATCCCATGGATATTCTCGCGGAAACGGAGAGGGGGTATCGCCGTTTTTCCATGCGCTACGTCGTCGTTCCCGAACGCAAGGACGCTATTCGGTACGCGATCGACATTTTGAAAGAGGACGACGTATTGCTCGTGGCAGGCAAGGGCGGAGAAGAATATCAGGAAATTATGGGTATAAAATATCCCTTCGACGACAATGCTATCATTGAAAAAATAATACGGGAAAAACGGGAAACGCTCTAACGCACGGCGGTTTTCCTTGCGGAGTTTATGAAAGACTACTTATACGCGCTGCTTTGCGCTTTTGCCACGTCCTTGCTGTTTTGTAAAACGCTCTTGCCGATCCTAAAACGACTGCACGTAGGACAAAATATTCTATCCTACGTCGAGGAGCATAAGAACAAAAACGGCACGCCGACGATGGGCGGTTTGGCGTTCGTGGCGGCGGCAACGCTGACGACGGCACTCTTCCTGCGCACGCGTACGCGCGTCGTAACGCTGACGCTCGTCGTGGGTTTGGCGTATGCGTGCGTCGGCTTTTTAGACGATTTTTTGAAGTGTAGGCGAAAGGATAATCTCGGCTTGCTCGCCTGGCAAAAATTCGGCTTTCAAATCGCGATCGCGCTGTTTATCGGCTATTTTTGCGTCAAGAACGGTTTGACGACTTGGTCGATTCCTTTTTTGTCGTTTTCCGTAGACATCGGTTGGTGGGCGTTTCCGTTGACGGTATTTGCGTTCGTTGCTACGACGAACGCCGTAAACCTCACCGACGGTTTGGACGGCTTGGCGTCCGCCGTCAGTATTCCGTACTTTTTCACCATCGGCGTACTCGTTCTCGTAGGGGAGAGGGATACGGGAGTGGGAACGGTATGTTTCGCGCTCGTCGGCGCGTTGTCGGCGTACTTGCTGTTCAATAGTCATCCTGCGAGCGTGTTCATGGGGGATACGGGTTCGCTATCCCTCGGCGGTTTTGCCGCTTGCGTGTCGGTGTTTACGGGCAACGCCTTGTATATCCTCGTCGTCGGCGCGTGTTTCGTGGCGTCCGTGATTTCCGTAATCGTGCAAGTTGCGTATTTTAAGTGTACGGGCGGCAAACGAGTGTGGCTTATGACGCCCCTGCATCATCATTTTCAAAAGAAAGGCTATTCGGAAACGAAGATTGCCTACGCCTATTTCGCCGTTACCGTACTCCTCGGTACGCTGTGTATCGTAGCCGCGCTCTAACGGGAAAGGGCACGCAAAATATCGTTAAGGAGAAAAAATATGTATCCGAAAAGACAATCGTTTTTGGTGCTCGGTTTATCCCGTTCGGGACGGGCGGCAACGGAGTTTTTGTTGCGTAAAGGCGCGCGCGTGTATATCTACGACGACGTTACGAGCGCGCGTTTAGAGGAAACGGCACGGGAGTTGTCGGAAAAGGGCGCGGTGCGTGTCGATAAGGAAACGTTGCCCACGGCGATCGAGCGTTGCGACGCGCTGGTACTCAGTCCGGGAATTCCGATCGATCACGAAGTGTCGGTGGCGTTCAAAAAACGGGGCAAAGCCGTCGTCGGGGAAACGGAGCTTGCGGCTCGCTACGGAAAAAACGCCGTCGTTGCCGTTACGGGCACGAACGGAAAAACGACTACGGTATCCCTGCTTGCGCGGTTGCTGAACGCAGGGGGAGTTGCCGCCTACGCTTGCGGCAATATCGGAACGCCTTTGATTGAATACGTCGATCGCGGAGAAGAGGACGTCGCCGTCGTGGAAATATCCAGCTTTCAGTTAGAAACGCTCAACTCGCTTTGTCCGCATATCGCCGTCGTACTCAACGTAACCGAAGATCATCTCAATCGGCATTATACCATGGACAATTACGTATTTTTGAAAGCGAAACTCTTGAAAAATTGTTCAGGTGCGGAATACGCGGTGCTCAATTACGACGATGAAATCGTGCGCGGTTTTGCGGAGCGTACGAAGGCGCGCGTCGTGTGGTTTTCAACGCGTGAACGGGTACACGGTGGGTACGTAGAGGACGGTTACCTGACCTATCGCGGCGAAAAGATATTCCCCGTTGCCGACCTGCCTATCCGCGGCGTACATAATCTTTCCAACGCGTTGGCGGCAGTCGTCGCGGCAAAACTCATGGGCGTGGCGAACGATAAAATCGCCGAAGGCTTGTCCTCTTTCAAGGGGGTAAAGCACCGCATACAGGAAATCGCGACCGTTCGCGGCGTAACGTACGTGGACGATTCTAAGGGCACGAACGTGGACGCTACGTTGAAAGCGGTTGCGTGCATGCGCGCCGATACCGTGTTGCTCCTTGGCGGTAAGGATAAGGGGTACGAATATAAACGCCTGTTCTCCGCGCTGAAAGGGAGTAAAGTCGTGCACGCCGTATTGTACGGGGAAAACAGATACGCTTTGCTTGCGGCGGCACGAGAACGCGGCTTTACAAGCGTAACCGTATGCGAATCGTTCGACTTCGCCGTGCGCGTGGCGATTTTGCAAGCACGGGAGGGACAAATCGTTTTGCTTAGCCCTGCCAGCGCAAGCTTCGACGAGTTTGCAAGCTATGAAGAGAGAGGTGACGCCTTTGCGAAAATCGTGGAAAGCCTTACGGAAGAGAACGGAGCGGAAAGAAACGACGACGTGGCAGGAAATGCAAACGACGACGCACCCGATCGCGAAGAGGAAAGAGAATAAACGCCGCGGCGATCCGCTTATTCTGTGGTTGACCGTCGCGCTGTCGGCGTTCGGCGTCGTGGCGATCTATTCGGCAAGCTCGTACGTGGCGGAAACGCAGTACGGCAACGCGTGGTTTTTTACCAATAAACAGCTCGTCGGTTTGGCGATCGGCACGGCGGCTATGCTCGTTTGCGGTAGGTTGCCGTACGAAAAATTAAAGGGTAAGCGCGTTCGCCACGTCGCGCTGATTTTGCCGATGATCTTGCTCGCGCTCGTGTTCGTACCGGGGCTGGGTAAAAGCAACTACGGCGCGACGCGTTGGATCGCGATTGGCGGCGTAACCGTGCAACCGTCCGAGTTGGCGAAATACGGCTTCGTAATCTACGCGTCGGCGTATATGAGCGACAATATGCAAAATATGCGTACCTTCAAGGGTACGATTCCCGTCTTTCTTGCGGGCGGCGCGATATGCCTGTTGATTATCGTCGAACCGAATATGTCCGTTACGATGTGCGTCGGTATGTTGATGCTGGCAATGCTGTTTTTGGGCGGTATGCGTTGGCGACACTTGTTGCCCGTGTTGCTTCCCGTCGTGCTTGCCGTACCCGTACTCATCGCCGTAGAGCCCTATCGACTGTCGCGGCTGAGTGCCTTTTTAAACCCTTGGGAAAATCCGAGGGGTGAGGGGTATCAGTTGATCCAGTCGTTGTACGCGCTCGGTAACGGCGGTTGGTTCGGTACGGGCTTGTTCCGCTCGCGGCAAAAATACCGCTTCTTGCCCTTTGCGGAAAGCGACTTCATTCTATCGATTATCGGGGAAGAGTTGGGGTTCGTCGGCGTTGCGGTACTCTTCGCCGCTTGCGCGTTGCTCGTC
The DNA here is from genome assembly GCA_964504025.1 of uncultured Clostridia bacterium. GTDB lineage: Bacteria > Bacillota > Clostridia > Christensenellales > Borkfalkiaceae > Scatosoma. Next base: position 8,552 of record CAZDCO010000001.1, read on the forward strand.
GCGCGCGGTGTACGCACGGCGGCACGCGCCAAAGATTTCTTTTCCTTTTTGTTGGCGTCGGGGATCACCCTCGTCTATGGAATACAAACGGTTGTCAACGCACTCGTCGTCAGCGGCAGTATTCCGCCGACGGGTTTACCGTTGCCGTTGATCAGTTCGGGAAATACGTCCTTGATCGTTACGATGGCGTCTATGGGGGTGCTGTACGCCGTTTCGGTGCGGAACGAGCAAAGCGGATAAAAAGTGCAGCACAATACGCGCCGCCTTTTTCATATTATAAAGCAAAGGAGCTTTATCGTATGGACACTTATCTTATAAACGGCGGTGAAAGATTATACGGAAAATTGCAAATACAAAGCGCAAAAAACGCCGTTTTGCCTTTGCTTGCCGCTTCCGTCTTGACCGACGAGCAGGTAAAAATCAGAGGTGTACCGCCCATCTCCGACGTGGAAAATATGCTGCGTATTTTAACGGAAGTGGGTGCGAAAGTGAAACGTAATGGCGAATATACCGTCATTGACAGCTCGAACGCTATTTCTCACGAGATCCCTGCGCGACTCACCAAAGAGTTGCGTTCTTCGGTTTTTATGCTCGGTAGCGTCTTGACGCGCTTTCGCCGCGCGCGCATTTCCTATCCGGGCGGTTGCGACATAGGTTTGCGCCCGATCGACTTGCATTTGTCGGGCTTGAAACGGCTTGGCGTGGATATTATCGAAGAGGGCGGTTTCATCGAATGTCGCGCCGATACCTTAAAGGGCGCGGAAATATTGTTGGACTTTCCGAGCGTAGGCGCGACGGAGAATATCATTTTGGCGGCGGTGAAAGCGGAGGTGTACCGCCCATCTCCGACGTGGAAAATATGCTGCGTATTTTAACGGAAGTGGGTGCGAAAGTGAAACGTAATGGCGAATATACCGTCATTGACAGCTCGAACGCTATTTCTCACGAGATCCCTGCGCGACTCACCAAAGAGTTGCGTTCTTCGGTTTTTATGCTCGGTAGCGTCTTGACGCGCTTTCGCCGCGCGCGCATTTCCTATCCGGGCGGTTGCGACATAGGTTTGCGCCCGATCGACTTGCATTTGTCGGGCTTGAAACGGCTTGGCGTGGATATTATCGAAGAGGGCGGTTTCATCGAATGTCGCGCCGATACCTTAAAGGGCGCGGAAATATTGTTGGACTTTCCGAGCGTAGGCGCGACGGAGAATATCATTTTGGCGGCGGTGAAAGCGGAGGGTATGACGGTGATCCGCAACGCGGCGAAAGAACCGGAAATCGTCGATTTGCAAAATTTCCTCAACGCGATGGGCGCGAAAGTGGGCGGCGGCGGTGGCGGCACGGTATTCGTCGAGGGCGTAAAACGGCTGTACGGCGTCGAGTATACGCCGATCAAAGACCGTATCGAGGCTGGTACGCACTTGATCGCGGCGGCAATGTGCGGCGGCGAAATCGAAGTCGAGGGCGTGCAAGCGGAAAATATTGCGGCTCTTTTACATAAATTGCGTGAAAACGGTTGCAAAATACATACGAAAAATGATAGAATAGTATTGCGTAGCGACGGAAGGCTACGCGCGGTAGATTTGGTGGAAACGATGCCCTTCCCGGGCTTTCCTACCGATTTACAGGCGCAATATTCCACGCTGTGTTCCGTCGCGCTCGGCACTACGCTCGTGGTGGAGAATTTGTTTGAAACGCGATACAAATTCGCGGCGGAGTTAAAACGCATGGGTGCGGATATCACCGTGCGCGACCGTACCGCCGTCGTACGCGGCGTAGAACGGTTGCACGGCGCGAAAGTGTTGGCGAGCGATTTGCGCGGCGGCGCGGCACTCGTACTGGCAGGCTTGGCGGCGGAGGGCGATACGACGGTTTTGGACGTGGCGCATATCGATAGAGGGTACGCCGATTTCGAGTATAAGCTGAAAAAACTCGGCGCGAAAATTCGTCGAGTACGCGTATAAAAAGAGTAAGAAGAGTAAAAACTACCAAAGAGGGAACGTATGAAAACGAAAAGGATAGCAACCGTCTTGTTGACGCTCGTCGTGTTTTTATCGGCAGTCGTGTTGGGTATAACCACCGTCTACCGCGTAGACGACGTGCGTGTGGATATCGTCGCGTTGTCGAACGAGGGGCGCACGGAAGCGGAAAACGTGCAGGCGCGCTTGAAAAAAGCGTACTATAAACAGGGTATATTTTCCACCGATCGAACGAAAGCGGACGAAGTGCTTTCGGAGTTTCCCTATTTGCGTTTGGTTTCCTTTTCGCGCGCGTATCCAAACCTGCTCGTGGTAGAGCTTGCCGAGGACGAAGAGGTATACGCCGTACCCACGGACGAAACGAACGCCTCGTTCTATATCTTGAACGACGAGGGCATCGTGCTCGGTACGCGGAACGATTACGTCAATCGCGTGGATAGCGACGTGCAGGCGAAAAACGTCTTGTTGACGGCGGAGCGTATCGGCAGACCGCTGACGGGGGAAGATTGCAAGTCGGTGTTCTTTCCGTTTTGTCAAAGCTTGAACGAAATGTTAGACGATAAGATCCGCGCGAACGTTACCGCGATACGGTTCGTCGCGCCGACTTCGCAACCCGAGCAGGCGTATTATTGCATACAAACGACGGAGGGAGTGCGGCTGTATTTGTTCGGGGCGACGGAAAACGCGGTGGAAAAGGCGCGTAAGGCGTTAGAAAAATACGCTTCGTTGTCCGATACGCAAAAGATGACGGGACGCGTCGCCGTTCGCGAGGACGCGCAAGGTTTGTACGCGGACTATTCGGAACACGACGATTTTTCAAGAGAATAACGATAAATACCGTAAAAACGCGTGGAGAACACGCGTTTTTTTCTTTTGAGTTATTGACATTTGCTCGCGTTTGGTGTATAATAATAAAAAGGTTTGTAGCTATACGCCAAATCTTGTTACGGAGAGAGGAAAACGAATGAAAAACGAAAGCGTTGCCGTTTTAGACGTACGTTCTTATGAAATCACCTTTTTTCTCGGCTCGAAGGGGGTAAACGACACCTTCGTGCTCGGCGGCAGTCATACCGAACCGTACGAAGGTTTTTCCAAAGACGGATTTTTGGATAAGGAGTCCTTCCGTCGCGCCGTCGTTGCCGCGATCACTTGCGTGCGGCAAAATTACGAAGGGGTGATCGGGGAAATTTTCGTGGGCGTTCCCACGGCGTTCGTATCCCTGCAAACGAAAGGGCATACGCTCTCCTTCCCTCGCAAACGGAAAATATCCTCTCCCGATATCGATATGCTCTACGAAAGCGGCTTGAACGAGTTGCTTCCCAAAGGGCGTTGTATCCGCAGCTCCGATATGTATTTCACGCTCGGCGATAACCGTAAATATTTTTCGGCAGAAGACCTGTTCGGCGTTCCGACGGCACTTCTCAAAGGCGGCTTGTCCTACTATTTCATTGACGAATCGTTCTACGCGACGGCAACCGCCGTCTTAAACGATTTGGGCTTTGAACGGGTGCGCTTTTTGCCTACTTCGTTGGCGCAGGCGTTGTATCTGTTCCCCGAAAAGAGAAGGGAAGGGTACGCGTTCTTGTTAGACGTCGGCTTTTTGACCTCTTCCATGTCCGTCGTGTACGGCAACGGAATCGTACACGAAGAAACGTTCGATTGCGGTTTGGGCACGGTGCTGGTGGCTTTGATGCAAGAGCTGGACGTCGAGTACGAAACGGCGCAGGAAATCTTATCCGCAACCGACGTGTCGGGCGGCAGCGTACCGAAAGACTTGTTGTGGAGTAGCGAACGGGGGAACGAATCGTTCTCCGTGCAACGGATCAACGAAATCGTCAAATGCGCGTTGGACGTGCTTTGCGAAAACGTGGAAACGTTCTTTGAAAAATATTACAGGGAACGCGCGACTGTCGCGCTCGCCGTAAATCCCGTATCGCTGACGGGCGAGGGAATTATGGGCGTCGTCGGCGCGGCGGAACATATATCCAAACGACTCAATCGGCTGACGGAAATCGTCTATCCCGATTTACCTTATTACGACAAGCCCTCCTTTTCGTCGAAGATCGCGTTGCTCGATATGGCGATCGGCGATCGGAAACGCCGCGGCTTGCGCTATAAAATTTTTAATACTTTCGGAGGAAAAAAGAAATGATGGACAACTACGGACAAAACGAAAACTACGGCTACGAGAGCGTGAATACAAATGCGTTTACGCCCGACGCTAGCAACAACCTTTCCGGCGTGGCAAAGATCAAAGTCATCGGCGTCGGCGGCGCGGGTAACAACGCCGTGGATCGCTTGATCGAATCGGGCTTGCGCAGTGCGGAATACGTCGTCGTCAACACGGATAATCAGGCGTTGGCGCGTTCCAAAGCGAGCAATCGCGTGCAAATCGGCGTGAAATTGACGAAAGGTTTGGGCGCAGGCGCAGATCCTTCCGTCGGTAAAGCGGCTGCGGAAGAAAACAAAGAACAAATTCAAGAGTATTTGAAAAACACCGACTTGCTGTTTATTACGGCAGGTATGGGCGGCGGCACGGGTACGGGTGCGGCACCCGTCATCGCGAAGATCGCGAAAGAGATGAAAATTCTCACCGTTGCGGTGGTAACATTGCCGTTCAGCTTCGAGGCGAAACGCCGTATGGATAACGCCCTTGCAGGCGTGGAAGAATTGCGCAAATCGGTCGATTCGCTCATTACCATTCCCAACGATAAGATTCGTCAAGTCGTTCCGCGCGGCACGTCTTTCTCCGATTCGTTGAAGGTTGCCGACGAAGTGCTTAGACAGGGTATCCGCGGCATTGCGGAATTGATCGTGAAATCTTCGCTTATCAATTTGGACTTCGCCGACGTCAAAGCGACGTTGAAAGGTCGCGGTTTGGCGCACATGGGTATCGGCGTTGCCAAGGGCGAAAAACGTATTTCCGACGCCGTGCGTTGCGCGGTTTGCAGTCCTTTGCTCAATACGACGATCGAGGGCGCAAGTTCGGTCATTTTGAACATTATCGGCGGCAAAGATTTGTCTTTGGATGAAGTGGAAATGGCGGCGGATTTGGTACGCGGAGTAATCGACTATTCCGCGAACGTTATCTTCGGCGCGTGTATCGACGAGAGTATGTCTGACGAAGTGGAAGTGGTCATCATCGCGACGGGCTTTAACAATCAGCAAAACGGACTTACGCCCGACGCGCAGGAGAACGCACTCCGTCAAGCGGCGTTATTGTCCAAAAAGATCGATATGGCGTACGCCGAACCGCAACGGGAAGCCGCGGCAACCGCGTATCCTCAACAACCGTTCGCAGAAGGGGTAACGTACGCGCAACCCATCGCGCCGCAACAGCCCGTATACCCGACGTACGCACTGCCTATGCAACCGCAACAGCCCACGTACGGCGCACCTGCATACGCGCAGCCTATCCCTCAACCGCAACCTATGCAACCGCAACAGGCGGCGGCGTTCGAGCCGGACGATCCCATTCCCGATAGCTATAAGAACGAAGAAAAGACGGATAGAAAGCACCGTCCGAAATTCGTGGACTATTTCATTAAACGCAACAACAAAGACGAATAAACACGGTAGGCGGCGCAAACTTGCGCCGCCGCTGTTTTACTCTTTTTTAGGCTGTCGGCAAGGCATATCTTCGCGGTGTAGCGCGTACAATATTGTATGCGAGAAAACGGGAATTACGGAAAGAGTATCTATTTTATCGGTATCGGCGGCATCAGCATGAGCGCACTTGCGAAACTCGTGCGGCTCGACGGTTATACCGTATCGGGCAGCGACGCCGTCCGTAGCGAGGAAACGGAAGACTTGCTCCGCTACGGGATCGAAGTGTTTATCGGCACGGACGGGCAAAGAATGGCGTTACGGAACGCGGACGTCGTGGTGTATACCGACGCGATTGCAAGCGACGATAGCGAACTCGTCGCGGCGCAAACGTTGGGCAAACGCATACTTTCGCGCGCGGAGTTGTTACAACTCGTTTGCGCGTCGTACGCCGACTCGATTGCGGTGGCAGGCAGCCACGGCAAAACGACGTGCACCTCGATGTGCGCGCATATTCTTCGCGCCGTCGGCGTACCGTTTACCGCGCATATCGGCGGCAGGGATAGTGAATTCGGCAATTTCTATTCGACGGGCAAAGAGTTCTTTTTGACGGAAGCGTGCGAATATAAGCGTAACCTCTTAAAATTGCGCCCGACGGCGGCGGTATTGTTGAATATCGATCGCGATCACATGGAATGTTACAACGGCGCGGAAGATTTACGAAATTGTTTTCGTGCTTTTTGCTCAACGGCGAAAACTGCGTTCGTTTGCGCGGACGACGAAGGGTGCAGGCGTTTAGGCGACTTTTCTACGTTCGGCGTTACGTACGCGCTTGCCGATTATCGCGCGGTAGACGTTCGGACGAACGGCGAACGGTATTCGTTCACGGTAGAAGAGTACGGTAAGCTGCTTTGTCGGGTGCGTTTGCGCGCCATCGGCAGGTGCAACATGTATAACGCTTTGGCGGCGTTTGCCGTTACGCGTTCGTTCGGTTTTTCCGAAAAACAAATCGCCGAGGGGCTATCCTCGTTCACGGCGGTGAAACGACGCTTTGAACGCATGGGCAGCTATCGCGGCGCGACGGTGATATGCGATTACGCGCATCATCCGAGGGAGATCGCCGCGACGGTGGCTACGGCGGAGGGAATATGTAAGGGCGCGCTGTACGTCGTCTTTCAGCCGCATACCTATTCTCGCACGCGCATGCTCTTGTCCGAGTTCGTGCGCGCCCTCCGACCGATCAAGAATTTGATGATCTATAAGACCTATCCCGCGCGTGAAAAATTCGACGAAGAGGGCAGCGCGTTGCGTTTGTCGCAATGCGTGGGAGATTGCCTGTATTCGGAGAACGCACACGTTTTGAAAACGTGGTTAAAAAAGACGGTGAAAGACGGGGACGTCGTGCTGTTTTTGGGCGCAGGCGATATCTATTTTATCGCGCAATATATCCTGAAAGAATTTAAGTGAACGAAAAAAGAATTAAAAACGGACGGTAGAGGCGAAGAAAGGAAAAAACTTCGTTTTTCGTCCGTTTTTTTTGCTTGAAACTATTGATAATTATGAAAAAAAATGATATAATTAAACGGTATAATATCGTAGAAAATCTAAAAAGGGGGATTCCTTTTGAAAAGGCAAGAAGAACGTCAAGAAAACCGAAAAGAAAGTACGAACGATTTGGTAACCAAGGAAACGATTTGCGCCGTATTCGCGCTGCTTTCCCTGCTCGCTTTGTTTATCCTTTGCACGGGAGAGTTGGTATTCGGAACGATCGGATATTCCGTTTGCGTCTTTTTAACGGGCTTGTTCGGTTACGCCGCCTATCCCGTATGTTGCGGCGCGCTCTATTTGTGCGTAACGGCGTTGATCGGCAAGCGTTTGATTAAAAACAGATGCGCGTTCGTCCGTATCGTCGTCGCCGTCGTTTGCGCGGCGTTGATCGTACATACGGCAACTACCTTTTCTTGGGCTTCGGAAACGTATTTGTCGCAATGCTTTGCCGCAGGCGAGAAATTTCCTGCCGTAACCGTATGCGGTTGGGTGGGTGGTTTGTTGGTGGCGTTGCTTTCCGCCATTACGACGAAAGTCGGCGCGCTCGTTGTCTTTTCCGCGTTGACGCTCTTTTTCGGCTACCTCGCGTATGCGGCGTTGACGAAGGGAACGAAAGCGGAAACCGAAACGAATACGGCAATGCCCGTACAGTCTACCGTTACCCCCGTGGAAATTCCTTTGACGAATACGCCGTCGGTGCGTCCGCAAGAAGGAACGGTGCAATCGAATGAAATTCCGTTTGAACGGGTAGAACCGCAGGAAAGACGTCCGTTCTTTGAAGAACCGGTTGCGCAGCGCCCTGCGTTTACGCTTGCCGATACGCCTACCGAACAGCCTGCGCAAGGGGGCGCGTTCTCACCGTTCGCTACGCCCAACGAAACGAACGAGAGGGGATATTCCTACGAGGACAGCCGCGCGTTCTTGTTCGGCGGTACGCCTGCGGAAAATTATCAACGCAATTTGATTTTCGATCCCAACGCGAACGTGAATAAACGTCCGCCCGTCGATCCGAACGAGAACGGCGTATTGCAAAGCGGCTACACGCCGTCGTATACGGAAGCTTATCAAAACGCAGTCAACGCGGAACAGCCCGTGCGCCCGATGAAAATCTTTTCCGATCGCACCGAACGGACGTATGAACCTGCACAGCCGATCGTGGAAACGCCCGTAACGCCGTTGCAACCGATCGAACCGCCCGTCGTAGAAGAAACGCGACCGCAACCGATCGTGGAAACGCCCGTTGCGGAAGAGCGTACGTATACGCAAGTTTACGAAGAACCGCAGGAAGAACCTACTCGTTCTTCCGAAGGGTATCAACGGCACGAATATATGGATCTTTTTTCGTCGGCTAATCCCAACGTGTTCGGCAACTCCGAAGAGGATAGACGATTCGCGGACGAAACGTTCGATAGAACGCCCGTTTCCGCTCGAGAGGAAGAACGAGCGGACGGAACGGAACTCCCCGAACGGGACGGCTTGCACATCTTCGACGAAGACGAACCGTACTCGCTTAGAACGGACTTTGAAGAACGCCGAACGGACTTTGAAACGCGCGATCGTTTTGACGATAGAAACGACGATAGAGGCTTGTCGCGCGATATTGAACCTGTGCGCGACGACGAGTTGTTGGCGGTGCGCGACGATAGGGTGATTTCCGATCGTTTTGAAACGCCGACCGTGCAAAAAACGGTAGAGCCAGAACCCGTCAAAAAGGAAGAACCTGCGCCTGCACCGCCGAAACCGCGCGTCATTCGTCCGTACGTGCGCGTACCTTTGGACGATTTTGATTGCCGCGACGTAGAGCCGTTGCAAAACCCCGAAGAAGTCGAGGAAACGAAAGCGACCATTTTGGCGACTTTGGAAGATTATAAAGTTACGGGCGCGTCGATTGCTTCGGTAACGTTCGGACCGACCGTTACCCGCTACAATGTTACGATTCCTCGGAACATTCCGCCGAAGAAAGTCGTCGCACTCGATCAACCGATGGCGATCAGCTTATATTCGAGCGGCGTCAATATCTATCCCAATTACGAAGACGGCGTCGTCAGTATCGAAGTGCCGAACAAACAACGGCAATTCGTACAACTCGGTTGTATGCTGTCGGGGGATACGTACGTCAACGCCAAGTCGTCCTCCATTATGTTTGCTATGGGTAAGGACGCAGGCAATCGCAAAGTATACGGGGACATTTCCAAAATGATCCACTTGCTCGTAGCTGGTTCGTCCGGTTCGGGTAAGAGCGTATTTTTAGGTTCGCTAATCATCAGTTTGATTTATAAATACTCTCCCGAAGAGTTGCGTTTGATTTTGATTGACCCCAAAAAGACGGAATTCGTCTTGTATAACAACCTGCCGCACCTTATGATCAACGAGATCATTACGGACGCGAATAAGGCTGTACAAAGCTTGAATTGGGCAATCGGCGAAATGAATCGTCGGTACGGTTTGTTTGAACAGATGAGCCGTTCGGGAACGTACGTCGTCAATTTGGATCAATACAACTCCCACCTCGAAAAAGCCGAGCGTTTGCCTAAGATCGTCATCATTATAGACGAGCTTGCCGACTTGATGCTCGCGGCGAAAAAGGATATCGAAGACAAAATACAAAACTTGACGCAAAAGGCGCGTGCCGCAGGTATACACCTCGTCGTGGCAACGCAGCGTCCGTCCACCGACGTCATTACGGGCGTCATTAAGAGTAACTTGCCCACCCGTATCGCGTTCGCCGTGGCAACCGACGTGGACTCGCGCGTTATCCTCGATCAATCGGGTGCGCAAAAGCTACTCGGCAAAGGCGACTTCCTGTATACCATGCAGGGCGTAAATACGCCCGTGCGCGTGCAGAGTGCGTTCATTTCTTCGGAAGATTCGCAACGCGTCGTCAACTTTATTAAAGCGAACAACGAGGCGTATTACGACGAAAGCGCGACGGCGTTTATCAACAATACGCGCGGTTCGTCCGAAGGCGGCGCAGGCGGTTCGAGTGACGAGATCGAACCTGTGTATATCGAAGCTTTGCATTATGTAATTTTGTGCAATAGCGCGTCCATTTCCCTGATCCAACGGAAATGCTCTATCGGCTATCATAAAGCAGGTAAGATCGTCGAATGGATGGAAGATATGGGCTATATTTCCAGCTTCGAAGGCGCGAAGGCAAGAAAGGTACTGATCAGCAAGGAAGAATTTGAAAGCAAATACGGCCCGCTGTAAAAAAGCAAAGAAAAATTAAAATAGGCGTACGGTTGTCATATTTTATGTGATATACTGTATGCAAAGGAATAAGATGAATGTACGAGATAAACTGTTCGGCGTCATTTCACTCGGTTGCGATAAGAACCGCGTGGACAGCGAAAAGTTAATCGGGTTGTTGCGCGAGCAGGGCTGCCGTTTGACGGACGACCTTGCCAAGGCGCAAATCGTGATCGTCAATACCTGCGCGTTTTTGAAATCGGCGCGCGAGGAAGCGATAGACACCCTGTTAGAATGTGCCGAATATAAAAAACAAAACTTGGAAAAACTCGTCGTAACGGGCTGTTTACCGCAAAAATTTATCGACGAGTTGTACGAACCGTTGCAAGAGGCGGACGTTTTCTTGGGCATTTCCGACTACGAAAAGATTTTCGAGGCGTTGGAAAGATCGTATCGGGAAAACGCGCGACAAAACTACGTAGCGTGCGGAAACGACGGGTATATCTTTCCCCGCACGCTGACGACGCCCGAACATTACGCGTATTTGAAAATCGCCGACGGCTGTTATAACCGTTGTACCTATTGCCTGATCCCGAAAATTCGCGGTAAGTATCGTTCCTATCCTATGGACAAGCTCATCAAAGAAGCGGAGGCGTTGGGCGACGTTGCCGAGTTGATTATCGTGGCGCAGGATACGACGAGATACGGGGAAGACCTGTACGGAGAAAACCGTTTCGTGGCGTTGTTGCGCGCCCTTTCCGCGTTGGAAAATATACGTTCGATTCGCTTGTTGTATTGCTATCCCGACGTAATCACCGACGCGTTGATCGACGAGGTTGCCGACAATCCGAAAATTATCAAATACATGGATATCCCGTTGCAGCATAGCGAAAACCGCGTGTTGAAGCTGATGAACCGCAAGGGGACGCGCGAGGGATATTTAGAACTGTTGCGAAAATTGCGTGCGCGCATACCGAATATTGCCGTTCGATCGACGTTTATCAGCGGCTTCCCGTCGGAGACGGAAGAGGAATTCGAGGGCATGCAAAACTTCTTGCGCGAGGCGCAGCTTTGGAATTGCGGTTTCTTCGCCTATTCTCGCGAGCCGGACACGGCGGCGGATCGTATGAAAGGACACGTGCATCACGCGACGAAAGCAAGACGGGTGCGCGCGTTATACGAAACGCAGGAAGAAATTTCCGTAAACCGTTTGCGCGCGTTCGTGGGCAAGGAAATAGAAGTGCTGTGCGACGGTATCGACTACGAGAAAAATTGCTTCGTCGGCAGGGCGTACTTCAACGCTCCCGATATCGACGGCAAGGTATATTTCAACGCGTCGTTCGCCGAGCAGGGCGAACGGTATACCGTAACAGTTACGAGCGCGGACAGCTATGATTTATATGGAAAAACGGAGGACTATTATGAACTTACCTAACAAAATCACTTTATCGAGAATTTGTATGATTCCCGTATTCGTGGCAATCTTCTTTTTGACGATGATTCCCGGTAATTACGTAATCGCGGCGATTATCTTCGCGGTGGCGGCTTGTACCGACTTTTTAGACGGACATATCGCGCGTTCTCGCGGTTTGGTGACGAACCTTGGAAAATTCCTCGATCCCATTGCGGATAAGGTACTCGTTTCCACGGCTATGTTGTTGCTACTGACGATGAAAAATTCGCTGTTCGCGCTTCTCGGTAGCGCAAGCGACGCTATCTACGTCGTCGCGACGATTTGCATTTGTATCATCACCGCGCGCGAATTTATTATCAGCGCGTTCCGTCAAATTGCGGCGGCAAACGGTATGATTATGGCAGCGGAAAAACTCGGTAAATACAAGACGGCTTGCCAAGACGTGGCGATCTTCATTTTGATTTTCGCCGCAGGTTTCACGGGCACGTTCGCTACGGTGTTGGCGTGGGTAGGTTTCGGTTTATTCGCCGTTGCTACGGTGTTGACGATTTGGTCGGGTATTTCCTACGTCGTAAAGCATAGCGAAGTGTTGCACGATAAAAAGGACTAAGGTATATGAGTACGGAAAAGACGGTGCTGCGTTGTATCGGCGCGTCGGAAGCGCACGTGCAGGGCGTATTGTCGCGCGCGGCGCAGGTGACGGCGGTCAATGCAAGTATAGCCGCTTTCGGAAATACGACGAGGACGTCATCGGGATCGAATACGACGAAAATATCCCCAAACGACTGTTGGACGACGTGTTGCGCGTGTTTGCCGACGGCTTGGCAGACTGCTTGTATGCCATGGACGATACGCCGTTGGAAGAACAACTCGTGCGGCTGTTGAAATTGCGCGGACAAAAACTCAGCGTTGCCGAATCGTTTACGGGCGGCGGAATCGGACGACGGATCGTAAGCGTCGCCGGTGCGAGCGCGGTGTTCTTCGAGGGACTGAATACGTATAACGAATCGTCGAAGATCAAACGATTGGGCGTGTCGGAATACACGCTAAAAACGTTCGGCGCGGTATCCGAGCAAACGGCGTACGAAATGGCGGCAGGGCTGATCGCCACGGGCGATTGCGAGTTGTGTATCGCCACGACGGGGTACGCAGGACCGACTACGGATAACGTAGCGATGCCCGTCGGGCTTTGCTATCTTGCCGTCGGAACGCGAGAACGGGTATACGTGTATCGTTACAAATTCAACGGCAATCGGGAAGAAATTACCGAAACGGCAATCAATTACGCGTTGTTTTTGGCGTATAAGCAATTAAAAAAGATGTAAAATAAATAGCAGGAGAAATATTATGGCTGAAAAAAATACGGAGAAAATGAAAGCGTTAGACGCCGTTTTGTTGCAAATCGAAAAGCAATACGGCAAAGGCTCGATTATGCGTTTGGGCGATGAGGCGGGAAAAACGGAAATCGACGTAATTCCTTCCGGTTGCTTGACGTTGGATCTCGCGCTCGGAATCGGCGGTTTTCCGCGCGGTAGAATTATAGAAATCTACGGACCGGAATCTTCGGGTAAAACGACGGTAGCGTTGCACGCCATTGCGGAAGCGCAAAAGATGGGGGGCGTGGCTGCGTTCATCGACGCCGAACACGCACTCGATCCCGTTTACGCGAAAAAATTAGGGGTAAATTTGGACGACTTGTACGTTTCCCAACCGGACACGGGCGAACAAGCCCTTGACATCACCGACGCCCTCGTAAGAAGCTCGGCGGTGGATATTATCGTCGTGGACTCGGTAGCCGCGTTGACGCCTAAGGCGGAAATCGAAGGGGATATGGGAGACACGCACGTAGGTTTGCAGGCGCGTTTGATGTCGCAGGCGTTGCGTAAATTGACGGCGATCGTCAATAAATCGAAGACGTGCGTTATCTTTATCAATCAGTTGCGTGAAAAAGTCGGCGTAATGTTCGGCAACCCCGAAACGACGCCGGGCGGTAAAGCTTTGAAATTCTACGCCAGCGTTCGTTTGGATATCCGTAAGATGGATACCTTGAAAGACGCGGACGGCGCAATGGGCAACCGCACGAAAGCAAAGGTAGTGAAAAACAAACTCGCGCCTCCTTTCCGTCAGGCGGAATTCGATATCGTCTTCGGTGAAGGCATTTCGCAGGAAGGCTGCATTATGGACTTGGGCGTGCAGTACGACATTATCGGCAAGAGCGGTTCGTTCTTTAGCTATAACGGCGCGAAAGTGGCGCAAGGCAAGGAAAAAATGCGTTTGTATCTGAAAGAAAACCCCGAAGTGCGCGCGGAGATCGAACAAAAAATTCGCGATGCGGCAAAGGGCAAAACGACGGAAGAAGAAATGGAAGAAAAATAATTCGTTTACGAAAAACGGGAGCGTAAAGTCGCGCACCCGTTTTTTTCTATGCAAAGCACATACCGCGAGAAATTTTTTGCGAATACGTAAACTATTTTCTTTCAAATCATTGACTTTTCGTAAAATATATTGTAAAATGGAATAGATAGAAGTGATTATAATTCGGAACGCTATACCGTTCCGTTGTGATATCGAATTTTATCAATCATTAATTTTAATACAGGAGGCACAAACAACATGCACAACGTTACTTTGAGCGTCCTGTTTCTCAGTGTTACGACGCCGATAGCGATCGCGATTGCCGCGGTTGCGCTCGTCGGAGGCGTAGCACTCGGTTGGCTGATATATCAAACGATCAGCAAGAAGAAGGTAGGCTCTACCAAAGCGCAAATTTCCAAGCTTATCAGCGAAGCGGAAGCGGAAGCGGAACGCATCAAGGCGCAGGGCAAGGAAGAAAGCAAGCGCGCGTTAAAGGAAGCGCTTATCGAAGCAAAGGAACAGGACTTAAAATTAAGAAACGATTTTGAACGCGAAACGAAGGAAAAGAAAGCGGAGTTGCAACGCTTTGAACAACGCGTAACGCAAAAAGAGGACGCGTTAGACAAGAAGTCCGACTTGCTTGACCAACAAAAAGCACAGCTGTTCAAAGAAGAAGAAGAGGTGCGCTTGTTGCAAGACAAGCTCAACTCCCAACACGAATTGATGATTCAGGAGTTGGAGAAGGTAGCGCAACTCACCCGAGACGAGGCAAAACGCCTGTTGTCCGAAGAAATTTTGGATAGCGTTCGCCACGATGTCGCGTTGCAAGTCCGCAATTTGGAACAACAAGCCAAGGAAGAAGCGGACATCAATGCCAAGAAGATCATTTCTCTTGCCATTCAAAAATGCGCCGCGGATCAGGCTTCGGAAATCACCGTTTCCGTCGTACCCCTGCCCAGCGACGACATGAAAGCCCGTATTATCGGCCGCGAGGGTAGAAACATTCGCGCGATCGAAAACGCAACGGGTATCGAATTGATTATCGACGACACGCCCGAAGTGGTCATCTTGTCGGGTTTTGATCCCGTTCGCCGCGAGATTGCGCGGTTGTCCTTGGAACGCTTGATCAACGACGGTCGTATCCACCCGGCTCGTATCGAAGAAACGGTTGACAAAGTTTCACGTGAAATGGATCAACAAATCAAGGAGGCAGGCGAAGCCGCCGTGTTCGAAGCAGGCGTATTCGGTTTGCACCCCGAATTGATCAAGTTGATCGGTCGTTTGAAATTCAGAACGAGTTACGGTCAAAATGTATACAAACACTCGATGGAAGTATCCATGCTGGCAGGACAAATGGCAGCGGAACTCGGTTTAGACGTGAACTTTGCAAAGCGCGCAGGTTTGTTGCACGATATCGGTAAGGCGGTAGACCAAGAACAAGAGGGTACGCATATCCAAATCGGTGCGGACTTGGCGAGAAAGTATAAAGAAAACGCCAATATCGTCAACGCGATCATGGCGCACCACGGCGACGTCGAACCGAAAACGATCGAAGCGGTACTCATTCAAGCCGCCGACGCCATTTCCGGTGCACGCCCCGGCGCACGTCGCGAAACGGGCAGCAACTACGTAAAACGCTTGGAGAAGTTGGAAGAAATCGCTTCGAGCTTTAACGGAGTAGAAAAGAGCTACGCCATTCAAGCGGGTAGAGAAGTCCGCGTTATGGTGAAGCCCGAACAGGTAGACGACGCGCAGGCGTTGTTCTTGGCGAAAGATATCGCCAAGAAGATCGAAACGGAGTTAGAATATCCCGGTCAGATCAAAGTCAACGTCATCAGAGAATTCCGCGGCGTCGAATACGCGAAGTAATACGCGAAAGCATACGAATAAAACGAAAAAGAGAGGGTAGCCCGTCGGTTGCGCCCTCTTTTTTCGCTATGGAAACGGCGGCGCGCGAAAAGCTCGGAAAAATCAGCGAAAAATGCTTGACTTTTCTTTTTTCATAATGTATAATACCGATAGATACACGAGAATAGCAAAATAGTCGTAAGGCTATCACGCAAAGCTATAGGGGCTTGTGTTTATACGTAAGTCAGCCAGTTGCCGAATGAATCCCACGAGGGTTACGTTCGGCTTTTTTGTTGCCAAAAGGAAACGCTATGCAAGAAATTACGAGAAAAAAACTGAAAATCGTATCGTCGTTGATTATGTGCGTATTAAGCCTTTTCTCCGTCGTTTCTCTCTCCCTTGCATGGTTCGCCGTCAATGGCTCCACGCGCGGCGACGGCATGGACGTCGTCGTTCGTAACGAAACGTGCGTTCTCGGTACGACCTACTATAAAATTACGAAAACGACCGACGGCAAGTACGCCTTGGGTACGGCGCAAACGGAGCTTTCCTTGGGCAAATATAACGCCTTGGATAACGATTATTCGGTGTTGCTTAAAATCTATCTTGACGCGTCGGCGTTGGAAAAAACGGTACACCTTGCCGCGGAAACGACCACGTCCTATTTCTTGGGCGACGGCGAACATCCGCTGTTGCCGCCCTCGGCGAGCGATAATACGCACCCCGATACGACGGGAAAGGGGTACACCAACGCTTTGTCGAGTATCGTAGCTTTTGCCGTGTTGACGCCGCAGGAAGTTGCCGCCGTAAAGGGGAGTACCCTCGCGCAAATTCCCACGCAAAACCGCTTGACTTCGTTGATCGATCAAACCACGCAAAAACCGCAAAATAGCGTCAACGTGTCGCAAGACGGCGCAACGTCGCTGTCGTTGAGCGACGATAACTATAACGGACAGGCGTGTAAGGCGATATACGTCGTGATCACCTACGACGATTTGCTCGTTACCACCGTCTTTTCCGCCAATATCGGCAACGACGTAATGTCCACGACGGACGACGGCGGCGAGTCCGTTCCCATTCCCTTCGAACGCGATTTCACCTTGTTCGTAGACGTGCAGTAAAAATAGCGAAACGCCTATACCAGTGTCGAGTTCACTATAAAAATACGATAAAAGGAGGTACGAAAAAATGAAAAAACTAACGACGGCTTTCGTAACGTTTTTAGCCGCTTTGCTCGCATTCACCGCGACCACGCTCGCGTGGTTTTCTATGCGCGCACAAGTCCCTTTTCCTACCAACTTTTACGGCTCGACGCAAGCAGCCTACTTTGCAGGCGGCAACGGCAGCAAAGACGAGCCGTATACGATCAGCGCCCCCGTCCACCTCTACAATTTGGCTTGGTTGCAATACCTTGGCTATTTCAACCTCAAAGACGGCTTCAATAACGGTAGGGCGCAAAGCTTCTTCAAGCTGGAAAATTCCTTCTCGTGCAACGCCCTCGTCCTGCCTCCGATCGGCACGGCGGAATATCCCTTTATCGGCAACTTCGACGGCAACGGCAAAGTTCTCACCAACGTTACCGTCTCCAACTATAAAAACGGCGATAACGGCTTTTCTCGTTATCCCGATAAGGCGCAGTTCAACGCCACGACGAACCTCTTGCTTTCCTCCAACTCCTCCAACGATAGCGAAGTGTCGATCGTCGGCTTGTTCGGCGTTACGGGCAATTATAACGACTTCGTAACGCAAAAATATGCCTCCGTAACGAAAAAAGATAGCGAAGAAACGCCTGCCCAAAATACGGCAATGGTAACGGAAACGGAGTTCGCTTACGGCAATATGCAGGTAAAAGACTTCTACGTGAATAACCTCCACGTGAACAGTCAGTCTGAAAAAACGCTGGTCGGGTTGGTTGCAGGCTACGTTCGCGGCAGCGTGAATAACGTCGGCGTGTACGCGTGCGATATGCAGCTGAAAAAAGGCGCACAGGGCTTGGAAGAGAATTCTTCCACCGTGTCCCATTACGCCATCGTAGGCAATTACGACGATAGCAAGGTAGAGTGGGAAGAAAAGCCGATCGGAGGCGTACAGGGCGATAGCGCGGCTTGGGGCGGCTCTATCGATATGCGTACGCTGAATAGAAGAATTACGTATATGTTTGCGGCGGCGGGAAAAGTAAATGCTACACGCTTGGAAATATCGGATGACAATTTTGGTCTTTCCGCTTCTCGTGTATCGGCTAGTGAGTATTATTGGAATAGAACAGACACTTCGTCTTATGCGTTTATATATATCAATGACGGCACTGTGTTGCCACTTAACGTGGATAAATCCAAAATGGGTTTAGATAAAATGGTTTTAGATGAAAGCGATGAAGTGTTGATAAATAAAGAAGAAATAAAAGGTCTTCACTGCAATACATATTATCAAACATATACGCAAGAGGTAATCAGCTCGACGAATACGGGGTATATCGTGGGTTATGGAAAGGATGCGAAATCAAGCATAAGAGCACGTATACAGCCCTTGGCTTCTTCTAACGACGGTGGTATTTATCGTTCGTTAGGATATTCGGAGGCGCAAAAAGGATATTCGGAGGCGCAAAAAGACAAGTCTATTCAGTACAACGATGACCATAAAGAGAAATTCGAAATGTTGACCATTGCGTTTAATGCAGACGGAACGTCGTATAATACTTATCGCATCAAGGACGACGTAAACGGTTCCAAAGATACTACGGCGTTTGATAGCGTAACACAAAAGGGATACGCAGATTTAGGACTGAACGGATATCAAAGCGTGCGTACAAATTTCGACGCGTCCATGGAAAATTCGTACATGATACACGGCTTTCACTTTCAAAAAGCTTTATCGGCTCAAACTGCAACTTCCTATGAAACGGTAAATAAAAACGTGACGTTGTGCGGCGAAGAAAAAACGAACTACTCGTTGATAAAAGGCGGCGTAAACTTTACGCTGGAACAAGGCGGTACAATTAAGGCGATTTTAGGTTCGTATTATACGGGCGATGCGAATTCAATGTTCGATCTTTATCGAGTAGAAAGACAGGAGAACGCAACGGGCGGATATTCGATCAAAAGTTTTCAACGTCTCAGTAAAATATATAAAGACGCTGACGGTAAGCTTAGTTACATATATGAGAACGATAGCAGCACAACGGATACGGACGGTTTAACCTTGGTGTTTGATTTTGACGCCTTGACAAAGGAAGCCGTTTTAATGAAGAACGCCGCGTACTATTTTGAGATTCCCGTAACGGCAGGCGATTACGTTATGGGTGCGGATAAGGAATCTTCCGAGTCCAACGCCTACCTTATGTATTTGGATATCGGCGCGAACGGCGGTAACGACGGTAGCGACGGCGGTTCGACGGGCGCAACGAAACCGTACGATATCGCTTCGGTCGATTTCGTCAGCGCGCAAGCGGATGCCCACTTCGCCGTACCGCAAAAGGACGGCGCGACGTACTTTCCGCAATACGCAGACGTAACGTTCTCCGTGTCGTCGGTTACGGAAAAAGCGGTGGTGAAATATCGCCGCGCCGAGTACGCGGCGGACGATCTTGCCAACGCCCAAACGACGCCCATTGCGTCCGTGTTGAAATACTATTGCGAAAACGTAACGCTTACGCCTGCGTACGGAAGCGGCGGCAAGGCGGAAGAGGACGAAAGCTTGAAAAATTAGCAATAAATTTGTGAAAAAGCCGTTAAAACGTTTGACGGTCGTAAACAAAAATGCTAAAATAAATATACAAACGAAATATTTTTTGGCAAAACCGTCGCGAGGCGGTGACGCAAAGCCATAGGACTTTTAACAGTTAGCTAGGTTGCAATTACGTATTCCAAGTACGTTTTTGCGACCTTTTTTCTTTACTTTTGCTTCCAAAGGAGTGTATTCCGCGTGACGACAGGCGATTTTCAAAAACTGAATACGTACGTGCAATACACCGTGCACAGCGGCGTGCAACCGATCGAATTGCTTTTTCAGCCCGTGCTCGATTGCTATTCGGCTGCTCCCGTGGCGTATCGCGTCGTCGTTCGGGTGAATAGTCTCACGACGGGCGTTTTGAATCCCGACGACTATTTATCCGCTTCGGTAGACGAGGAAACGCTACACGCTTTCACCGATCGCGCGATCCGAAAAACGGCGGCGGCGCAACTTGCGTTGCAAACTTCAAACGTACGCTTTTCGCACCTGTTCGTGCGCTGTCCGTCCTCATTCGTGTACGCGGCGGACTTGTATACGCGCTTAAAACTCGCGCTCGGTAGCGGCGGAGTGCGTGAAAGCAAACTGAGTTTAGAATTTGACGGTTCGGTTATGGACGCGGATAAGCCCACGTTACAACGCGCGTTCGCCGATATTCGCGCGGCAGGCTGCACGGTTGCCGTGAACGGCTACGGCGGTTTGCACTTCTCCATGGAAAAATTGCTCGCGGTTTGTCCCGATCAACTCTTCTTGGACGAGAGTATCGCCGCTTTGACGACGGATAAAGAAAAACGGGCGGCGGTTGCTCCGCTGATCAACTTCGCCAAGAGTTTGGGCGGCGAGCTGATTGCTTGCGGCGTTGCCGACGACGAACACTTGCGAGAGTTCCGCTCGCGCGACTGTATCGGTTTTTTACCCGACGGAAGTTATCACGGCGCGTTGACGGTGGACGACGGTTTGCATACGCTCGTTGCACTTTGCAAGGAGGGAACGGAAAATGTTTAACGAAAAACGACCGCTCACTTCGATCAAAAAGAACGCGCAAGCCACGAAACGCACTCGTCGTTACGTAAAAATACTTTCGCCCGTCATCGGGCTGGTGCTGGCGGTGCTGATCATTGCCTACGTAGCGTCCTTGCTCTTTTCGCAATACGGCAGCTTTACAATTACGGTAAAAGACTACGCCGATCGTAGCTACGCGCTTACTCTTTCCGAAAGCTCGTCCTTCCAAACGAGTACGTCGAAATTGACGGCGGAAGAAGTGAAAAATATCAACAACATAACCTACACGTCTTTACCGAACGACTTGAACGACGTAGACGGACCGCATAGCGGAAATGATTATCTCGCTTATACCTTCTACGTGAAAAACGTCGGGGAAAAGACTTGCGATTATACCTATCGTTTGGCGATTACGCGCGCAACGGTGGGGATAGACGCGGCTGTTCGCGTCCGAATCTACTTCACGCCCGATTTTTACAAAGCGGATACGCAAACGTATAACCGCGGCGGCGAGTATATCGACTACGCAAAGCCCAAAACGGGCGGCAACGGCGAGGCGGAAGTCGATCCGGGCAACCGAGTGATGACCAACTTCTTCAATGCGGAAGTCGTGGCGCAACGAACGGTGAAAGACTTTGCCGTCGGCGACGTGGCGAAATTTACCGTGGTGATTTGGTTAGAGGGCGAAGACCCCGATTGCACGGACGACGTGCTTGGCGGCGTATTCAAAACGGACATGGATATCGCGATTGAAAGCGAATCATAAACGCAACCCGTTCCAAACGCGGCTTTTTCGGTTTTCTCTTGACGAAGCAATCCATTCCCTGCAACGAGGGAAAACGGAAAGCCGCGCAAGGATATACCCGAAGCCGATTGAGTATATATACCTTTGATATTTACCGCGAAAGGTGCATTCGCGGCAAAGATAAAAAAAATTTTTTAGGAGTACAAAAAATGAAAAAGTTTAAGAAAATTATTCCTGCACTTTGCATGCTTCTCGTAAGCGCAGTCTTGCTTGGTACGTCCACCTTCGCGTGGTTCTCTATCAACAACCAAGTTACCGCCGGCGGAATGAACGTATCTGCTACCAGCAACACGCAATTCTTGGTGATTAGCAGCAGCAACACCCTTGGAACGGATACGAATTTGGCAACCGTAACGAAAACCAGCGGCGGCGTTGACGGGAACAAGGTATATCCCTGCGCACAAGCAACGGAAGCGAATAAACCTGCAACGGGCTTGGCTGTCGGCGATTGGTATACGGCACAAAGTAAAGATTTTGACGACGCGGCGGATTTGACGGGTGGCACGAACGAAAACGCAGTAAACGTTAAGAAAATTGAAACGAGTGATTTGACCAACTATCACTTAACATATACCTTCTACGTTGGTTTGGCGAGCGGTTCTTCCGCCGTTACGAGTGATTTGCAATTCGTAGGTGCGTGCGACGGTTTTGAAAAAGGCATTACCGCGTTTATCTCAATCGATGGTACGTCGAAAACCATGAGCAGCACTACGGCTGTTACGTTTGAAGGCGTTGCGTTGTCTACTACGGCAACGACTGTAACGGTTGTATTGTATATCAACGGTAACAACGCGAACGTAAAGAGTTCCTCTGCGTTGGCTGGGATTGCAGGGACGCTCGGTTTGACGATTACCGCAACCGACATCGACGTTAGCGCATAATGAACGATTAAGCTATATCCGTGCGAGGGCGTACGCTTTCGCACGGAAACGTAGCTTTGAACGCTTGCACCGCGTCTGAGGCTATTTGAAAAGATCCGAAAAGGAATGTTTAGGGAATGGAAACGACAACGAAAAATAAAATTAAGAAGATAACGGGGATCGTCGTCAACGTCTTGTTGTGGCTTTTCGTGGCTTTTTCCGTTGTGATCACGATCATAGCGGTTTCTGCAAGCGCGAACAAGAA
Source organism: uncultured Clostridia bacterium (assembly GCA_964504025.1). Lineage (GTDB taxonomy): Bacteria > Bacillota > Clostridia > Christensenellales > Borkfalkiaceae > Scatosoma. The sequence continues at coordinate 31,085 of CAZDCO010000001.1, forward strand.
AAACGTACCGACGCTTGGCGGACGTTGCTATTTAAGCGTACAGTCCGATTCGATGAACGCATCGAAACCCGAGTGGGTATCCGCCGATAAACCGAGCGGATTCAAAACGGGCGATTTGCTGATCGGCAAATATATTTCCGACGATCAAGCGGCAATCGCCGCGTTGGAAATCGGCGACGTCATCACGTTCGAATACGATATGAACCACGACGGCGTATATTCGCAAGGCGAGTATAACACTCACCGTATCGTGGAGATCATAACGAAGGAAGACGGCAGCGTAAACTTTTACAAAACGCAGGGCGATAACGAAGCGTTCAGCCACGGAGCTACGGAAGAGGTATATGCGTCGCGTATCATTGCCGTATATACGGGCGACAAAATCGGGGGGATCGGCGGCGTCATTACGGCGTTGAGTACGCCTCTCGGATTCGGGTTGTGTATCGTGTTGCCGTTGGGCTTGTTCTTCGGCTACGAATTGTTCGTGTTCATTAGAACGGTTATGCAGGTAAAGAACGAGGGTAAGAAAATGATCACTGCCGCCGACGAAGAGTTGATCAAACAACGCGCGGTGGAAGAATATTTACGTATGCAACGGGAAGCGCAAGAGAGCGCGAAAGCGGAGCAAACGAACGAAGAAGAAATATAAGCTCGTGGGAGCTTAGTAAAACGAGGAACGAAATATGTACGGTTTTCTGACGTGGTTCAAAGCGTTTTTTGAAAATATGTTAAACGGAATATTAGAAATCTTTTCAGGGCTATTCTTCGGGATCGTCCACATTTTCGATTTTCCTTACTATTTCAAGTTGTGGGCGACCGAAGGTTCGACCTTTAACGCGTTCGACTGGATCTTATCCGTTTTATCCTTCTTGCTCGTGTTCGCCGTTTGGTTCGCCGTATTTTTCCTGATCGTGCTCGCCGTGCGTAAATTCGTGCGGTATCGTAAAACGGTAACGCGCAACGAAGACTTGTTGGAAGAAATCGCCGATTTGCATAACGAAGTCGGACGGCTTGCCAACGAAAAGGAAAAGATTATACAGTTAAAGGTAACGCAAGCAGGGCTTTCGTACGAGCAATTCAAAAAAATGTTCGAGGCGCAGTTGCAAGAAGCGGCGCAAACCGTCGCCGCACCGCAGAGCGAACCGCAAACGCTCGCGCCGATCGACGGACGATTCCAACGCTTGTCCGCCGTCGACGAAAAGTACGCCTACTACGAACCGCCCGTATACGACAAAATTGAGTCGTTGCAAGCGTTGTGCGAAGAACTCCGCAACTACGCGTGCAGTCAAAACGGGTTATATTACGAGTTGCGCACCATTCGTTTGATGATCGCAGGGCTTGCGGCGACGAAATTGATCGTCCTGCAAGGTATATCGGGTACAGGTAAAACGTCGTTGCCGTACGTTATGGGTAAATTTTTCCAAAACGACGCCACGATCGCTTCCGTGCAACCATCTTGGCGCGACCGTAACGAATTGTTCGGCTACTTTAACGAATTTACGAAGAAATTTAACGAAACCGAAGTGCTGAAACGCATTTACGAATCGGGCTACAACGACGATTTGAACGTCATCGTTTTGGACGAAATGAACATCGCGCGCGTCGAATACTACTTCGCGGAAATGCTGTCCATTTTGGAAATGCCGAACTCGGAAGAATGGAAGATCGAGCTCGTGCCATCCACGATGGAAAACGATCCGACGCGTTTGGAGGGCGGCAATTTGAAAATTCCGCAAAACGTATGGTACGTCGGTACGATCAACAACGACGACTCTACCTTCTCCGTGTCCGATAAGGTGTACGATAGAGCGTTCGTTATCAATTTGGACAACAAGGGTATTCCCTTCTCCGCGCCGAAAACGGAAGCGAAGCGCATTGCCTATTCCGAAGTGGAAGGGCTGTACTGCAAAGCGATGGAAGAATATCCCGTCAGTCAAACGATTTTGGACGATATTGAAAAGTTGGACGGCTATGTCATCGAGAAATTTAGGATCGCGTTCGGTAACCGTATCATGAAACAGCTCAAAAGCTTCGTGCCTGTGTACGTGGCTTGCGGCGGTACGGAAAAAGAGGGTGTCGATTATATGTTGGCGACGAAAGTCTTCCGCAAATTCGAGAGTTTGAATCTCTCCTTGATCCGCGACGAAATTCGTCCGTTGATCACCTATTTAGATTCCCTGTTCGGCAAAGGGGAAATGAAAGAGTGTATTGCCTATTTGCAGTTGTTGCAAAAAATGTATTAACGGAGCGTTAGAGAAAGCGGTATGGAAAACGAAAGAGTAAACGACGTATTTTCCGCGACGGAGCAATCGGAATCCGCCGCTTTTCTCGGTTGGACGCAAAAATTGAAATTCGATCGTTCGTTCACGGCGAAACTCAGCCTTGCGGACGATAAAGTGAAGGGCTTTTATACCGAAATCGCGTCCGCCTTGCTCGCCTACGATCGCGTGAGATCGCGCACGGGCTGGTCGGGCGTATCCTTTTCCGTAGGGCGCGAACGGGTGGCGTTTATCGCCGTAACGGGTAAAACGCTGTGCGTATACCTCGCGCCGTTCACAGAAGAATTGCCCTCATCGCGGTATAAGGCAAAGGACGTGTCTTCCGTCAAAGCGCGCGCCAAAACGCCCCTTTTATGGAAGATTAAAAGCGACGGCGCGAAGAATTACGTACTCAAACGCATAGAAGACTACGCAAAGAGCGCAGGTTGGACAAAGCGCGAAGTCGGGCAGGAAGAAATGCCGTTTGCCGCGCCGAAAAGCGATTCCTTCCAAAACTTGATCACGCGCGGACTGATCCGAATCGTAAGAAACGGCGTAATCGATCGCGCGAAAAGGAGTGCGCTTCCGCGTGCGGAAACGAACGGCGCGTACGCCGATACGGTGGATACGCTGCAATCGCTTTTGGAACGGCACGGCGCGTACGACGAAATTTTGTCGTTGTTCTCGGACGGCGAGGGCAAGGCGAGCCTTTCTCAAAAACAAATTCTCCGTTGCGTAGACGAAATTTGGGTGAACGCCGTGGAAGATTGTCTTTCGGCGTTGGACGAACTCATTCGTAACCCCAACCATTTCATTGCGGAATCGGAGGACGTGTTGCCGATTGAAAAGACGAAGAGGATCAGCGGTAGATCGATCGCGCATTTGTGCCGCCATACCGACTACGTAAGCGTAGACAGAAACGGGGATATTACGCCGACGAAAATGCTGAACGTCTTTCGGGAAGATTCGTTGTTGACGTACGAAAACAAGTTCTTGAACACGCTCGTTTACCGCCTGTACGCGTTCGTGGATAAGCGGTATAAAATCGCGCGCGAATACGGCGCGGACGAAACGTTGAGCGAATTTGTGTTCGAGAACTCTTTTACGCACGGCGACGGTAAGGGCAAAGTGAAGATCAGCGTCGAATATTCCGAACGGAATTTGAACGCGGACGTGAAGAACGGCTTGCTCGGTACGGGGCTTTGGAAGAGAGTGGAACGCTTGCACGATATCGTCGGCAGCTATATGCAATCTTCTTTCGTTAAAGCTATGGAAAAGAACTTCGTGCATCCGCCGATTTTGCGTACGAACGCCATTTTGAAGAATAAATATTTCAGAGAATGTCTCGCCTTGTGGGAATTTATCGAACGTTACGACGACGCCGGGTACGGAATCACCGTCGAGGAAAAATCGCAAGAGATTTCCGACGAATACGTCCGAACGGCGTACGCGGGCGCGGCTATGCAGTACCTGTTGTTCCGTAAGGCGTTGGACGACGACTTCGAGGACGAGGACGAACCGTCGTATATCCGTCCGGAATTTACCGTATTGGAAAGGCAGCGCGAAGAATTTGAGGAGAAATTCTTCGACGAACCGTTCGAGGGGGAGATCGAGGACGACGTTACGTTTGCGTTGCGCGTCGCGCTTGCGGCGGACGAGCAAACGCCGTCCGATACGACGGGAGTTACGTTCATGCAACGTACCTTCCACGCAAGGTTGCGCACGGCGAACGAGGGTACGAAAGCGTCCTTCGTCGAGCTTGCCAACGCGTTGTTGCGCTACGAGCGCGTAAAAATGCGGCAGAGTAAAAAATACGCGTCGTTTTCCGTCGGTCGGCGCACGATCGCAAAGATTACCGTCAGCGAAAAGACGGTTAAACTGTATTTGGCGTTGAACGAAACGCCGAACATATATCACGCGTATAGCGTGGCGGATAAAAAAACGTTCGAGGATACCCCCGTATGCTTGCGCGTGCGCGGCTCGCGCAGTTTGGGGTACGCAAAACGGCTGATTGCCGAACTTGCCGAGGAACTTTCCTTGCAAACGGCGGAGAACGCACCGCAAACGACGGTAGCTGACTATCCGACGGAAAGTTTAGCGGAAATGTTGCAAAAGGGCTGGGTAAGCTTTTCCCGTCGCTCGTCTTTTCCGTCCGCAAAAGCGTTTGGAAAGGAAAAGAACGCGCGGATGGATACGTACGCGGAGGAAACGCGCCGCAACGCCGTACAACCGACGAAACCGCAACCGTTGCCTACAACGAAGAAAAACGAAGAATACGAACCATCCGAAAACGCACGCGCCGTGGCACGCGACATCGGCGATTTGATTCGTCCTACGGGCAATTACGAACGCCCGACCGAATACGGCGTGGACGACGCGTCGGGCTTTATGTCGGACGAACGGGAGCGCGCGAACGCTGACGACGGAGAGAACGTATGAGCGTCGGTGCGAAGATAAAAAAAATCGTCGGTACGGCACTCTTCGTGCTCGTCGTGCTGTTCGTGCTTTTCGCCGCCGTAGTAGGTACGATCAATCGCGCGAGAAATAAGCCTACGTTTTTGTTCGGACACGCGCTGTTGTGGGTAGAAACGGGGAGTATGGAACCGTCCATTCCGTCGCGAAGTTACGTGTTGGTGCGCGAATATTCGGGTGAAAATTTGGAAACGGGCACGGTGATTACCTTCACCTGTACCGATCCCTCTTCCGCCGTGTACGGCGAAACGATCACGCACCGTATCGTCGAAGTAACGACGGAGGGATACAGGACGAAAGGGGATAACGGAAACCCCGATACGTGGACGGTAAAATCACAAGACGTGGTAGCCGTGTACGTAACGAACCTTTCCGTATTGACCGCGATCGGGCGAATTTTCGCTTCTCCGATCGGCTTGTTGTTGATCGTGGGCGTGTTCTTGGCTTCGTGCGTATTTTTATATATTCCCGATATCGTCAAGGCGTTTCAAAGTACCGCGGACGACCGCACGGATAAAGAAAAAGAGTTGGAAATAGAAAGAAGAGTACGCGAAGAAGTGCGTAAACTGCAAGAAGATAGGAGGCAGGGAAAATAGTGCGAAATTTTTTAGCAAAATATAAAAACGTATTGTTGCTCTCCGTATTAGCCGTCGTTTGTACGAGCTTTTTCCTGTATGTCTTGTTGCTGTTGGGCGATTATAACGCGGGCGTAAACGAACAAGCGCGTTCCCGTGCGGAGTTTTACGCGGCCGAACAAACGCACTACGTTCAAGGGCAGGGCGACGATCTCTCGCGCGCAACGGAGTACGCCGCCGATAAACTTGCTTCTTGCACGTCGCCAGCGGAGTTGATCGAGGAGTTGCAACGCTCGGAAGTTGCGCTCCGCGGAGACGATTTTCTCGGCGCGTTCTACGCCAAAGACGACGTCTTGTACGACGAGGACGGCGCGGTCGCGTGGAATTATACCGCGATCAAAGACGATTTGCAAACGGAAAGCACGACGCTTTCGCGCATATTCTATTATAAAAATCAAGATCCGTCTTTCGCCGTCGTAGCTAAGACGGACTCGCCTCTTGTCGACGCTTTCGTAACGGTGTATAAGCGCAGCGCGCTCTCCCTCTCCGCCGCTTTGGACGAGGAACGCGGTTCAGAATTCGTTTTGCTTTGCCGCCACGACGGTAAAATCGTAGAAAAACTCGTGCACGGCGATACGTTCACGATCGATAATGAGCCGATTCAAAACGGATTGTTGAAAACGCTGTTCAACGACAATTCCGATTGGCAACGGGTGTGCGCCGCGTTCTCGGAAGCGGAAACGCAGTCGTTTATCTTCCAAAAAGGCTCGTCGCAATACGTCTTGACGGTTACTCCGTTCGGCACGTCCTACGGGGAAACGTCCTTGGTATGCGCGTATAAGGTGAGTGCGATCTACGGCGAGGGCTTTACCGTCATGCAAAGTATCTACGCCGCGTTGCTCAGCTTGACGATCGTGATCGTCGTTGCCGCAGGTGCGCTGTTGGTTACGAAATTAGCGGAAAAGCGTAAAATATTCCGTTTGGAAATGGAAGTACCCTTCTTGCAGTGCGCTACCGTCAAAAAATTCGAGAACGAAGCGGACGAGTTGTTGAAACGCCACCCTCGTTCTTCGTTCGCGCTCGTTTCTTTGCAAATCGGCAACTACGGCTACGTCGTCGATTGCTTCGGGGAAGAGTCAGCAAAGCAGCTTTCTAAATACGTCGCCGATACGTTGCGCCGCACGCTCTATTTGGAAGAAACGTTCGGCTACGCGCAGGACGGGGAGTTCGTACTCCTTTTGCATTACCGTGAGCGGCAAGGCTTGGCGGAGCGTTTGAACGGCACGTATATGCGTTTGTCCTCGTTCAACTGCTTTGGCGACGGTGCGTATAAAGTAGGCGCGTCGTTCGCCGTGTACGAAGTGGAACGCGAGGAAAAGCAAACGGTCAAGCAAATGCTCGATAAGCTGTATATCGCGAAAGAATCCGCCACGTCGCAAAACGCGTCGGTATCGATCGGATATTACGACGACGTTATGCGTAAACGGTATATGAAAAAGGCGGAAATCGAAGGCAAAATGGAACAAGCGTTGAAAAACAGCGAATTCCACCTCTTTTACCAGCCGAAGTATAACCTCAAAGCGAAAAATTTGGACGGTTGCGAAATTCTCGTCCGTTGGTACGACGCCGCTTTGGAAAAATATCATCTCCCCGCCGAGTTTTTACCCGTCTTCGAGGAGAACGGCTTTATCGTCAAGCTCGACCACTTCGTCTTCTATAAAGCCTGCGAAAATATCGCCAAACGCATCGAAAACAGACAAATTTGTTATCCCATTTCCGTCAACGTTTCCCGTATCACGGCAATTCAATCGGATTTCACCGATTATTACGTGCGTATCAAAAAGAAATTCGATATCAAAGACAATTTCATCACGCTGGAATTTACCGAAAGCTTCGCGTATGAAAATTACGAATTTTTGCGGAATATCGTCGATACGATGCACGCGAACGGCTTGCTTTGTTCGATCGACGACTTCGGCACGGGCTATTCGTCGTATAATATCCTGAAAACGATCGCCATGGACGAAATCAAACTCGACAAGTTCTTCCTCGGCAAGGGCTTGACTGCCGAACGCGATCAAACGCTGCTGGAAAGCGTGATCGGCATGGTAAAAAAACTGGGCATGAAGGTTACGCAAGAGGGCGTGGAAACGGAAGAGGACTTGTTCCGTCTGGACGCACTCGGTTGCGACGTCATTCAAGGCTACTATTTTGCAAAGCCTATGAAATATTCCGACTACTGCACGTTCGTCGATAAAAACTTTACTTGATTGCTTTCGGGGGTATGTCCGAGCGAAAAAATCGTCCTGTCGAATACAGGACGATTTTTTTTTACGCATGAGTGTTTTTATTTCGTTTTCTTAAAATCGGTTACAGGGATCGGCGTATCGAGCGGCGTTTCCTCAAAGTCTTTATAAAAGGTGTTCCATTTCTTTCGGTAGGTGGCAGGGGACACGCCGAATTCTCGTTTGAAAATTTGCGTGAAATGCCCCAACGACGAGAAACCGATGTTCGAGGAAATGTTAGAAATCGTCAAATTCGTCGATTCTAACAACCGCTTCGAATAATCGAGCTTGATCTTCAAAAAATATTGCGACGGCGTAAGCCCGATCTCCTTTTTGAATAGCCGTATGATATGACAATGCGAATAGTTGACGGATGTTAAAATTTCGTCGATCGATTGCGTAATGTTTTTTTCGTCGTGCATCAACGTGATAATCTCGTTGACAGCCGCGCTGTAACGGGGCTGTTCCTCGTCGTTCGGTTTCCGAATTTTCGCGTTGTAGAACAACTCCTTTAACATGGAAAGGAAGATCATCGTTACGAAATTGTCATATTCGTTTCCGCCCGTGTTTTCCACGATACGCGATTTGTGATACATATTGACGAACGAATCGGTGATCGATTGCTTGATCTCGTATTCGATATACGGCTCTTCCAAAAGGGAAGCGTATAAATCGGGCGCAAGACAATCGCAGATCGTTTTGAACGTTTCCGTCCTTACGATCAGGTTCAAATGCGCGGATTGCCCGTTAAAAACGTTAAAAATCGCGTGTTTGTCCTCGGGACGGAGAACGAGCAACGTGTTTTTGGGTACTTGCCGCTCTATACGGTTGATCTTGTGTACGATCGTGCCCTCCGTTACGATGACGAATTCCCAAAAGTCGTGATAATGGAATTCGGGATAGTCCGTTTGCATATAGTGCATCGCAAAGTTGCTTTGCGAATGTGGGGGAGTAACGAATAAATGCTTTTTCATAAATAGCTCCTAAATGGGGCGCAAGGACGAGCGCACGGCAAAAAACCGACGCAAATTCGCTTGCGACGAAAATATTATATAACACAAAAAAGATAATGTCAAGGAAAATGTTAAAAAATCATAAAAAATTAGTCGATTTTTATGTAGAAAATGTTTGTAAATACTGATAAAATGTTAGTACTGATAATTTGTAAACTATATTTTTGTGAGGTTTTGACATGAAAAAATTTAAGTATCTCTTGGTAGGCGGCTTGCTCGCCTGCACGACGGTGGCGTCTACGGCGTGTAATTTCGGCCCTGGCGATTCCGACGAGGAAGATCTTGGTAGCAGAATCGAGATTATCTTGGAAACGGACGGCGGCGGTCTCGGCACGGAATGGGTTACGGCAGCTGGTAAACGTTTCGAAAAGACGGTTGCCGACAAACAATACGGTAACTATACGGGCGTTAAAATTTCCGCGAAAGCAGGCAGCGGCGTAACCTTGTCCGGTGCTGCGTCCGACGGTACGGCAATCTACGACTTGTCCGCAGTGGACAGCGTTAAAACGGCTGCAACTTCGGTTCTCGATTTGACCGATCTCGTAACGTCCACCCTTGAAAAGGATAGCAGGGGACAAGACGTTTCCATCGAGGACAAGATCGATACGAGCGAGCGCGGTAGATATCAATATGATGGTAAATATCTTGCGTTGCCCAGCATCGAATATTATCCCAGCATTTCCTACGACGTAAACCTTTTCGATAACTACGGCTTGTATTTTGCAAGTGGGGAAACGGAAAACGCGTGGGAGTGTGAAATTTTAGATCAAACGTACTATTTTACCGCTAACGCAAGCGAAAAGGCATGCGGTCCCGACGGACAAACCGGTACGTCCGATGACGGTTTGCCTACCTCTTTGTACGAATTTATCGCTCTTTGCGATTATATGAAGAGCGGCGGCAAAGGGATTCACCCCATTAACTTTACGGGCGCATATAGCTATTATTCCGACTTTATGTTGACTGCGCTTACCTATTCGTTGTTGGGTTGGGAGAAAGCGCAAGCGACCTTCTCGTTCAACTGTAGCGAAATGGAAATCGTAACCGGTTTCACGAACGACAATTTGTTCCCCGGCAGCGACATTGCGAAGAAACCTACGACGCAAAAAGTGGCTATCACCGAAGAGAACGGTTATTTGACGACGTGGTCGGTTGAAAAATATTATGCGGAAGCGTTCTTTGATCTTTGCTTGGAAAAAGGTTGGTTTGGTCCTTCCGTTGCGAGCGGCGACGATCAGGTTGCTGCAATGAGAAAGTTCATTTACAGCGATAAGAGCTCGAGGGACCAGAAAATCGGTATGCACATCGACGGTTCGTTCTGGTATAACGAAGCAACACTTAAAGGCGTCATCGACAGCTATAACGCGGCGGTTGGTGAGAACATGGGTCAAGGCTTAAAGGGTGAAAGAAAGGTGGCTTTGATGTCCCTTCCCGTATCCTTTGACGAGACGGTTACCGAAGAGAACGAGCTTGGCAGAGGACAAGTGTTCGTCGATATGTGGCGTTCTATGCTCGTCGTAAACGCGAACGTTGTCAATACGCCCGGTAAGAAGGAAGCTACGTTAGATTTCTTGAAATTCTTGTATACGGACGCAGAGTTGGCAAACTATACCGCGTTGACCTCAGTTCGTAAATCGTTGAACTATACCGTTCCCGATTCGCAATACAACAACATGCCCTACTACGGAAAAGAATTGTTGAATATGCTGAACGACGAAAACAACCACGTTCTCCATTTCGAAGGCGGCAACGAAACGTTTGCAGGCGCACCGTCGGAATTCGTTACGGTAAACTGGAACACGAACGGTATCTTCATGTACGGTGGTAAGAACTATTATAAATACCGCAAGGATAATAGCACCGTATACGCAGCCGAAATCTTCAAAGGTCAATCGATCAAGCAATCGAAATGGAAGAGCATCTATAAGGGTAGCTTGTCGGCAGCTGCGTTGACCGAAGCTCTTGCGACGTTCCCTGCGGAAATTGCATAATTCGCGTCAGGATAAATTTTTCAAAGACAGCGGCTCGTTTTGCGCGAGCCGCTGAAAAATGAAAGGTGTGGCAAAATTGTTTTGTTTTCGCCTGACACTATAAAAAGTTGGTGAAATATTGATGAATACTACTATGTTTGAAGCGGGCACGGAGAACGTACCGAGCCCCGAGAAAAAAGTGATGACGAGAGAGCAAAAACGTTCGATTTTCTTCGGCTGTATGATTGCTATCCCCGTGATCCTTTTTGTCATTTTTTATGCAGTCGTAAACGTTGATGTCATTTTGATGGCGTTTAAGCAATACGAACTCATCGAGAACAACGGCGTATATTTCTATAAAGAAAAGTTCGTCTTATGGGACAACTTTAAGGTTGTTTTCGAGATGCTGAACTTTACAGTAGAAGGCGCGGCGTCGTCGAACTGGCAAATGGTTACCAATTCGCTTAAGTTGTGGGCGTTCAAATTATGCTTAGGTTTGCCTGTGTCGATTATCTTTTCTTATTACGTGTATAAGAAATGTTACGCATCGGGCTTTTTCCGCGTTATCTTGTTCTTGCCGAACGTTATCTCGAACATTATCATGGTATATACCTTCCGTTTTGTCGTAGATAGAGCGTTAGTCGTGTCGCTCGGTTTTGATCAGGGCTTAACGAAAGATCCGACCACTGCTTTCGGCACCGTTTTGTTCTTCAACCTTTGGTTGGGCTTTGCTGCGCAAACGCTTATGTTTACCAGCGCCATGTCGGGCATTGACGAATCGATTGTCGAAGCCGCGGAAATGGACGGCGTATCCGCTATGGGCGAATTGTGGTATATCACCCTGCCCATGATCTATTCGACGTGTACGACGTTCGTCGTTATCGGTATCGCGGAAATCTTTACCGACCAAATGAGTTTGATGACGTTCTACGACAAGTTTGACGCACTTCCTGAAGTGCGTAATGTTGGATTCTTTTTGTATCAGCAAGCGTATCTCTCGGAACTCATTCCTGGTACGCAGTGGTCGCCTACTACGCCCAACGGTAAGCTTTCGCATCCTCAGTTGTCCGCGTTCGGCGTAATTATTTCGGCTATCATCATTCCGTTGTCTTTCCTCGTGAGAAGAGTCATGGAAAAAGTGGGCCCCGAGGTCTAACAAAAGGAGTGTGAACTGATATGAAAAAAGTTGAAAAGAAAGGAAAAATGAACGCATTTTTCTGGGTAGTTTTCGTCGTGTTGGTGGCGTACACCCTGCTGATGTTCTTCCTGCTTGCGTTAGGCTTAAATACTTCCTTAAAACCCATAGATCAAATCGCTGTTTATGACGACTATTTCGGCTTACCGAGCTTAGAGCTTTGGAAAATCGACCCGAACGGTAAAGGTAATATGTTCTACAACTACCAATTCGTGTTTGAGAACTTAAAGCTGGGGAAGGCAGATGCCCTTGGCGGTAGCTATTATGCAGGTTTGTTCGTAAAAACGCAGGAAAGCACGAATCCCCGTGCGAACGTCATTACGGCTACGATTTATACGGCGATGTACGCCGTCGTAGGTTCGCTCGTAGCGACGTTTGTCCCTATGTTTATGGGATATTTGTGTGCAAAATATACCAACAAAGTATCGTCTATTTTGTACGGCGTAGTCGTTTTCGTTATGGCAGTGCCTATCGTCGGTGCGCAACCTGCAACCATTAACCTGATGCGTAACCTGCGCTTGTACGATTCGTTCTTTGGCGACTGGCTCCGAAAAGCAAGCTTTACGAATATGTACTTCTTGATTTTCTACGCCTACTTTAAGAGTTTGGCAAGCAGCTACGACGAAGCGGCGGAAATCGACGGTGCGTCGCAGTTTACCGTAATGTTCCGCATCTGCTTACCTTTGGCAAAGAACATTTTCGGAACGGTATTCTTGATGCTGTTCGTATCCTTCTGGAACGATTACACGACGCCCATGATGTTCATTCCTTCCTATCCTACCTTGTCCTACTTGGTATATATGAAGACGACCTATCTTTCGGGCGGTGTAATGGCACAAACAGTTTATCAGTTTGCCGCGTTGATGGTATTTGCTATTCCTATCATCATCATCTTCTGTATCTTCAACAAGCGTTTGATGAGCAACATGACGGTGGGCGGTATCAAAGGTTAATTTAGGTAAAAGTTAAATTCAAATATATATAAAGGAGAATTATGAGAAACAGCAAATTTAGAAAAGTTAGCTTGTTAGCAGCCAGCATATTAGCCGTTTCTACGATCAGCGTTGCAGCTGCAGGGCTCGTCGGTTGCGATTCGGACGCAAACGTTCCGCCCGTAGCAGTCGCAGCGGAAATTACGAACAGCTCGTCGTTGCCTGCGAACACCGTAATGTGCGGCACCGTAGCAACCTTGCCCGAAAGCGTACAAGTAAGCTATAACGGTGCGAACTACACGGCTTCCGGCTGTAAAGTTACGTCTCCCGACGGCTTGACGAAGAACGCCGCAGGCGAGTTGGCGTTTATCCAAATGGGACGGTATACGTTGCGCTATTTCTTTACGGATAGCGATAACGTTCAACGCAACGTCCAACACATCGTAAACGTAACGGATAGCTATTTCTCGCTTTCAAGCGGTAACGAAGCTACGTATATCAAAACGAATAATGAGTCGACGTTGCATTGCGGCAAAGACGGTATCAGCGTTGAATTGACGGAGGGTACGACCTTCACGTACAATAAACCGATCGACTTGCGTAATGCAAGCGAGGACGGCTTGACCGATATTATCGAAGTCGACGCACGTATCGGTACAATGGCGACAGACGCGGAAGGGAATCAGTTATATGATCCCATCGCTGATATTCTTTGGGTACAGGTTACGGACGCGTATAACCCCAACCTGTCGATGACCATTCGTATGGGTAGACATTCCGATTATAACGGTGCGTACATGATCGGCGTAAAAACGTCCTATCAATCGCTCGTCGGTTTGGATGCAGGCAGTGAACCTATCCGTACCGATACGCAACGCTACGTATATATCGACGACGTGAAATACCTGCTTTGGCCGGACGAAAAGGGATATGCCAACTCCGGCTTGCCGAACATCAAATCGGCTATGACGACGGGTATTTCTTGGAGATACGATTATGAAAAAATGCGTTTGTACTGGTCGTATAACGGATCGAAAGATAACATGTTGACCGACCTGGACGAAGCGTTGATTTACGATAACGGTACGTTCTTCCCCGGTTGGACGACCGGCGAAGTATTCGTAAGCGTCTATGCGGAGGGCTATCACAAGGATACGGCAAAAGCGGAAATTATGTCGATCGGCGGCTCGTCCGTGCATAATCTCGTAAATGAACCGTATTCCGATACCGTGAAACCTACCATTACGGTATTGCAAGATAAAACGACGGACAGCGGCATTAAAGCAGCCGTAGGCGACGTCGTAACCATTCCGCAAGCGAAAGCGGACGACGTAAACCTGATCGGTAGCGTCGAAGCGGCTGTATATACGAACTACGGTACGCCTTATCAGACCGCCATTACGGTAACGAACGGAAAGTTCACGCCTACGCAAGCGGCGGAATACACGATCGAGTATACTGCGAAAGACGGTAGCGGCAACGTCGGCACGGCAACCTTTAACGTGTTGGCTGTCAATACCACGAGCAACAAATCGATTACGTTGACGCCGATGAATCCGACGGCTGATGATTTGAAGATCGGTATTCCCTTCAACGTACAACGTACGGTTGAAAGCGCGTTGAACGTAGAAGCGGACGATATCGACGTAACGTTGAACATCACCCATAACGGCGAACCCGTTTCCGTGAACAGGGACGGTACGTTCATTCCTTTGATCGCAGGCACGTATAAGATTTCCTACGTATATTCCGACGGCATTTTCAGCTATAACGACGAGCACGAATACGAGTTTACGCCTAACACCGCGACGACTTTCGTAGAAAACGTGCTTATGCCGAAATACTTCGTAAAAGGCTTGAAATATTCGCTCGGCGATCTTTGTGCGTATAGCTTCGGCACGGGCGCGCCCATAGCGGAAAATACGCAAGTGTACGCCGTATACGACGGCGGTGCGGAAACGCTCGTCGATCAAAATGCAGTGCAGATCACCGGAAACAACTCGGTATACTTCGTGTTCAAATCCGGTTCGGCGGTGCAACGAACGGCGACCGCGCAAATCGTTGACGCTTCTCTTGAATCGGGCAACGGTATCGCAATGGAAAAACTCTTCCTTGGTGACTTCACGGCGAATGCTGTGAACGACAAGGGTGCAAGACGAACAGAAATTATGTTCAAGGCGAACAAGAACGGCGACAGCAAGTTGTCTTTCGTGAACCAAATTTCCACGAGATCGTTCGCAATCGACTATTTCTTGAGAGAAGCAACGTCGAACATGACGGGTTTCCGCTTGATCTTTACGGACGTAGAGGACGCAACGAAGACGTATACGATGACCTTCGAGAAAGGCGGTGCTCCTGCGGAAAGCTCTACGGTAAGTTTTAACGGCAAACCTTCGCAAACGTTGACGCGCTATCCTTTCTATAGTGCGAACCAAAAAACAATCAGCTACGAACACGCTACCCATAAATTGTTGATCGGCGATACGACTTTCTTTGAAGAAATTTCCATTCCTTCGGGTAAGTGCTATTTCGATATCGAATTTTTGGGCGTAAGCGGTGATGCGGCGATCAGCGTTAGAAAAATCAACAACCAAAACATTTTTGGTACGTTGTACAAAGATAACGCAGAACCTCAAATTTACGTGGATACCAAACAAGGTCTCTACACCGTAGGTGACGAGGTAACGTTGAGTGTTCCCGAAATCTCCGACGTATTCTCCGGTATCGATTATGCCAGAACGGAATTCTCGATTTATTGCAGCGACGGTAGCCCCGTACTTGACAAGAACGGCAATGCGTTAACGAATTTGAAGTGGGACGAATCGTACACCGTAAAACTCGATCGTATGGGAAGGTATACCGTTGCCTACGTCGTATACGATTTTGGTGGAGAATCCGCGAACTTCGAATACGTTTTGAATTGCGTCGACCTTACGGCTCCGACGATCAACGTGGAGAACGTGGCAGACGGCGGTGTAATCCACGTAAAAGTCGGTAACCAAATCATCATTCGGTTTAACGTATCCGACGATCAAACGCCGACGAATCAGCTTGTAACGTATATGCATATCTCTTGGGATAGCGCGTTCCAATTTATCCGTGATATTTGCGGCTTAGGTCCTAACAATATCGCCGAGGACGGAAGATACGAAGCGAGATTTACGTTGACGATCAAGGGCGAATATACGGCTATCATCCAAGTTTGGGATGCAAATGGCAATATCGCTACGAAGAGAATTCAAATCGTTGTAGAGTAATAGGAGTGAAAGAAAATATATGAAAAAGAAATCAACCATTATTATATCTACGATTTTAGCACTCAGCACGTTGCTTGCTACCGGCTGCCAGCAAGGCGGCACGGGTGGCGGCGACGGACTGGGCGGTGGTAAAAACGAACAATTTCGTTATACCTACGCCGATGCCGTACACGATTATACCGCGCCAGAAATCGAAGGCGAATATATCGTTAAAGACGGCGCAACCGATTTCGTGGTAGTTTATCCCGCCGACGGCGACAACTATATCAAGACGGCGTTGGACGAATTGCAAATCTTCTTCAAGAAGGCTACGGGTATCGATCTCATTGCCGTGAACGATTCCACGGAAAACAGCGTTTTGACGAATTCTAACGCAAAACGTATTTCGTTGGGTGAAACGTCCGTATTCAAGAGCTTGGATGAAACCGAACAAGATGAAATGTACGGTCCGAAAAAAGCGCAGCTCGGTACGGATGGTATCCGTATCGTAACCAAGGATAATACGATTTATATCCTCGGTGGCGGTAGCAAGGGCGTTATGTACGGCGTGTACGACTTCTTGCAAATTTGCTTCAATTACGAGTACTATTATCGTAACTGTATCCAAATCGATACCGGCGTTAAGAACTTGAAGATGAGAGATTTTAACGTAACCGATATCCCCGATGCGGCGAACCGCAGATACACGACGGGTACGGTTTTGAAAACCGACTGCTGGGGCTTCGAGCTTGAAAGCGGTTTGGTAACTTCGACCGACGCGCAAAGACAGATGTATCGTATGCGTGAAACGAACGGTACCGAAGAATTCATGCAAATCTATAAATACTACGACAACTATAACTCGCCTTGGTCGTACGGTTTCCACAGCATTGCAACTTTCGTATATCCCGGTTGTAAGAATAGAGAAGGCAACGTAATTTGGAGAGAAAACTGGAAGAGTGATGGCGGTCAGTTCGGCGGCGAGTGGGAAATTTGTTATACCGCGCACGGCAATCAAGAAGACTACGACGCGTTGGTAGAAGCTTGTGCGGACAAAGTCATTTATTCGTTGGAAAATTCCGCTTTGGACAACAAAAAGATTTTCGGTATGACGACGCTTGACGGCGGTATGCAATGTACGTGTGATGCATGCGAAGCGTTGAAGGTAGAGGACGGCGCGTATTCCGGTGCGATGGTTCGTTTTGCGAACAAAGTAATGGAAAAGGTACAGGATTGGAAAGAATACAATGATAAAGCCGATCGCGAATTGTTGTGCTACATCTTCGCGTACGGTCCTCACGAAAAGCCCCCCGTCAAACAAAACTCTAAGGGCGAATATATAGCTGCAAACGAACACGTAATTTGTCGCGACGACGTAGGTATCTTCCTTTGTATGCCTACCACGAGAACGACTATTTACCGTCAAGAAGAAGGGGAGGATTTCACGACTCGTTGGCCGTACGTCGATCAATGGGCTAAGTGCGCAAAGACGATGTACAACTGGTTGTACGTAGGTCGTTTCCAAAACTATTCGGCATTCCGTGACGATTTCAACACGAGTGGTCCCGACTACTATGCGTACTTGTTCAGCAAGGGTTCGACTTATATTATGAACCAAACGGACTGGATGTCGGATACGATGACGTCGTTCAACGTATTGAAAGACTACACCTGTTCCCGTTTGATGTGGGATTGTTCGTTGGATATCGTAACGCTCGTTAAAAACTACTTTAACGCGATGTATAAAGACGCGGCGGACACCATGTATGAAATTTTCAACATGATGCGTGCGCACGATCATACGATCAGCCAAGTCGATACATCGGTATACGGCGAAGCGACGAAAGCGGAGTATTATCCCTACCACGGTTATTTGCTTCCTTTGATCAACAAGTTTGAACTAGCGTTGACGGAAATTGAAGATTTGAAGATCACGAACCCCGGCGAATACGAGCTTGTTCGCAAGAGAATCGAAACGGAATACGTAGGTCCTTTGTATTTGACGTTGAAGCATTACGCAAACACGTCGCCGTTGTCGCCGTTGGATACGGCAACCACGTTGCTTTACAAGCAAAAACTGGTTGATATCACGAGCGCAATAGGTTTCAGCGTTTCCGAGTTGGATCCCGCAAACGGTATGAAAGACGTGGCGATGGCTATCTAAAAGGTGGTAAAAGATGATCAATAAAAAAGTAAAAATTTTATGTGCAGCTTTAATGGCAGCTTCGTTGTCGTTGATCGCTGTCGGCTGTCAAGGAGGAGGCAACTCCTCCGGTGGCGGTACGAGCGGTGGCACGGCAGGTGGCAACGGTACGCAATGGGTAGAAGCCGGGAACGGCGCAACCGCAACGTTAGACGGAGTTCCTGCCTCGCGCGACTTCATCATTGGTGAAACGGCGTTGCTTTCGCCGACGTACACCCGCGTAGACGGCTATTCGATGCGCTACACTTCGTCCGACCCGAGCGTAGTTACGGTCAGCCGACTTGGTGAAATCGAAGCGGTCGGCGTAGGCGAAGCGACGATCACGGTACAATATTCCGACGGCACGAACGGTGTAACGAAGGAGTGCGCGGTAACGGTCAGCTTGGGGCAATACGTACCCACGTTGAACGTATCCGGTGAAGTGAACGGTAAGGTATCGATGACGAAAGATACGTCGTATACCATTCAAACGTACGTCGATTATATGAACAAAGCCTTCCAAGGCGCACAGTTGACGTACGAAATCGACGATGAGACGGTAGCGACGATCGATGAAACGGGTAAAATCACCCCGATAAAGACGGGCACGGCGGAAATTCGTATCAAGGGTACGTGGAACGGCGCAACGCTGGATACCTGTACCGTAGCGTTGGAAGTTATGCCCTCGGTCGTGTTCCTCAACAACGGCGAAGCGTTTGAAAGCGTAGTGACGTTGTATACGACGGCTACCTTCGCAGGCAAGTCGTACAGAACGACGATGGATAATATGTTTACCGTATCGGTTGACGGCGGTAGCAACTATGACGCCAACGTAGAGTTCGAAACGGCGGAAGGCGAGTCGATTGCCACGTTGGGCTTCGCGAACATTACCGCAAAGACGTACGGCACAACGCAAGTTAGAGTATATAAAGAAATTAACGGCAAAACCTATGAACGCACGTTCGAATTGAGAGTAGAACGTCCGTTTATGACGGTAAGCGAAACCGTACCCCTTTTCGCAACGAATTTGGGTACGTGGGTAGACGAAAAGGATAGCAACGCAAGAAAGGGCTTGCTCGAATTCGACGCGATCAAGAACAACCTGATTGACGGTGCAAACACGTTGGTAGACGTATATCAAGACGGCAAGAAGTTGACGTTCGATAACGCCACGGGCGTGATCAACGGCGTAACATCCTCCAAGAATAGCGAACGCGGTACGGCAACCTTGACGATCGGTACGGCGAAAACGATGTACGAAGTGAAAATGGAAACGCTCGGCAACGTAGTGTATTCCGTGGATGACTTGGTAGCGATGGGCAACTCCGGTGTGCACGATAACTATTGGGAATTGCAAAACAATATCGACGCGACGGGTAAGACGATCACCAACACAAGTTCGTCGTTTACGGGCACGTTCAACGGCAACGGCTACACGATCAGCAACTTGACGCTCGCGGAAAATTCGTCGTTGTTCGGTAGTGGTTCTAAGACCAGCGTCGTGAAGAACCTCGCGTTGAAAAACCTCACGGCAACCAAAGCGTACTACTTCTTCACAAGGGGCGCAGGCGACGGTACGACGATCGATAACGTCTACATACAACTCAGTAGCGCGACGACCCATCCGAGAGGACTTGTATCGTACAGCGGTGATGGCGGTATGCAAGTGTTTACCAGCGTCCTCATTGAATACAATTCGTCGATTCGTTACGATTCGGAGTACGGCTCGAACCAAGGCGTGTTGATCGGCGACTTGTCCATCACGAACCCTGGAACAGGCTTTAAAACCTTCAACGGTGAAAAGCGCGTAGATAGAGAATGGGTAAACGTCTTTGTTGTTTCCAAGTACGTTCTTTCCTACAATCCTACGCAAATGCAATCGATCGTAAACGGTGGCACAGTGTACGAAGCAGTAGGCGTATACGGCGCAAACGAAACGAAGGACCTCAAGAACAACGCCGTAGTTGCCGGTACGTATAACAACGGTTCGGGAGACGTGAACCGCGAACACAGTGCCGTACACACCGACGACGGCAAGACTTATTATAACGTGCAGCTGCAAAAAGCGTACCGCTACGATACGCTTGCGGATATGACGGCGAAGGACACGGCGTTCAGCAAAGCCGACCTTAGCACGTTCAATTCTGAATTCTGGACGACTTCCACGAGTAAAGGTGCAAAGACCCTCGTTTGGAGAGGAAGACAGGCGTAAGACGAAAACGGCAAGAGATTGCCACGCTGCGCTCGCAATGACAATAAGTCGCTCGCAATGACAAAACGACGGCGCATGGTCGCCCCCTGTCATTGCGAGGAGCGAAGCGACGAAGCAATCTCTCGGCGTGCACCGCGCGAAAAAAGCGACGGTGCGAACACACAAAATGTAAACAAGTTTGAAAAAAAACATAAAGGAGGTAACCACACACAATGAAAAAGAAATGGATAGCATGTCTTTGTGCGGCAACGGTGTTAGGCTTCAGCGCGTTGGCTTGCGGTTGTGATCTGAGCGGTTTGTTAGGCACTACTCAAAGCACGGGCAGCACCAACGTCGAAGAAGGCGTATCGACCGGAAACGGCGGCAACTCTGCGTCGAGCAGCACGAACAACGACAACAGCTCCTCTTCTTCGACGGTAAAGGAAACGTACACCGTAACCTTTAAGCACGAAGACGGCACGGTAATCAACACCGTAACGGTAACGGAAGGAGAAAAAATCCCCGCAGCCCAAAAGCCTGACGATCCCAGTAAACAACCCACCGGCGTGTCTACGTCTTACGAATTTGACGGCTGGTACAACGGTACGGACAAATGGGACTTCAACACCGACACCGTGGACGAGAACGTTGAGTTAACCGCAAAATTCAAAGAGGTAAAATTCGGTCCTCACGCTTAATGTAGTTTCTTAAAGGAGAATAAACTTATGGGAAATGAACAAACGCAAAAAAAGCCCTATAACTCTCCCATGGTAGTTGAGGTAACGTTTGAGGGCGACGTCATTTGTAGCAGTAGAGATGACGTATTTACAGTGACCAAAGACAACTGGTCTTGGTCTTGGCACGACGGTAGTAACATAGATCAATAACCTACCGATCCCCGTGTAACAAAAAACACAAACTTTTTTTCTAATAATTAAGGAGACAAAAAATGAGTAAGACAATAAAAAGAAACGTATTGATTGTTCTTTTTGCCGTTGTCGCAACGTTTTCGTTGGCATTCTCGTTCGTATTCAAGAACGCGAAAGCTGAAGAGAGCTCGTCTACCGTATCTGCCGCAATCGGTCAAGCCGACGGCGTCGTGATGCGGATGGGCGCGTCCGCTCGTCTGACGAGAAACGAAACGTATAGCGACGGTTTGCGTGAAATCGTAACCGTTACGAGCGACGTGTATAAAAAGTTGTCCGATACGAATTCGAAGACTTCGTTGCAAGTATGGTTCACTACCGCGCAAAATTTCGAGACGGCACAAAACCATTCCGTTGAACTTTTGAAAGCAAACTCTCAAGTATGCGAATTTAAAGTAAACGACTTGTATCCAGTAGGTGATCTTTACTACGGCAACGCAGTGTTGACCAACCTTTCGAGTAAGAACCAACAAGATCTTCAGTTCGTAGCAATCGGTGTATTGGCAACGACGACAGACGGTAAGACGACCTATCAACTTGGTAGATTCGAAGAAAATGACGTTGCAAACAATACCCGTTCGTTGTACGAACGCGTAAACGCAGCGTTCTTGTGCGGCGATGACGAATCTAACGCAATTTTGGCGAACTCCACCTATAATAGCTGGTACGGCAAGGATAATCACCCGATCATGATCAATACGCAAGAAGATTACAGCAACTTGATCGCACGCGCAAAGAATAACAATTTGAGCAACTTGACAGCGATCAAAAAGTCTTCCGACACCTTCACGGGCGAATTTGCGACTAGCGCGTATGCACCTTCGGTAAAAAATACCGTACAAGTAACCGTAAAAGCAAACGGTAAGACGACGGTAATCAACGTTCTGGAAAAATCGGATATCACTTCCAAATTGAACGGCTTAAAACCTGCCGATACCGATGACAAGTATTTCGATAGCTGGTCGGTAGAGGGCGAAGGCTCTATCACCAACGTTGCGTCGAATATCACCGTCAACGCCGTCATGAACGATTATCTCACGATAACCGTAGTGGATAAATATAACACCGAAAACGAAAACGCAACCATTAAGACGATCGGAAAAGTGAAAGAAGGCGATCTCCTTGCCGATTATATCAACAAAACTACGTTTGCAAGCGCAGCGAAACCCACGGACGCTTCGCATAGGGGCTATATCGTTACGCCGAACGGTAGCGAAGCAAGCAAAGTTTCCTCTTTGGATAACATCACAGTATCGAAGAACACCACGATCTCTCTTTGGATGGCATTGCTTCAAAATATTCAAGTAAACGTGAAAGTGGAAGCTTATAAAGCAACGTGGAATGGTAGAGATTTTAACGATACCAAGTTCCCTGGTTGGGTAAGGATGAGAGCTGCTAACGAGAGCACTTATCTTGATAAATCGGATGAATTTACCGATTTGCCGCAGGTTACGGGCTACGAAGATGAAAAGATCGACCTGGCTGCGTTCATGGCTAAGTTGCCTGAGCAATATAAGCTGAACACGACGGCGGCGTTGAACGGCGGCGTTACCATCGACGGTACGACGTTTGCAACCAACCAAGATATCGTAGAGGGTGAGAACTCGATTGACATTTACTTGGATGCAAATGTTGAAGTGCTCGGTTTCAGCTTGACAGATCTTTACATCGGTGCAAATATGTCTGAGTATGGTGATAACTATAACTCTTGCACGGAGTATTTTACCTTGACGAGACGTGAGAACGGTGACGTTGGCGCAATGGTATTCTTTAACGCTTCTGCTTACAACTCTTTTGTAAATGGTATCGGTATTCTTTTGCCTAAAGATGTAGATAAGCAGCACTATTCTTCCGTTGAAGTAGAATCTGATTATATTTCGGACAAAAACTTCTATATTAATATCATAGGTTCTAATCTAGAAGAGCTTAAGGCTGCTGGCAATTTCTCGAACGGTGCTGGCGACTATCTCGGTAAAGGTGCCATGTCGGCGGCCTGGGGTGAGCCAACTCAAACGTTTAAAAACTTGAACGGTGATATCATGAAGTGCGAAACTGAATTCGTAGATTGTACGGATGTTGTCTTCACGACTCCGTCGGCTGGTAACTATATGAATGCGACTGTATTCTTGAAGTCGATTACGTATAGTGCGAAAGCGAACATTCCTACCGACGAGAACACCACCATGGATGCTACGGAATTGAAGAAGTATGTAAGAGCGCTCTCCAAGGCAGGTACGTTTAGCATCGTAGAAGACGGCGACACGACGGCGTTGCGCTATACGGCAACGGAAGATGAGGTGATGACGCTCAGTAATGGTTGGGGTATCGGGTTCTACTTCAACGATATCGATATCACCAAATTTGAGAGCATCAAGGTTACCTTCAAGATGGCCGCGGACTATTCGAGAAATATTCGTTTCGATGTGAACGATGGTAGCGTTGGATTGAACTTCAACCCCGCTTTGGCAAACAATGGTAAGATTTGTACATTAGACGTTTTGAATCTTCCCGACTATAACGGTACGGGTGGATGCACATCTAATGACTACACGAACTTTATTAAAAACGGTACGCCGATTACGTCGATTCGCTTGTCTACGGCAGCTCCTCGTGGATCAAATGACAATACTGATAGTGGCTTCACAATCGACGTTTACAGCATCGAGTTCGTCATTAAGAAGGCTGAAACTCCCCAAGCGTAACGCGTAAGGAAAACTTCGTGTCTATACGATACGATATCGAAAAAAATAACGTAATATAGCACGACGGCGGAGTTGTTGCGAAAAATGCTCGCAGCAACTCCGTTTCCGTCGCTATCAAGGATAAAAACATGAAAGATTATCAATACGTAAAAGATTTTCAAAACTTAGGCATAGGTTTGTTCGTGCACTTCGGCTTATACAGCAAGCTGGGCAAGGGCGAATGGTGCTTACACCTCAACAAGCGGTTGACGGTGGAGCGGTATGAACGCCTCGCGCAAGAATTCCACGTCAAGAAGAACTGGGCGAAGGAGCTGGTCAAGACGGCGAAAGCGTTAGGGGCGCGGTATATCACGATCACTACGCGCCACCACGACGGCTTTTCGTTGTACGACACGAAAGGGTTATCGACGTACGACAGCATGCAATGCTGCGGTCGCGATCTGATGGGCGAATTCGTTGCGGCGTGTCGCGAGGGGGGGATCGTACCCTTCTTCTATCACACTCTGCTCGATTGGCACGTACCCGAATACAAGGAGAACTTCCCTGCGTATATCGACTATTTGGTGAAGAGTTTGGAGGTGCTTTGCACTTCGTACGGCGAGATCGGTGGTTTTTGGTTCGACGGCATGTGGGACAAGCCGGACGCGGACTGGCAAGAGGATCGGATCTACGGGACGTTGAGAAAGTATCAACCGAACGCGATGATCATCAACAACACGGGTTTAAGCGCGCAAGGCAAAGTGGGGCATCCGGAGATCGACAGCGTTACCTTCGAGCGCGGTACGCCCACGATGGTGGGAGATTCGGACAGACCGCGTGCAAGCGAGATGTGTCAAATTTTGAACGATCACTGGGGATACGCGAAGAACGACTGCAACTACAAGTCGGTGAAGGAACTGATCAGCGATTTGGTGTCCTGTCGTTCGTGCAACTGCAATTTCCTATTGAACGTCGGTTTGATGGGGAACGGCGGCGTAAAACCGATTGACGGGTGTATTTTAGGCGAAATCGGGCACTGGATCAAGGCGAACAAAAGCTTTATCTACAAGGTGCACGCGTGTGATATTCAGGCGGAAAACGCCGTCGTCGTTACGGACGGAGAGTACTATTACGCGATCGGTACGAACTTCGTGGTCGGCGGCGACAACAACGTTGCGAAAGCCGGTGCGCAGACAATGATCAAGGTGCACGCGGATATCTGCAATGCCACTTGGCTGGATAACGGCAAGAGAATTCGGTTGAAGAACAACTCGTTCGCGAACGAGCCGTTCGAATACGGTGCGAGCCTTGCGGTGCGCGTGGCGAAATTCTCGCTGAAAAACAAATAAGAGTGAAACGAGATAAACTCGATAGCTTGACAAGAGCGTCGTAAAATGCTATACTGTTCTCAACGGGAGCGGAAAGCGTTTTACGGCGTTTTTTTGTTTGGTAGGGTAGAATATGAACGAATTCAAAATTGAAAACGAGTATGCGTTTTGGTAGAAAAATTGTGCCGACGACGAAGAATTGTACGGCGAGCTGACGGCGATTGCGGTAACGGACTTTGCGTTGGGGGTAGACGGGCTGCCGAAGAGTAACGTCGTACGGTTTAGAAACGACGATATGCGGATCATTTTCCGCCCGAGCGGCACAGAACCGAAATGGAAGCTGTATTTGCAAGTCAAAGGCGAAACGAAAGCGACGCTTGCGGAAGTCAGAAAGGCGGTAGAAACGCGTTTGTCGTAAGCGAAGGGAGAAAGTATGGTAAAGTTAAAACCGGTGTTAAAAGACTATTTATGGGGTGGAGAGCGGCTGAAAGGGCTGTTCGGGCGCGAAAAGGAGGGCGTGATCGCCGAAAGCTGGGAAGTGTCCGTGCATAAGGACGGCGAAAGCGTGATCGACGGCGAGAACGTTACGCTGTCGCAATATTTGCAAGCAAACCCCACGGCGGTGGACGGAAAGGGGGGTAAACTCCCCGTGTTGATCAAATATATCGACGCGGCGCAGAACTTGTCCGTACAGGTGCACCCCGACGATACGTACGCGCAGGCGAACGAGGGGGACAACGGCAAGACGGAAACGTGGTATATCGTCGCGGCGTCCGAGGGCGCAGGGATCTATTGCGGTTTGAAGCGCAACGTGGACAAGGACGAGTTTTTGCGCAAAATTCAAGACGGCACGGTGGAAGAATTGCTCAATTTTATTCCCGTAAAGTCGGGCGATTGTTACCTGATCAAAGCAGGGACGTTGCACGCGATCGGCGCTGGCTGCGTCATTTGCGAAGTGCAACAAAACAGCAACGTAACCTACCGCGTGTACGATTATAACCGCCGCGGTGCGGACGGTAAGCTGCGCCCCTTGCATATCGACAAAGCGTTGGACGTGATCGATTTCCGTGCGTTCCAAGACGAAACGCACGGCGGAGAGTATCTTCCCGTGCAAAACGGCGGCAAAATTCGCCTTTTGACGCAGTGTCCGTACTTCCGCTGTCGAGAGTTGGTTTTGTGCGGTAAATACGCGGAAAACAGCCTTAAATCGTTCACGGCGATCAATTTCATTTGCGGAAACGGGAAAATCAACGGGCAACCGTTCGTAACGGGCGACAGTTTCTTCCTTTCTTGCGGCGAATCGTTTGAAATCGAGGGGAATACCACGGCGATCCTCACGACGGAGAACGTATAACCTAAAAAACGCTGAAAAACCTCCTATTATGCCTGACATAATACCTATGTGTGACATAATAGGAGGTTTTTTGTACTATGCGTGATATAATACCTATGTGTGGCATAATAAAAACTCCGTCGGTTTGGCGGAGTTTTTATCGTTCGTGCGTATTTTAGCTATTTGATCGTGATCCAAATGCGGTTTGCGCGTTCGTTCTCTTCGGCGGTGAAATATTGCATGACCACCAAGCGATCGATCGTTTCTTGATCGGGGTATTGCGCGAACAGTTGTCTATGCTCTTGGTCGGCGGCTGTGGTGAGCTTTCGTCCTTCGCCGAAGAAGTAAGTCAAATCGTATTCTACGGTATTTTCCTCGTTTTCGTCCGCGCCGTACGTTTCTTTGATATAATCGTAAACGGCGTTTTCACCCGTGGCAGGGCCGCTGATACAGCTCGTATATCCGACGTATGCGGTGTTGCGTACGGCGTTTTCGGGCAGGGAGAGGAAGTTGACGAACGCTTGCGCCGCGGCTTTTTGTTCGGCGTCGATTCCTTTGAGCATTACCCAGCCGTCGAACCAGAGGTTGGACGCCGCTTCGGGAATGACGTATTCCAACGCCAAGCCGTATTCTTCCGCTTTATTCAAGACGTACACCGCGTCGCCGCTCCATTGATAGGACACGTCGAATTTACCGGTGATAATATCCATTTTTCCTTCGTCCGTTTCCAAACCGTACAAATTTTGCCGCGTTTTGACCAACTCTTCCCGAACGGCGTTCATCGTAGCTTCGTCCGTGCGGTTCATTACGTCGTTGAGATAGGCTTTATATTCGGACAAGGACACGCGCCCGTGCTTCAAATCGTCCTTTTTTGCCAGCAATTCGTTCTCGTACAGTGTACCGAGTCCCGTAAAGTAGGCGTCGCGCACGTTGTCTTTCGAGGTGATTTTGCGTTTATATTTCTCGTTTTGGAAAATACTCCAACGCTTCGCGTCCTCGCGCGCAACCGATTCGGGGTTGATGACGAAGCCCGTCGTACCCCACATATACCCTGCGGCGTACTTGCTCCACGGCTCGCCTTGCGCCGTTTTGCCCGTATCGAAAACGCCCTTCGTACCGTCGTAGATGTATGGGGAAACGTTTTGCGCGTAGTAGTTATGCTCGCCGCTCGCGTCGTAAAATTCGTTGTCGTACGGTTCGAGCTTGTCCTCCGCGGCGAGCTTCATGATCATATATTCCGACGGGCACAGTAGATCGTATCGATCGCCCATATTGATTTTGTTGTACATGGTTTCGTTGTCCTGAATGGAAACGTACTCCACGTGAATTTTCTTGTGATAGACTTGTTCGTACCAAGCCTCGAACTCTTCGTACATAGGCTTGCTGCCGACCGCGTAGCTGTCCTCGCCGCCCTCGTCGATATATTCGTCCCAGCTGCCGACGCGTAAGGTGAGTACGTCGCTGCCGTCGTCGCAGGCGGTAAAGGAGAGGGAGGACAAAAACAGCATCGTCGCCAACAGGGTTACGGAAGTGCGTTTTTTCATTTCTTTTTCCTCCTTGCGTTCTTATACGCGAGTACGTTGGACACGATCACGACCAAGAGAATGATAAAGAATATAATCGCGGTAAACGCCCAGTATGCCGCCTTGATCTTCGCGCCCAACACGTTGTTTTTATCCAAACCGTAGATATGCGTGCTGATCGTCGCGAACGAATCGGGTTTTGTGTACGCCGCAATGACGTAATCGTCCAAGGACAGCGTAACGGAAAGCAGGAAACCGGAGATAATTCCGGGTAAAATTTGCGGAATGATCACTTTGAACAGAGCTTTCGTGGGCGTCGCGCCTAAGTCTAACGCCGCCTCGTACAAGTTGTTGTCCATTTGTTTCAACTTTGGTATGACGGATAACACTACGAAAGGTGCGCATACGAGCGTTTGTCCCACGACCAAGGGGATATACGTCGATTTATCGATACCGAGAAAGGACACGAGCAGGGCGAACGAAATCGCCGTTACGACGTCCGCGTTGATGACGGGCAAACGGTTGACCGCGGAGAGTGCCGCACTCGTCTTCTTTTTGGAGTAAAAGATACCGATCGCGCCGATCGTACCGAGCGCGGTAGAGATCGTCGCCACGACGAGAGCCAACGCCATCGTTTGCAACACGACCTTTAACGGTTCGTGATCGAAGTTGAAGAAATATTGATAATGCTCCCACGAAAAGGACGTCCAACTGTCTTGAATATAATCGCCCGACTTAAAGCTGTTGACGGTTAAAAAGACGATAGGGAAGTAGATAAACGCTAGCGTGAGAGCGATAAAGCTCCATTTTGCTATGCTTTTGAGTTTTACCATAACGAAGTACCTCTCGTGCCTGTTTCTTCTTCGTTTTCAAAGCCGCCCGTAAGCCACGTAACGGCGAACATGAACACCAACAACACCAACGCGACGAACGAGCCGTCGTGCCACAGTCCGCCCGTGAAATAATCGTCGATCAGTTTGCCGAAGATTTTTACGTTGCGGTAGGTGAGGTAGTTGGAAACGACGTAGTTCGTCATGGACGGTAAAAATACCATGGAAATACCGCTGACGATGCCCGATTTGGAGAGGGGGAGGGTAACTTTGATAAACGCCTTCGCGTTCGTCGCGCCCAAGTCTTTTGCCGCTTCCAAATAACTCTTGTCGATTTTGATGATCGTGGTATAGATAGGCAGGATCATAAACGGCAGGAAATCGTAGACCATACCGATGATCGTGTTGACGATATTCCACCCGTCCGATTTATTGTACGTACCGAGCCAAACGAATAACTCTTTCAAAGCGTTGATACGCAATACGAAATTTACCCACATGGGCACGATAAACAAAAGGAGCAACGTCGATTTGTTTTTGAGTTTGCAGTTTGCGATGATATACGCCACGGGATAGGCGATCAAGAGGCAAACGATCGTGCTGACGAGGGAAATGAACAAGCTGCGTACGATCGTCAAAAACGTAGGGGAAGAAAAGAAAGCCCAAAAGCCCTTTCCGCTATCGTCGAAAAAGAAGAGTAACGAATCGAAGGTGAATTCGTGTTGATCATTGGTAAAGGCGTAGTAGAGCACGATCAGAAGGGGTGCAACCACGAATACCGCCAAAAACAACGCGTAGGGGATCGCGAGCAGTTTTCGGGAAAAATGCAATTTGCGTTTCGTTTTCGTCATCACTTTCCTCCCTCGGCGGCTTTTAAGGTCATGCGGATCTTGTCTTTGGGAATGATCAAGCTGACGAGGTCGTTTTCATTCCACAAATCTTCGCAGGCAAGGACGTAGTCTTCCTCGTTTTCCGTACGGACGATATAGCGGTAATATTCGCTTTTATAGATCAAGGAGATGATGTGTCCTTGTGCGCCGCCGACGTCGGGATCGTCGCTCATCGTAATATCGTGTAAACCGACTTCGACGTTGACTTCGGTGTCCGTCAAATCGATTTTTTCGCCCTTTTGCGTGATTACATAGCCCTCTTCGTCCAAATGACTGTTGGGGTAGAGTTGCGTAACGTCGCACTCGAATTCGCCGTCGCCGAATTCTACGGTATTGCGTTTCGTGATCACGCCGGCAAATTTATTGACACGGAATACTTTTTTCATGACGTGTATGCCGTTCGGTTTGATGACCAAACCGACCATATCGCCGACGTTGGGTGCGGAAGTGCTTTGAATTTCAATTTCGTTTCTACCGCATTGTACCAAAATTTGATAATGGATACCCTTGAAGATGACGGAAGTAACTTTGCCTTTCAGCATGCCTTCGTCGTACGACTTGATCTTTACGTCTTCGGGACGGACGACGACGTCTACGGGTTCGTCCTTTTCAAAGCCTTCGTCCAAACACTCGAACGATTTACCGCAAAAACGCACCTGGTGATCTTTGGGCATAACGCCCGTGAAGATATTGCTTTCGCCGATAAAGTCGGCAACGAAGGTGTTTTTCGGTTCGTTATAAATCATTTCGGGCGTACCGATTTGTTGAATCGCGCCGTCCGCCATAACGACGATCGTATCGGACATCGTCAACGCTTCTTCCTGATCGTGCGTAACGTAGATAAAGGTGATTCCCAAACGCTTATGCATGGCTTTCAATTCCAACTGCATTTCCTTGCGCATTTTCAAATCCAACGCGCCGAGCGGTTCGTCCAAGAGGATAATTTCAGGTTCGTTGACGATGGCGCGCGCAATGGCGATACGCTGTTGTTGACCGCCCGAAAGGGTGGAGATGCTACGCTTTTCAAACCCGCTCAAATCGACGACTTCCAACGCCTTTTTTACCTTTTCGGCAATGACGGCTTTGGGGAGTTTTTCCATTTTAATTTTTTCGTTACCCTTTTTATCGATATACGTCGTTTCCACGCGCTTTTGCTTTAACCCGAACGCTACATTGTCGAAGACGTTCAAGTGGGGGAATAAGGCGTATTTTTGGAATACGGTATTGACGGGACGTAAATGGGGCGGAAGATGGCTTATATCCGTACCGTTTAATAAAATTTGACCGCTCGTAGGCAGTTCGAAACCGGCGATCATACGCAGGGTGGTGGTTTTACCGCAACCGGACGGACCGAGGAAGGTGATAAACTCGCCCTTGCGAACGTAGAGGTTAAAATTCTCTACGATGGAAACGCCGTCGAATTGCTTGCATACGTTGACAAGCTCGATAATTTTACCGTTGTTTTCTTTGGAAATTGCTTTGCTCATGACTGTGTGCTCCCGTGTGTATATCCATTAAAAGTTAGGTGGGGTGGATACCCACAAAAATTTTGATTTTCCTTTGTTTTTGTTGAATATGGCGTGCGGTTTGTTGGCGGTATAGTAGAACGCCTCGCCCTTTTTGCATAGGTACAGTTTACCGCCGAGTCGTACGGCGATTTTGCCTTCGAGTACGTAGCCGAATTCTTCGCCTTCGTGCGGTACGTCGCTTTGCGAGGACGCGTTCTCTTCCAACTCCACGAGGACGGGTTCTAACGCGTTCTTTTGCGCGTTGGGTATAAGCCAATGCCAGAGCATACCGTCGGCGTCCTTTTCAATGAATTCGTCCTTGGAAAAGACGACTTTCTCTGCTTTTTCTTCACGGAAAAATTCGGATAAGCTGCTGCCTAACGCCGAAAGAATGTCGGTAAGCGTTGCGATCGACGGGCTGTTCAGATCGTTTTCGAGCTGGGAAATATATCCTTTCGTCAGTTCGCAACGGTCGGCTAATTCCTTTTGCGTTAAACCGAGCTGTAAACGCATTCGTTTTATCTTTTTTCCTAAGTCCATACTTTCCACCTTCTCAGTTTGTTAAAAATAAACCGAAAGTTTAGCAAAAATAAACCAAACGATTGTATTATAAGAAAAACGTCGTATATTGTCAAGCGTTTTGTACCCGTATTTCACAATTTGCGTATATTTATTTGTACGCGCGCGTGCGAAAGGAAGAAGCAAATAAAAAACAACCGCGTTCGTCGCGGTCGGTGGGAGGGGATAGTGGATAAAAAAGTACGTAGAAAAGGGTATACCCAAAGGCATACCCTCATACGTATAATATGATAGCGGTACTTAGTTCAAAGAAGCGAGTTTCTTCGCAAGCTTTGCTTTTCTATTGTTCGCGTTGTTCTTGTGAATAACACCCTTCGTAACTGCGCCGTCGATTACGGAAACGGTTTCAGGGAAAAGCTTGGTAGCCTCTTCCTTGTTGCCGGCGTTTACGGCTTCGAGAAATTTCTTCACTTGCGTTTTCAACGCGGATTTAATCGCTTTGTTTTGCATCGTTTTCTTTTCGATAACCAAAACTCTTTTTTTTGCGGATTTAATATTAGGCATAATGTTCTCCTTGTGCTTCATTTATATTTTTTCGTTTAATCGCGTAGATTATTTTAGCATAATTTTTTTTGATTGTAAACTGTTTTTCAGTAAAAAAATGCGAAAATCGTTAAATTTTTCAAAAATTTTCAAAAAACGGAGGAAAACGCGATGGATATTCCGAAAAACGGCACGTTCTTCTTTGACAGCGGTATCGGCGGTTTGACCGTGCTTGCGGAATGTCGGAAACGCTTGCCGCACGAAATTTTCTATTACTACGGGGATAACGCGCGTGCGCCGTACGGAAACTTGCCGACGGAAACGATTCGTTCGTACGTTTTCGAGATTTTTGAACGGGCGGCGGTGTTTTCTCCTCGTGCGGCGGTGCTCGCCTGCAACACCGCAACGGCGGTATGCGCGGAAGATTTGCGCGCACGTTATTCTTTTCCGATTGTCGGGGCTGAACCTGCCGTATTTTTGGCGGCGAAAGGCGGAGGGGAGATCTTTGTTTTGACGACGCGCGCCACCTATAACAGTCCGCGTTTTCAAACGCTGTGCAAACGGGCGGAGAACGCCTATCCGCATTGCCGTTTACGTCTAGTTTCCTGCGACCGTTTGGCTGGCGAGATCGAGAGAATCGTTCTCGGCGGCGAAGGGGACGTTTCCTCCTTTCTGCCCGACGGCACGCCCGACTCCGTCGTGCTCGGCTGTACCCATTACGTATACGCAAAACAACTTGTGCAGCAAAAGTATCGCGTACCCGTGTACGACGGCAACGAGGGGATCGCCGAACGACTGTCCGATTTGCTTCGTAACGCACCCCGTTTTTCGTCGGAAAAGACGAGGGGAGACGCATGCGTTTTCGACGGTATTTTCTTCCTCGGGGGCGCGAAATGGTCGAATAAAACGGTGTACGAACAAACGTTCGCGGTAAAAACGCTAAAAAGGGGTTATTGAGTGGGCAATTTTCCCAAAAATTTAGTAAATTTTGCAAGTTTTTTCAAAAAATCGTTGACAAGTGGTTAAAAGTGGTTGTATAATAGTATCAAGCTATAAACACAAAGGTATAGCTATACGCAAAAATTTCGACGAGGAGGTAGGAACGCGATTATGTTCAAAGGCGTATTCGAGCATCAATTAGACGACAAAAATCGGTTGCGTATTCCTTCTCGTTTCAAGAAGGAATTGACGGGCGAGAACGGCGAAAAGACGTACAGCTTTTTCCGCGGTATGAACCGTTGCATTTGCGTTATGGCGGACGATTTGTTGGACGATACCATTTCTTCGTTGTCCGAAGAGGGGATCTCCGAAGCGAACGAGGCTTCTACCTTATTCTTCGGAAGCATCTATTCGGCGGAAGAAGATTCGCAGGGGCGCGTCGTGTTGCCTGCGGCGTTGAAAAAAATGGCGGGTATCACGAAGGATATCGTAACGCTCGGTAGAGGCAAGCGGTTGGAAATTTGGGCTGCGGAAAGATATTACGCATATATCGACGGCGTTGATTACGACGCGGAATTGAAGAAACTTGGTATTTAAGTATGTTAGAGTTTTCGCATAAACCCGTTATGTTAGAGGAATGTATGGACGGTTTGAATCTGAAACCGGGCGGCGTTTGGTTCGACGGTACGGTCGGAGGAGGCGGACATTCCTATGAAATATTGAAACGTACGTCGCCGAACGGTAGGCTGATCGCCACCGACTTGGACGACGAAGCGATCGCGGCGGCAACGCAACGGTTGCAACCGTTCGATGGACGGTTTACGATATATAAATCAAATTATAAAAATTTTGAACGAGTATTTGAAGAAGCAGGCGTAGACGAGATCGACGGTGCAATTCTCGATTTCGGGATATCCTCCCATCAAATCGACGACGAGGATAGGGGATTTTCCTATCGAGCGGAAAACTCACCGTTGGACATGCGTATGGATCAAAGCGCGGCGTTGACGGCGGAAACGATCGTCAATGCCTATTCGGAAGAAAAATTGGCGCGAATCCTGAAAACGTACGGAGAAGAAACATTTGCAAAGCAAATCGCACGTAATATCGTCAAATACCGTGCGGACAAGCCTTTGAAAACGTCGGGCGAACTGTCGAAAATTATTCAAAGTAGTATTCCTGCTAAATTTCGTTTCGGCGCGCCTTGCGAAAGAAAGACGTTTCAGGCGTTGCGCATCGAAGTCAACGGCGAGTTGGACGGGTTGTACGAATTGACGGTCGGATTGACGAAGAAGTTGAAAAAGGGCGGACGAATCGTGATCCTTACCTTTCAATCGTTGGAAGATCGGATTGTGAAAGAAGCGTTCAAAGAAATGCAATCGCCTTGCACTTGTCCGCCGAGCTTTCCCGTTTGCGTATGCGGAAAGAAAGCGGAAATTAAAATCATTACGAAAAAGCCGATTACGGCAGGGGAAGAGGAATTAAGGGAAAATTCGCGTAGCAAATGCGCGAAGCTGCGGATCG
The DNA here is from genome assembly GCA_964504025.1 of uncultured Clostridia bacterium. GTDB lineage: Bacteria > Bacillota > Clostridia > Christensenellales > Borkfalkiaceae > Scatosoma. The sequence continues at coordinate 65,938 of CAZDCO010000001.1, forward strand.
CAGAAAAAATATAAAATCAATAAAGTCGAAGATATAGATGAGGAAAAACGGCGCGGAGGAGTAGTAGGTATGGACACGATATTAGAACGAGTAACGTCGCAACAACAATTGGCTGAGCAAGAAGCACAACAGCATAACGCACAGATCAAAGAACGCTATAAGCGTTTGCAAAATGCGGAAGCCGATCAGTTTGCGCAATCGAACACGCAAGAATCGAACGCGGTACAATATAACGTTCGCGCGTCCGTTTCCACGCTTGAAAGACCGTCCGTGTCCGTAGACGACACGTCTATCTTCGAGCAAGCTCCGCAAGTTACCGAATACGTTCGCGAAAAACTCGATTCGTCCGTGTTCACGACGGACAAGTTCCAAGCGGTGCAACAAC
>CAZDCO010000001.1:66422-70089 GCA_964504025.1 uncultured Clostridia bacterium
CGGTGCAACAACTTTCGCGAGCGGTGGCGGCAGTTCCGCAAGCTCCGACGGCAGTTGCTACGGCTGCTGTAGCCGTGGCTTCGCCGTACGCCTTGACGAACTTTGCAAAAGCGGTCATGGCGGCGTTTGCGGCAGTCGTAATCGTGATGTTGACCTTGATTTGCGTCAATACGCAACTCATTCGCCAAAGAACGGTGGAAGTGCAAGGTTTGCAAGCGCAAAACGCGGCGTTACAAGAGGAATACGCCGAGTTGCAAAGCCGTATTCGCGACGCCGTTTCCGAAGAAACGATTCGCGAGTATGCGTTATCGCGTGGAATGATTCAACGGTAAACGGAATAGGATAATACAAAAAGCGCAGGAGCGACGGTATTATCAAAGACGGACGTTTACAACAATATTCAATATCCATTTTACAAAAGAGGTTGTTGGCTATTTCGATAGCGGCAACCTTTCTTTTTTGCGTATTGCTCGGCAGGTTCTTCTACGTACAGGTGATTTGGCAGGAAGAACTCAATTATCGCGCGCTCGATCAATGGACGAGGGAAATTCCCGTGATCGCAGGCAGGGGAAAAATCGTCGATCGAAACGGCGTGTTGCTTGCCGACAATCACGCGGCGTATAGCGTATTTGCGCGTGCAAACGCCATTCCCGATAAACGCACGACGGCTGCTTTGCTTGCGGATACGCTTTCGGTGGACGGCGATGCGTTGTACGAACGCTTAACGACGAAAAAGGCGTCCGAATTGACGGTTGCGAAGAGGGTGGAAAAAGAGGTAGTGGAACGCTTGGCTACCCTTTCGCTGGACGGCGTGTATTACGCGCGCGATAATATAAGGTATTATCCGAAGGGCGACGCGCTTTGTCAGGTACTCGGCTTTACTTCGGTAGATAACGTGGGTACGACGGGCTTGGAAAGGTATTACGAAAAATATCTTGCGGGTAAGAACGGGGAATTGTTGCAAGAAACCGATTTGGTCGGCGTAGAGATCGAGGGGAGCGTTGCAACGTATGTACCTGCGGAAGACGGGTACAATTTGCAACTGACGATAGATTACGGTATACAGGAAGTGGTGGAGAGCGCGTTGAAAAAGACGGCGGCGAGCTATTCGCCCGTGTCGGCGGAGTGTGTGGTTTTGGACGTGGAAACGTTTGAAGTGTTGGCGATGGCAAATTATCCCTCGTACGATTTGAACGCCGTGCCGCGCGATGATATGCAACAACTGAACGCGTTGACGAGAAACCGTATGGTCAGCGACGTGTATGAGCCGGGTTCGACGTTTAAGATTATTACGGCTGCGATCGATTTGGAAGAATATTATCAGGGGAACGGGAGTGCGTTTTCACCGCAATACGTCTTTTCCAGCTCGCGCACTCGCGAGGTGGACGGCACGACGGTTAAATGTTGGAGCAATCACGCCAACGGAAAGCATTGCAATCAGACGTTGTCGGACGCGCTGAACAACAGCTGTAATCCCTGCTTTACGGATATGGCGTTGTCGTTGGGGAAGGATACCTTTTATCGGTATTTGTCTTCGTTCGGCTTCGGAAAAAAAACGGGGATCGATTTTAGCGGCGAGGCGTACGGCTTGTTAATGCCGCAAACCGCCGTACGGAATTGCGATTTGGCGCGTATCGGATTCGGGCAAACGGTTGCCGTTTCGGGAATACAGTTGGCTTGCGCTGCGGCTTCGGCAATCAACGGCGGCTACTATTATACGCCGCGACTCGTAAAACGGGTGTATGCGGACGACGGATATACGCTGACGGAAAACGGACGAGTAGAGGGAAGAAAGACAATCAGCGAAAAGGCGTCGAAAACGCTTGCGGAAATGTTGGAGGGCGTCGTACGCGACGGTAGCGGTAAAAAGGCGTATATCGACGGGTATCGAATCGGCGGCAAGACGGGTACGGCGCAAAAATATGAAAACGGACGAATTGCCGTTGGAAAATACGTATCTTCGTTCGTCGGATTCTTTCCCGTAAACGCGCCGAAATATCTTGCGCTCGTGATAATAGACGAACCGCAGGGCGCGTACTACGGCAGCGTCGTCGCCGCGCCTTGCGCGAACGATATTTTCCAAGGTATTATCGACTTGAAGAATATTCCGAAAGAGAAATGAAGGGGAAAGCGCGTGGTTGCTTGTGTTCAAAAAATAACGTTTAACGATTTTTTCGCTAAACGCTATTTTTTTTATTCTATTTTCCGGAAAACTTTCTTTCAAACGCTTGACAAGCACGTTTTTGCGTGTTATACTATGCTTGAACATTTGAACGAATATTCAACTATAATAACGATATAGTCAGAGGTACTGTTATGGAAGAGAGAACGACGTGCGAGCATAACGCGCAACACGAAAAGAGTTTGGAACGGGCGAAAGCACACGTACTATCCAAGTCCGATTTGGATAAAATATGTAAAATTTTCTATTTGCTATCCGATCCTGGACGGTTTACGATCGTGCAAACGCTGTTAGATGGCGAATTATGCGTGTATCACTTGTGCGAGATTTGTCAAAGCAACGTCAGCGCGGTCAGTCATCAGTTGCGGCTGTTGAAAGACAATCATATCGTCAAGGCGCGACGGTGCGGTAAAAACGTAGAATACTCCATTGCCGACGAACACGTACGGGAAATAATCGAAATGGGTATTCGCCACTTGTCTTGTAAAGAGTAAAAGGAGAAGGGTATGCAAACGGTATTGCAATTAGACGGTTTAGATTGCGCGGTATGCGCGGCGGAGCTGGAAGAGGAAATTCAACAAATCGAGGGCGTACGTAAGGCGACGGTGGCGTTCGCTACGCAAAAACTTTCGGTTGAGTATGAAGACGAAAGCGTTTTGGAACGAGTGCTTTACGCTGCGAATCACTTTGAAGAAGTGCACGTCGTTCAAGAGAAAACCAGGCAGGGCGAGCAAGTCGTTGCAAATGACGCGGACGATCACGGCGGCAACAAACGCCGTGAAGAATGGTGTCGCATTTTCGTCAGCGCCATGTGTTTAGGTCTTGCCGTTTTGTTTGAAAACGTATTCCTGTGGCAAGTTGCCGCTTACGTCGGTTATGCGGCGGCGTATTTCGTGGTGGCTTATCCCGTGTTATGGACGACGGTAAAAAACGTCGGAAAGGGCAAGATATTCGACGAAAACTTTTTGATGACAGTCGCTTCGATCGGCGCAATCGCCTTGGGCGAATTGACGGAGGGCGTCGCGGTTATGCTGCTATATCAAATCGGGGAAACGTTACAGGCGATAGCCGTCGGTTCGTCGCGCCGTTCCATCACCGAATTGATGGATTTGAAGAGCGAATACGCCACGAAACTCGTCAAAGGCGAACCCGTTACGATTGCGGCGGAGGAAGTTCAACGCGGCGACGTTTTGCTCGTTAAAGCGGGCGAAAAAGTGCCCGTAGACGGTTGTTTGTTGTCGTCGTCGGCTGTGCTCGATACCAAATCGCTCACGGGTGAGTCGCAACCGAAAACGATTGCAATCGGCGGTGAGTTGTTGTCCGGTTGCGTCAACGTCGGTGAAGTATTCAAAATGCAGGCGTTGCGCGCCTACGAGGATAGCGCGGCGCAACGAGTGTTGCAGTTGGTGGAAAACGCGGCGAGCGGTAAGGCAAGACCGGAGAAGTTTATCACGAAATTCGCCAAATATTATACGCCGATCGTAT
>CAZDCO010000002.1:0-11905 GCA_964504025.1 uncultured Clostridia bacterium
TCCACCAAGACGGGAAAATTTCGACGGCTATTTTTCGTCGAAATTTTTTTGTGCATTCCGCGCCTGTATTCCGCGCTACGCCTATACGCCGCTATACGCCTCGCTGCGCTTGTAACCGATTTCGTTGCGTTCGCGCGTTTTTACGCCGTTCGATTTTTTACGCGCGCATAGAAAAAACATCGGACGAGGGCAAAATCGATTGACCAAACCCGTTTTTCGGTATATAATAGTGTGGATAAAAACGAGAACGACAAAATTCATCTCAAAGGAGAAAAACAATATGAAGAAATTTTTAAGAACAATGCTTGCCGGTGTGCTTGCGCTTACTTCCCTGTTTGCATTCGGAGCTTGCAACGAACCTAAGGCTATCTACGTAGACACGAACGCCTTTTTTGCGCCTTTCGAGTATTATAACGGCACGAAAATCGTCGGTGTAGACGTAGATATTATGAACAAAGTGGGTGAAAAGCTCGGCAGGGAAGTCGTGTTTGAAAATACCGATTTCGACGTGATTATCGACAACGTGGCTTCCGGTAAAATGTACGATTGCGGCGCGGCAGGTATCACCATTACTCCGTCTCGCGAGGAGCAAGTTGCATTCTCCAACCCGTACTACACCTCCGTACAATACGTAATTTATCCGACGAGCAAACCGTTCGCGGAAAGAACGGCTACGGACGGCACGGCGTGCATTTTCTGGAGTGATTTGATGGACTTGAAGATCGGCGTACAACGCGATACGACGGGGGATATCTACGTAGGAGACGAAATGGACGGCGGCGTTTTGGACGGAACGACGGGTGCGCTTACGTCGTATGATAGCGCGCAGCTTGCCGTAAATGATATAGGCTTGGGTATTGATGTCGTCGTAGTAGACGAGTTGCCTGCACAATATATTTGCGATAAAAATGCAAACTACGCTTGCAAAGCGTTGTATTACGACGCGGATACGGCAACCGAAGAGCAATACGCCATTTGCGTTACTAAGGGCAACGACGAGCTGTTAAAGGCAATCAACGAAGTGCTCGCAGAACTCGGCGAGAGCGGAATCAAAACGCTCGTTTCCAAGCATTTGGGTTTGAACTGATAACGAGTAACCGAATATGTTATTTTCCTTAAACGCAACTTTTTTTGAAAATCTGGCGACGATTTTCTCGTCGTCGGAATATATGAGCATGATTTTTGAGGGCTTAGGCTGCACGCTACTCCTTTCGTTCGGCGCGGCGTTGGTCGGCTTGATTTTGGGTACGCTGGTGGCGATCGTCAAAATCTCTCCTTCTAAATCTCCTGTGGCACGTGTTTTGAACGTCGTATGCGACATGTATACCACGATTTTCCGCGGCACGCCTATGGCGTTGCAGCTGTTCATTATGGTATTCGTCGTTTTTGCTATACGCGGTTTCCCAAGAGAAATCGTGGCAATCTTGGCGTTCGGCATCAACTCCGGTGCGTACGTGTCGGAATCGATCCGCGCGGGGATCTTGTCGGTGGATAAAGGGCAAATGGAAGCAGGGCGCGCGCTCGGCTTGACCTATTCGAAAACCATGCAAAAGATTATCATTCCGCAAGCGATCAAGAACGTGATCCCTGCGATCGGTAACGAGTTGATCGCACTCGTCAAAGAGACGTCGATCGTGTCCATGGTGGGCGGCTTGTACGATTTGACGCTCGTGGCGAAGATTTTGGGCGGTGGCGATAAACTTGCCAACTTCTTGGCGCCCATGGTAGTCGTGGCGTTGTTCTATCTTGCCATCGTCTATTCGCTTACTTTCGTGATGAAATTGATTGAAAGGAGGTTGAGAGCCGGTGATAAGCGTTAAAGAAATTCATAAAAAATTCGAGGGCGTGGAAGTCCTCAAAGGCGTATCGTTAGACGTTGAAAAGGGCGAAAAAGTAGTCATTATCGGTCCGTCTGGATCGGGTAAATCGACGTTGTTGCGGTGTATGAACCTGTTGGAAACGCCCGATCGCGGCGAAGTGTGGTTGGACGGCAAGTTGTTGACGAACGTCGATCCCGCCCTGCACGAAGAGTTGACGGATAAACCGTCGATTGCGGCGTTTGCGAAAAACAACCGTATCGATTTGAACAGCGGCAGAGCAAGAATGGGTATGGTGTTTCAACACTTTAACCTGTTCAACAACCTCACCGTACTCGGCAATATGATTTTAGCCCCCGTCGAGTTGAAGTTGAAGACGAAGGAGCAAGCGATTGCCGACGCCGAAGCGTTGTTGGAGCGGATTGGACTTGCGGATAAACGGGACGTGTACCCCTCCACGCTGTCGGGCGGTCAAAAGCAACGTATCGCCATTGCGCGCGCGTTGAATATGAACCCCGAAGTGTTGTTGTTCGACGAACCGACGTCCGCGTTAGATCCCGAAATGGTCGGCGAAGTGTTGCAGTTGATGCGCGATTTGGCGAACGACGGCTTGACGATGGTGATCGTTACGCACGAAATGGGCTTTGCGCGAGAAATCGGCACGCGCGTAATCTTTATCGACGAAGGCGTGATCAAGGAAGAGAACGAACCGAACGCGTTTTTCTCGAATCCCGAAAACCCTCGTTTGCGCGAGTTTTTATCCAAAGTGTTATAATCGAATAGAGTATATAAAAAGCGGACAGCTGTGTATGAGGTGCGTCCGCTTTTTTATGCGTAAAAGCGTTGATTTGCTACGCAATGCTTCGTCGTCGCCTCACTCACGTACTTCCGCGTACGCTCGTTCGTCGTTCCTTGCCTTGCTTGCAACTGAACGCTTTTCGTTGTGCGCAGCAAAAATACGGGCGAACAACCGCGGCGAACAACAATAATGTTGTACTGTTCTATTTACCGTATAAAATGAGTATAGCCCAAGCCTCTCGCAATCTTTTTGTCATTGCGAGCGGCGGTACGCCGCGTGGCAATCTCTTGTAGCGTTTACGGCAATGCAACGCGAGATTGCTTCGTTGTTACACTTCTCGCAATGACAAGTTGTGGTGTCATTGCGAACCGTCAGGCGCGGCAATCTCCTTTTACACTTGCCCGTCGGTACATACGCCAAAATTCGACGGTCGAAAAAGGGCGGTTTCCGTCGCTTGCGGCTACGGGCAAATGCGGTTGTCCGCATATCCCGTTTTTCGACGACTTCGTGCAAAAAACTACGCTCTTCGCACTTTTTCGCAACGCGGCACGGTGGGGGAACGCGCTCCGTTCGTATGCGGCCGTCCGCACTTGCGGCGAAAGTACGAAAAAGAACGCCTGCGGCAACGCGCAAGCGTTCGGAAATTCGTTCCTTCGTCGTCTATGCCTCTACGACGGGCAAATTTTGTAAACTGTTGTCGATTTCTCGATCGTCGGGGATATAATCGCTCATCTTTCCGTCGTGGAACTTTTCGTAACTCATCATATCGAAATATCCCGTCCCCGTCAGTCCGAACACGATCGTTTTCCGCGCGCCCGTTCTCGTGCAAGCGTTCGCCTCGTCGATCGCGACTTTGATAGCGTGCGCGCTTTCGGGTGCAGGCAAAACGCCCTCTACGCGCGCGAAAAATTCCGCCGCTTGAAAGACTTCCGTCTGCGTAACGCTACGCGCTTCCATATACCCGTCCGCGTAGAGTTTAGACAGCGTGCTCGTCATACCGTGATAGCGCAAACCGCCTGCGTGCGAGGGAGCAGGCATAAAGCCGCTGCCAAGGGTATACATTTTTGCCAACGGACACACCTTGCCCGTGTCGCAATAATCGTACGCGTACCTGCCGCGCGTCAGCGTAGGGCAGGAAGCAGGTTCGACGGCGATCATGCGGTAATGCGCTTTGCCTTGCAATTCTTCCGCCAAAAAGGGAGTGAGCAAGCCGCCTAAATTCGAGCCGCCGCCTGCGCAACCGATCAAAATATCCGCCTGCACGCCGTATTTTTCCAACGCCGTCTTGGTTTCCAACCCGATCACCGATTGGTGCAACAATACTTGGTTGAGTACGCTGCCGAGTGCGTAACGGTAACCTTCCTGTTTGCTTGCCGACTCCACCGCTTCGGAAATCGCGCAGCCGAGTGAACCGTTCGTGTTCGGGAATTCGTCCAAAATGCGCCTGCCCACGTCCGTCGTGCGCGAGGGGGAGGGGGTAACGCGCGCGCCGTAGGTGCGCATCACTTCGCGTCGAAAGGGCTTTTGCTCGTACGAGCATTTGACCATATACACTTGACAATCCAGCCCGAACCGCGCCGTTGCCATGGCGAGCGCCGTACCCCATTGCCCTGCGCCCGTTTCCGTCGTTACGCCGCGCAAACCCTGCTTTTTCGCGTAATACGCCTGTGCTGCGGCGGAGTTGAGTTTGTGCGAACCGGACGTATTGTTGCCTTCGAATTTATAATAGATATGCGCCGTCGTGTGTAACGCTTTTTCCAAACCGTACGCGCGCACGAGCGGCGACGGACGGTACGTCTTGTAAAAATCGAGCACTTCGCGCGGAATGTCGAAATAGGGCGTGGTGTCGTCCAACTCCTGTTCGGCGAGTGCTTCGCAAAAGATTTGCGATAATTCGTCTTTGGTGATCAGACGCTTTTTCGTCGGGTGTAACAGGGGCGCGGGCTTGTCGTGCATAAACGCGCGCACGTTCATCCACCGTTTGGGTATTTCCGATTCGTCTAAATAGATTTTATAAGGAATTTCTTTTTGCATACTTTGTTTCTCCTTGCGTTCTTCTTTTCCCTCGTCATTGCGAGCGGCGATACGCCGCGTGGCAATCTCTTGCCGTATCGCTTAGAGGGAAGGGGGTGTTTTCGTCCTTCTTTTTTACCGCCGCCAACGGAATATCGTTCGTTCGTTTTGCATGCCGTTTGCCTCCCGTTTATAAAAATATCCCGAAGAGCGTTCGATTCACTCTTCGGGACGATCGTCGTCGTTATGCCACCCAAAAATACGGCGAACTCGCCGTGTACGCGTACCAACATACGCTTCGCCTTTTTACGGGTGCGATTCCCGTCGATTGCTACTGACGCGGGTTTTCCGCGCGTTCGTTCGCCCTCGTGAGTCCATTCGCCGCGCGCGCCGCGTTGCAATTTCACCGCCTGCAACTCTCTGTGCCGTCTTTCACGCGATTACTACTCTCAGTCGTCGGTTTTTCGTTCGGTTTTCTATCATAATAACACTTTTTTCGATTGCAGTCAAGCGTACAAACGAAAAAATCGATAAAAAGTCAAGATTTTTTTCGTCAGAGGACGACTTCGTCGAATGCCGCGCCCGTAGCCAAGTCCTTCCAAACGAACTTTTCGCCGTCGAAGAGGATATACGAGTGGGGCGAACCGCCTTTCGGCAGGGCGATCGAGCCGCAGTTGACGTACAGCGCGCCGTTGGACAGAGCGTAATGCGCAGGGACGTGGAAATGCCCGTTGCAAAGCACGTCGCCCGTTTGCATCGGCGGCAGTTTGTCGGGATTATATAAATGCCCGTGCGTTAAAAACAGCTTGCCTTTCGGATAATCGAGTATGGCGTAGTCCGCCATGATCGGGAAATCGAGTACCATTTGATCGACTTCGCTGTCGCAGTTGCCGCGAACGCAAAGAAGGCGATCGTTCAGGGCGTTGAGGGCGGAGCATACCGTTTGCGGCGCGTAATCGTCGGGGAAGGGGTTTCTCGGACCGTGATAGAGTAAATCGCCGAGAAAGAGCAGTTTGTCGGCGTTCTCGTCGCGGAACGCGCGTAACAGTTTTTCGCACCAAAACGCCGAACCGTGCACGTCCGACGCGATAATATATCGTTGCATATACGTAATATCCTTTTATAATTTTTTCGCTATAAAGAAACGCCGCGTTCGGCGGCGCGCTTTCGTTAGAAGATGAATTTTACGACGTTCATTTCTTCGGGGAGCGTCGTACCGCCGGAGAGCATTTCCGCATAGCTTTCCATAAGTTCGGGCAACTGTTCTTCCTTAAAACTCTTATAGGGGAATTCGGAATAGTTGACCGCTTTGTTGGCAAGCAGGTTGATGGCGGCGGACACGAAATCTTTGCTTTCGGTTACGCCCTTGATCGTAACGTTGTTTTGCAAGGCGTATTCTAAATTGACGTGCAAACTCTTGCCCGTGGGCGCGCAAAACGCCACGTACGCGCCGCGCTTTACCAAGGGGAAGAGGACGGACGGTTCGCTACGGTTGGCGTACGATAAGTATACCGCGCCGTCGGCAAATTTGCCGCCCGTAATGTCCACGACGTTTTGTTTTAACGTATCGTCGTTGGGGAAGGTATAATAGATACCGCATTTTTTCGCGCGCGCCAGGCGTTCGGCGTTGTTGTCCGCCAAGATGGGCACGGCACGGTGATAGATGAGAATTTGGCAAAATACATTGGCGTATAAACCGCCGCCGAGTACCAAAATGTGTTGTCCCACGGAGATATGCATTTCGTCTACGACCCGTTCCGCCAAAGCAATCGCGTCGATCAGAAACGCCGCTTCGTCCGTTACGGAAGAGGGCAGGGGGTAGACGTCGTCCACGTCGGCAAGCACGAAATCGCGATAGAAACCGTCGGCGTCCTCACCTGCGGTGCGTAAGCCCGTAGGCGCGCATTCGTCTTCGGTAACGCCTGCAAGATACACTCTGTCGCCCTTTTTTACGAACGAATCGTCCTCCGCTTCGGTAACTTGCCCGATCGCGAACCGACCGGGGATAAAGGGAGCTTTCACCTTGATCGCGCCCGAATAGACGGCGACGTCCGATTCGGTAAGGAGTGCCTTCGTGATCTTGACCTTTACTTTGCCGGGGGTAAGGCGAAGATCTTGCACGTTGACGTGCTGTAAATTGTGGGGGTAAGCAAGCTGCCAAATTTTCATATACGGTCAACCTTTTCCGCTCGCCGATATTTTTTCGCAAAAGCGTTTGCGCGGCGAACAAGATAAGTATAACGCATTTTCATTAAATTTGCAACTATTTTTTGCAAATTCAAGTAAAAACAGTTGACGGAGATAAAAAAAAGCGTTATAATTGATAGGCAATTAGAAAAATACGAAATAGCGAGGTGAACATAAATGAAAGCGGACATTCATCCCAAATATCACGAAGTAACGGTGACTTGTGCATGCGGCGCTACTTTCAAAACGGGCACGACGAAAGATTGCGAAGTGTTGAAAGTGGATATTTGCAGCAACTGCCATCCCTTCTTTACGGGCAAGCAAAAGTTAGTTGATACCGGTGGACGTATCGATAAGTTCAAGAAGAGATACGGTATGTAAGCGGAAAAGCAGGGCTTTAAGACGTCGTAAGCTGTCTTAAAGCCTTATTTTCATTTTAGTAAGGGTTAGATAGGATATATGAAAGTGAAAAAACAACGAAAGACCTCTATCGGCGGGCAAGCCGTGATGGAGGGCGTTATGATGCGCGGTAACGCGGCTATGGCAACGGCGGTGCGCGATAACGAGGGTAAAATTCAAATCGAGTCCGAACGGTTGACTCCGATAGAAAAGCGTAGCAAGTTTTCCCGTTTGCCGTTCGTACGCGGCGTGGTCAACTTCGTGCGCTCTTTGATCGACGGCAACCGTATTTTGTTGCGCAGCGCGGACGTGGCTATGCCGGAGGACGAACAACCGTCCAAGGCGGAAAAATGGCTGCAAGAAAAGCATAAAATCGATTTAAGCGGCATCTTCAACGGCGTTTCCATGATACTCGGTATCGTGCTCGCCGTGGCGATTTTCGTGGCTTTGCCGCAATTTTTGACGGGCTTTTTGCCCTTTGACAAGACGTCCACGGGCTGGGACGGCTTGTGGTTTAACCTGATCGAAGGGGGAATTCGGTTGGGCATTTTCATTTTATATATCTTGTTTATGACGCTCGTTCCTACCCTTCGTCGCGTGTTCATGTATCACGGCGCGGAGCATAAAACCATTTCTTGCTACGAAAAGGGCGCGGAATTGACGGTGGAGAACGTGAAAAAGTGTTCGCGCGTGCACGATCGTTGCGGCACTACCTTTTTGTTCTTGGTGATGATCGTCAGCATACTCGTCTTTTCGTTGGCGAACGTGGCGGTGGGCGTATGGCTGTACGGTGCGTTGCCGAAATCGTTGCACGGCGTTGCGAGATTCGTCTTTAAGTTGTTGCTGTTGCCGATCGTGGCAGGCGTGTCGTACGAAATTTTGCGGTTGCTCGCCAAGACGAAAAACCCCGTTTTCTACGTATTCAAGTTGCCGGGATTGCTGTTGCAACGCCTGACGACACGCGAGCCCGACGAGGGCATGATCGAATGTGCGATCGCCGCTTTTGAAACGGTGATGGCGATGGAAGCCGATCCTACCATGCCCGAACGGGTATTCGTAACGGCAGGCAAGATGAGCGCGCTGTTGGAGAACACGAAAAAACGGTTCGCGGCGTGCGCTATCGAAGAGGACGAGGCGGAGTGGATATTCGCGTTGACGCTGGGTATTCCCAAGAGTGCGGTAAACAGCGAAGAGCGCATCTTGAAGTTGGCGCAAGCACGGGAAATTATCCGTATCGCGGACGAACGCTTGACGGGTAGACCGCTTTGGTACGTCATCGGGGATGCCGATTTTTACGGGTATACGATCAAGGTAGACGAGCGCGTACTCATTCCCCGTCCTGAAACGGAAGAGTTGGCGGCGATGGTGGTATCGGCGGCAACGACGGGACAAAGCGTGTTGGATATGTGCACGGGAAGCGGCGCGATTGCGATCGCGGTGTATAAAGAGTTGCAAAAGAACGGGCGTCCCGTCAAAGTAACGGCGGTGGACGTCAGCGCGGACGCGTTGGCGTTGGCGCAAGAAAACGCGGAAGCCAACGGGGCGGAAATCAAGTTCGTGCAGTCGGACTTGTTCAAGCGTTTGCGCGGTAGATTCGATATTATCGTGTCCAATCCGCCCTATGTCCCCAGCGCGGAGATCGAAACGTTGCAACGGGAAGTGAAGGACCACGAACCGCGTTTGGCGCTCGACGGCGGCGCGGACGGCTTGGATATATACCGCAGAATCGCGGAAGAGGCGACGAAGTATTTGAATCGCGGCGGTACATTGATTATGGAAGTGGGCGCGGGACAGGCGCAGGACGTCGTCAAGCTTTTTAAGCATTGCGCGTACGCTATGATTTTGAAAGACTTTAACGGCGTGGAACGGTTCGTGAAAATTACGGTATAAGCGAGGAACTTATGTTCAAAAAATTAGAAGAACTCTATCGTCGATACTCGTTCTTGTCGGAAAAACTTGCCGACGCCGACGTGCTTGCCGATATGACGACTTGGAAAAAATATTCTAAGGAACACGCCGATTTGCGCGAAACCGCGGAGGCGTACGAACGGTATTTGGCAAAGGAACGGGAAATGCAGGACGCGTTCGCCATGGCGGAAACGGAAACGGACGGCGAGATGAAAAAATTGCTCACCGACGAGGGCTACGCTTGCAAGGAAGAACTTGCCGAAATGACGACGGAGTTGAAGATCTTGTTGCTGCCCAAAGATAAAAACGACGAACGGAGTTGTATCTTGGAAATTCGCGCGGGGACGGGCGGCGAGGAAGCGGCGTTGTTCGCCGCGGAACTTTGCCGTATGTACCAAAACTATTGCGCGGCGCACCGCTTGCGCGTGGAAGAAATCGACGCGGCGACGACGGAGCTGGGCGGCGTCAAGGAAGCCGTCTATTCGGTAACGGGCACGGGCGCGTATAAATTGTTGAAATACGAAAGCGGCGTACACCGCGTTCAACGCGTACCTGCTACCGAGACGCAGGGCAGAATACACACTTCGGCGGCGACGGTTGCCGTGCTTCCCGAGGCGGAAGAAGTCGAGGTGGAGATCAACGATAAAGACATTCGTATCGATATATTCCATTCGGGCGGTGCAGGCGGACAAAACGTCAACAAAGTGGCGTCCGCGGTGCGTATCACCCACTTCCCGACGGGGATCGTAGTTACCTGTCAGGACGAGCGTTCGCAACTGAAAAATAAGGAACGCGCATTTAAGGTGTTGCGTTCGCGTATCTACGATTTCTATAACGGACAAAACGCCAAAGCGCGCGAGGAAAACCGCCGCAGCATGGTAGGCACGGGGGATCGGAGTGAACGTATCCGCACCTATAACTATCCCCAAAGCCGCGTAACCGATCATAGAATCGGACTCAGTCAATACAATTTAGACGCCTTTTTAACGGGGGAGATCGATTCGATGGTGGAAGCTCTCGCCATTGCGGATCGGGAGGCATTGCTCTCTTCGCAAGAGGGATAACGAAAGAACGTACGCGTCGCGCGGCATTTTGCCTCGCGGCGCGTTATAACATTCGCTAAAAGTTTGTTTTTTAAGACTAACGTAGCCGTCGCGCATGCTCGAAATTATCGTTTGTGACAATCGACGAAACGAATTGAAATATAATTTTTTGATAATTTTTTCGATTATTTTACAACTTTTTACGAAAAACGGCGCGTTTAAGGTTGCATTATTTTTCAAAACAAGATAGAATAGTATAGTAAAAAAGAAGGACTTGGAGAAGAGATACTTATGAAGAACAGAATCGCAAAGAGAATGTCCGCGTTAGCACCGTCTTTGACGTTGGCGATATCCGCGAAAGCGAAGGCAATGAAGCTTGCAGGCGAAAGCGTGGTGTCGTTCAGCGTCGGCGAACCCGATTTCAATACCCCCGATCACATCATTGAGGCAGCGAAAACGGCACTCGATAACGGGCATACCAAATATACGCCGTCGTCGGGCTTGTTGCCCCTGCGTAAGGCGATTTGCGCGAAGTTCGCGCACGATAACGGGTTAGACTACGAACCGTTGCAAATTATCGTGTCCAACGGCGCGAAGCACTCCATTTTCAACGCTTGCTACGCCGTGTTGGAAGAGGGAGACGAAGTGATCATTCCTGCGCCCTATTGGTTGACCTATCCCGAAGTCGTCAAGGTATGCGGCGGTACGCCCGTGTATATCGACTGTAAAAAGGAAAACAAATTCAAATTTTCCGCGGAAGACTTGAAAAAGGCGATTACGCCCAAGACGAAAATGCTCATTTTCAATTCGCCCTCCAATCCGACGGGCGCGGTATATAACGAAGAGGAAGTACGCGCGATTGCCAAGGTGTGCGAAGAGGCGGAAATTTTCGTGTTGGCGGACGAGATTTACGAAAAACTGTGCTATAACGGCGTAAAACCGTTCTCGATTGCAAAATGCAGCGAAAAGATGAAAGATTTGACGATTACCGTCAACGGCGTTTCCAAGACGTACGCGATGACGGGGTGGCGCGTGGGATATCTTGCCGCGCCTAAGGATATCGCAAAGGCGATCGATTCCTTCCAAAGCCACGCGACGTCCAACGCGTGCTCCATTTCGCAATACGCGACGATCGAAGCCCTCGCTTCTTCCGAAGAGGAAATCGAGAGTATGGTACGCGTATTCGACGGACGCAGGGCGAAGTTGTTGAAGTTGATTGCGGAGATCGACGGCGTACGGGCGATCGAACCAGACGGCGCGTTCTACGTGATGCTCGTCGTCGGCGATTTGTACGGCAAGAGCTACGACGGCAGAAAGATTGAAAACTCCGTCGATTTTGCGGACGTCTTGCTCGACGCGGAAAAAGTGGCGACCGTGCCCGGTGTTTCGTTTGGTGCGGACGATTGCGTGCGCCTTTCCTACGCCCTTTCCGACGCCGATTTGGAAGAAGGGTTGAAGCGCATCAAGCGTTTTGTGGAACGTTTGTAATAATTGTTGTTAAGCTGGATCAAACGGTACGCACTCCCCCTCGGAGTGCGTATGTTTTTCAGGTAAAAGCGTTGATTTGCGGCGCAATTCGTCGTTGCGGTTCGGTCGCGTACTTCCGTGTACGCTCCCTCGCCGCTCCTTGACTTACTTGCAGCTGAACGCTTTTACTTCGGGGGAAGTTAGTGAGGCGGTACAACGTCGTTGCGGTTCGGTCGCGTACTTCCGTGTACGCTCCCTCGCCGCTCCTTGAC
>CAZDCO010000002.1:12005-65935 GCA_964504025.1 uncultured Clostridia bacterium
GACTTACTTGCAGCTGAACGCTTTTACTTCGGGGGAAGTTAGTGAGGCGGTACAATTTCCTTTACCCTTGTCATTGCGAGCCGTAGGCGCGGCAATCTCTTTTGGATAAACGCTACGCGAGATTGCTTCGTCGTTGCGCGCGGCGAAAAAATTTTTACAAATTACACGACTTTTTTTCTAAAACCCCTTGAAATTATGGAAAAAATTTGGTAAACTATAATAAACCGAAAGAAAAACTCTCTGAACTTCGGTTTGCACGATAAAAATTTGGGAGGAGTTAAAATGATTAAAGTAATTTACGGCGCAAAAGGTACGGGAAAAACCAAGATGATGATCGACGCTGCGAACGAAGCGGCAAAGTCGGCAAAGGGGCATTTGATTTTCGTTACCGACAGCAAGCGCGGTATGTACGATTTGGATAGAGCGGTACGCTTTATCGACGTAAGCGAATACGACGTGGCAGGCGAGGCTGCGCTTTGCGGCTTCGTAAAGGGCGTTATCGCAGGCAACCACGATAACGAATACGTATACATCGACGGCGTGGTAAGAATTGCAGGTAAACCCGTACAGGAGTTGGCTGCGTTCTTCTATATGCTGGATAAAGTGGCGAAGAACGACGATATCGTCATTACGGTATCGGTATCGGCGGCAAAGGAAGATTTGCCCGATTTCGTAACCAAATATCTGTAAGAGCAAACGTACGCCGAACGGTGTGTGCCGTTCGGCGTTTTCGTCTACGAGGGCGAATATATACGAGCGGTAGGGGAAAAACGGCGGCTGAAAAGCGGCTGTGGTTTTTCGCGTACGCGAGAAAATACGCACGAAAAAAAGAAAGGCAGGTAATGTCAACATGAAATTTATCAGTACGAGAGGCGGAGAAAAGGTAACAGGCGCGCAGGCTATCGTCAAGGGGCTTGCCGACAACGGGGGCTTGTTCGTTCCCGAAACGTTTCCCACTGTATCCGCGGAAGAAATGGAAAAGATGGCGCAAATGTCCTACCCCGAACGCGCGGCGTTCGTGTTGGGTAAGTATCTCGCCGACGATTTAGGAGAAGAATATTTGTTGGAATCCTGCCAAAAGGCGTACTCTACGTTCAGCGGCGGCGATCCTGCGCCCGTGGTGAAGATTGACGGGCAAATGTTCATTTTGGAATTATTCCACGGCCCTACCTGCGCCTTTAAGGATATGGCGTTGACCGTGTTGCCCTACCTCTTGAAAAAGAGTATGGAAGTTACGGGTACGTCGGAAGAAGTGCTGATTTTGGCGGCGACGAGCGGCGATACGGGCAAGGCGGCGTTGGAAGGCTTCCGCGACGTGAAAGGCACGAAAGTCGCGGTGTTCTATCCCGACGAGGGCGTTGCGAAAATGCAACGTTTGCAAATGAGTACGCAAAGCGGCAACAACGTCTACGTGGCGTCCGTCAAGGGCAACTTCGACGATTGTCAACGCGCCGTCAAGCGTATGTTCGCTTCCAAAGAATTGAACGACAACCTGCACGCGCGCGGCGTGCGTTTATCCAGCGCGAATTCGATCAACTTTGGGCGTTTAGCACCGCAGATTGCCTACTATTTCTCGGCGTATCTTGATCTTTTGAACTCCCGTCAAATCGAAGCGGGCGAGAAGATCGACTTCGTCGTGCCTACGGGCAATTTCGGGGATATTTTAGCCGGTTGGTACGCCAAGCAAATGGGCTTGCCCGTGAGAAAGTTGGTATGCGCGTCCAACCGTAACAAAGTCTTGACCGACTTCTTCAAGAAGGGCGTGTACGACGTGAAACGGAATTTCTACCGTACCATGTCCCCGTCCATGGATATTTTGATCTCTTCCAATTTGGAACGTTTGCTGTTTGAAATCAGCGGTCGGAACGCCGAATTGACGGCGCAACGTATGCAAGCGTTGGCAAGCGATAAAGAGTATTCGATCACCGCGCAGGAACTTGCGCGCTTGAACGAAGAATTTTTCGGCGGCTTTGCAAGCGAGGACGACACGATTGAGGCGATGTACGAAGTATTCGACGAATACGGTTACGCGATGGATACTCACACGGGCGTCGCGCTTGCCGTATACGAGCAATTCCGCGAGGTACTCAACAAGGGCAAAGAGGACGAAAAGGACTGGGATAAGACACGCACGGTGGTGTTGTCCACGGCGAATCCGTACAAATTTCCGCAGGACGTTTTGTACGCGTTGTCGGGGAACGATGTCAAGGACAGCTTCAAAGGTATCAAGCGTTTGCACTTGTTGACGGCGATGAAACCGCCCAAGAGTTTGACCGAACTCCGTTACCGTCCTGCCCGTTTCAAGACGGTTTTGGACAACGATATCAACGCGTTGTCGGCGGAAATTTTGCGCTTTGCGGAAGGGTACGTTGTACCCGAACCGGAGATGAAAAAGTAAGCGCGAGCAAGAAATTTTGTTAAACGGGTGAAAGTTATCGTCATTTCCCGTGAAATGCCCGATAGCGCGTTGCAATTTTCGGATAATCGTGTTATACTATACGCAGTACCTTCGTCCAAAGGACGGAGCGCGGACTGCGAATTTTGGAAACGGAGCGTGTCGTCGCGCCGTAAACAAGAAAACTTGCGCCGTGGACGGAAATCGTCACGGCGTTCGTTATAACGGGAAAAACTTGCCCGTAAAGGAGAGATATGTTCGGTTACGTGCGTACGGATACCCCCTATTTGTTCGTAAAAGACGAAACGCTGTATCACGCTATGTATTGCGGTTTATGCAAGGGCATCGCGCAGGTGAGCGGTAACGCGGCGCGTATGGGACTTTCCTACGACGTAACGTTTTTATCCGTTTTGCTGCATAATATATCTGGAACGGACGTCAAGATCGAAAAGCAACATTGTTTGACGCATTGTATCCGCGTGCGCAAAATGGCGGAGGTGGACGAACTTACTCGTTTGCTCGGCGCGTTCAATACCGCACTCGTCTATTATAAAATCAAAGACGACATCGAGGACGAGGGCAAGGGCAGGGCGCGACGGGCTTGGTTCTCGGCGGGGTATAAACGGGCGAAAAAAGGCTATCCCGAAGTGGTGAAGATCGTAGCGCGCAATATGCAGGCGCAAGCGGAAACGGAGCGGACGGGAACGGATAGCTTGGATCGCGCGGCGGACGCTACGGCGTTGATGCTCGCGGAATTTTCCGACTATGCCTTGGGCGAAAAGAAGACGGCGTGTACGCGGACGTTGTTCTATTCGCTCGGCAAGTGGATCTATTTGATCGACGCCTTGGACGATTACGATAAGGATAAGAAAAAGGGCGCGTATAACCCGTTTGTGGCGGCGTTTCCGTCGGAGAACAAGGCGGCAATGTTGTCGGGCGATCACGGCGACGAGGTGCGATTTGCCTTTCACGCGATATTCAGCGATATACGGGAGAGTATGGCAGGCATACGCTTTCCGTTCAACCGCGATTTGGTGGATAACGTGTTGTTGCGCGGTTTGCCTGCGACGACGGAACGGATAATGAACGGTTGCGCTTGTCAAGAGAATGCAAGAAAACGTAAGGACGAAAAATAGGAGAGAAATATGAACGAATATTACGAATTACTCGGTGTGGACCAAAGCGCGACGGACGAAGAGATTACGGCGCGCTATCGTGCGTTGAAAGAGAAATACGCCGAGGAACGTTGGCAGGACGGCGAAGCGGGAAACGAAGCGGCGAAGCTGTTGACGAAGGTGCAAGTGGCGTACGACGAGATTATGGCTGCGCGCAAAGAACAGGGACAGGCGACGAGTAGCGGCGACGTGTACGAGGAAATTTCCACGCTGTTAAAGGCGGATAAATTGACGGAAGCGCAGGCGCGCTTGGACGATTGCAACGAACGCTCGGCGGAATGGCACTATTTGCAGGCTGTGGTATTCTATAAGAAAAATTGGACGAACGATAGCAAGAAGCAGCTGGAAATCGCCATGCAAATGGATCCCGATAACGCGAAATATCGCAATGCGTACGGGAAGATGAACGCGAAGGATAACTACGAAAAGCAGACGGCAGGGCAAACGCAAAACCCGTACTCGAACCCGAATCGCGGTATGGACGAAGAACCGCAAATGGGCGGTTGCGGCTGTTCGGAAGCGTGTATGTATTGCTATACCTGTCTTTGTATCGATTGTTTTTTCAAGACTTGTTGCGGTTGTTAAAGGGATATGAAGGGTAGCACTTCGCATGAGATTGCCCTGTCGGCGTTGGCGTGCGCGGCGGCGACCACGCTGCTGACGGTGGGCATTTATACGGATATATTTTTGTTTACGGCGTACGTTTTGGGGAGTATCGCCCTGATGTTGCCCTTGGCGAAAGGGAGTTATCGGGGGTACTTTTTGGCGTACGTCGCAACGTCGATTTTGACGACGTTGTTTTCTTCCTTTCGGTTTTGGGAAGTCTTGCCGTTCGTGATCTTTTTCGGGTTGCACCCCGTAGCGAACGAGTGGCAGTTGAAGAAGAAAATCAATCGTTGGGCGGCGTGCGCCGTCAAGGCGGTGTGGTTCGACGCTACGGCGTATCTCGTTTGGGTGTTGCTGTTGCGCGCTACGACGACCGTAACGTGGATTCAGGCGTATATTTTACCGCTTATTTTGGTATTCGGTACGATATTCTTCGTCTTTTACGACTACGTAGCCTACCGTTGTCGAGCACTCGTAAACGTAACGGTGGCGCGGATCGATAGGCGTAAAAAATAGGAGAGAAGGAGAACAGGGGCATGTTGGAGAAAAATCAAAGCGTTTGCGCGATCGTCGAGGGTATCGGTTCAAGCGGAGAGGGCGTTATCAGGCACGAAGGGGTTACTTTTTTCGTGCCTGCTTGTTTACCGCAGGAAAAGGTACGGTTCAAGATTTTGAAATTGAAGGGCAACGTAGGGTACGGAAAACTGGAAGAGGTGCTGACGCCTGCGGAAGAGCGCGTTCGCCCGAAATGCCCCGTATTTATGCGTTGCGGCGGCTGTGCGTTGCAGCATATCGACTATTCCACGCAGTTGCGCTTAAAGAGCGAAACGGTGAGAGAGTGTTTGCGGAAGATCGGCGGCGTGTCGGTAGACGTACCCGTCGCCGTGAAGAGCGATAAAGAATACGGATATCGCAACAAATTGCAAATGCCGATCGGCGTGGACAAAGAGGGGAATACCGTCGTTGGATTTTACGCCGAGCGTTCCCATCGAATCGTACCGATTCAAACGTGCGCCATTCAACCGGAATGGGCGGAGAAACTGATCTCCGTTTTGCGGCGGTACGTGGAAGAGTGCGCCGTCAAGGGGTACGACGAGGAAAAAAAGACGGGCGTGTTGCGGCATATCGTGGCGCGTGAAATCGGCGGCAAGTTTATCTTTACTTTGGTTGCCACGACGAAAAAATTGCCGAGCATAGGTCGGTTTGCGGAACTCTTGGCGACGGAGTTCAACGTATTCTCGTTGTATTTGAACGTCAACGACAGGGAAACGAACGTCGTTTTTGGGGAAGAGTTTTCCCTGATTTGCGGCGACGGGAACTATCAGGCTGTGGAGCAGGGAATTGCGTACGAGGCAGGGCCGGTTACTTTTTTGCAGGTGAACGATAACGTGCGGACGAAACTCTATAAGGACGCGTTGCGTTCGGTAACGGGGGACGGGGACGAAGTCGTCGTGGACGCGTATTCGGGCGGCGGTTTGTTGACGGCAATGTTGGCGAAAAAGGCGAAACGCGTGTACGGTATCGAGCTGGAACGGGAGGCGTCGGTGTGCGCGGACGGACTGAAAGCGAAGAACGGGCTGGACAATATGTTTAACGTTTGCGGAGCGGTCGAGGATAAGCTGTCGGGAATTTTGGAAAAGGAAAAGGGCGAGAAATTGCGCTTGATTTTAGATCCGCCGCGTGCGGGAATCGCACGGAGTGTGGTGAAAACGTTGTTGCAGAGCGGTATTCCGCAAATGACGTTGATCAGTTGTAATCCTGCGACGTTGGCGCGCGATTTGGGCATTTTGACGGGTAGGCTGGTGGAGAACGAGCGCGGCGAGCTGGTCAAAAACGAAGCGTATCGCAACGTTGCGGACGGCGAAACGCTGGAAGGGTATTACGAAGTGACGTATATTCAGCCGTACGATATGTTTCCGCAAACAAAACACGTGGAGACTCTAATAACGCTATGTCGAAAATGAATAAAAAACGGGTGTTTTTAAGCAAAAAACGCCCGTTTTATAGAATGTTTAGAAAAACTGTAATTTTCTACAAAAATTCTCAATTAGAGTATTGACTGAATGGCTTTGTTTTGGTATAATAGTGTAAACGAAGAAAATAGGAGACCTTTTTATGGTAATAAAAAGAGACTTTTATCTAAACAAATTGATCCAACATAAGAAAAACAGTATGGTTAAAATTATTACGGGGATAAGACGATGCGGTAAATCGTATTTACTATTTAAGTTATTTCGTGATCATTTGATTGAAAGCGGAATCGAGGAAGACCATATAATTTCTATTGCTTTAGATGATTTTGGAAATAGAAAATTGCAAAATCCCGAGGCTTTATATCATTACGTAAAGAGCCAAATTGTTGATGGCGAAGATTATTATATTCTACTTGACGAAATACAACTCGTGCCCGAATTTGAGAGCATAATAAACGGATTTATGCATATTCCTAACGTAGATATTTACGTTACGGGTAGTAACTCTAAATTTTTATCCAGTGATATCATAACCGAGTTTCGCGGGCGTGGAGATGAAATAAGAGTTTATCCGTTAAATTTTTCAGAGTTTTATTCTGTTTACGGCGGTGATTTCGATAAAGCATGGATTATGTACTGCAACTACGGCGGTATGCCATTATGCCTTTCCATGGAAACGGTGGCGGATAAAGCGAGGTATTTAACGAGTTTATTTGATACGACGTACTTGGCGGATATTATCAATAGAAACAATTTGCGTGGGAACGTAGAGATTAACGAATTAACGGATGTGTTAGCTTCTTCCATCGGCTCGCCTACGAATCCGTTAAAACTATCGAATACGTTTGCAAGTACGAAAAACGTTAAACTATCTGCAAATACCATTTCAAGTTATCTCAATTATTTGCAAGACGCTTTTTTGATTGAAAGAGCGGTGCGGTATGATATAAAAGGAAAAAAATATATAAACACGCCTGCAAAATACTATTTTGTGGATTTGGGACTTAGAAACGCAAGACTTTCTTTCCGTCAGCAAGAATATACGCATATTATGGAAAACGTTATCTATAACGAATTGCGTTTGCGCGGATTTTCCGTTGACGTAGGCGTCGTAGAGAACGTTGAAAAAGAAAACGGTATTTCGGTAAGAAAAACGCTTGAAGTTGATTTTGTTGTAAACCTTGGAAATCGCAGATATTATATCCAGTCTGCTTATAGTATTCCATCGAAAGAGAAAATGGCGCAAGAGCAAGCATCCTTGCTTTCGATAAACGACGCGTTTAGAAAAATAATTATCGTAAATCAACTGATTGTGAGCGGATATAACGAACAAGGGATATTGATGTTGTCGTTGCAGGACTTTTTAATGAATCCCGAAACAGTATTAAATTTTTAGTAAAAAGTTTATGAATATGACGAAAGCTGTCATATTTGGTGTAGTAGAATTGAATTAGGAGAAACATTAAAATGGCAAAAAATATACAATCTGTAGAACCAAATATTGCAGACTTGGTAAATGGTTGGTTAAAATCATATAATGATATATAATACAAATGATATTGTGAAAAAATGGAAACGGCTCGTTGACGAGAGTGGTCTCCCCTCGCAAGCGAAAACAATCTAAAAACAAAAAGGTCGGTGCAATATGAGAGAACCGTTGTTAGACAAATTAGATAGAAAATTCGGCAGATACGCGCTGCGAAACTTGATGCTGATCATCGTCGTCGGCACGGGCGCGGTATGGCTGTTGGAAACGATCGTCGCCACGAAAACGGGCGTGAGTATCCTCTATTATCTCACTTTTGACAAGGAACGCATTTTTAGCGGCGAAGTATGGCGCATAGTTACCTTTCTCTTCGTTCCCGACACGTTTAATCTGTTATCGCTCGCATTGGGACTGTATCTCGATTGGTGGATCGGTTCGGCGTTGGAAAACGAGTGGGGCGCGTTGCGCTTCGATCTCTATTATCTTTGCGGCTGGTTGGGCGCGGTGTTGTCGGGCTTGATTACGGGCTACGCAACGAACACCTATCTCAACCTTTCCCTGTTTTTGGCGTTCGCGATTCTCTATCCCGATTTCACCCTCTACCTCTTCTTTTTCATTCCGATCAAGATGAAGTGGCTGGCGGTGCTGTACGCGATCTCGTTGGTGTTGCTGTTCATTTTCGAGGGGTGGTGGGGAAGAGTTGCCCTGCTGACTTCCCTTTTGAATATCGTACTCTTCTTCGGCGGTAACGCCGTTCGCGCTTGGAAACGGTATCGTCGCAGGAAAAAATGGCAACGGGAAGCGCGCCGCAACGACGAAGACGATTATCCCTTCGATCTATAAAGGAGCAATATGAGTAGGAAATTATTTTCAAAGAAAGCGGAGCAACAACGGGGGCAGGTACGCGCCGAACGCGCGAAAACGCTCGCGTATACCGCCACGTACAAGGTCAACCGCAGCGACGAACTGTTAGAGTTTTTGTTGCGGAAGTGCAACACGTCGCGCAACAACGTCAAAACGTTGCTCGCTAAACGCCAAGTGCTCGTCAACGGCAGCGTAGTTACGCAATTCAACTTCCCGTTGGCAAAGGACGACGAAGTGAAGATCGCCAAGACGTCCGTCCGCGGCGACGGCACGGCGCAAAAGACGGTGCGTACCCTCCGTCCGCCCCGTCGCGAACCGTTGAAGATCGTCTACGAGGACGACGACTTTATTGCGGTGGATAAACCGGAGGGGCTGCTTTCGGTGGAGAGCGATAAGGAAACCGATTCCGCGTTCGCGCGCGTGTTCGAGTATCTCCGTCAAAAGGATAAAACGGCGCGCCCGTATATTCTGCACCGTATCGACAAGGAAACGTCGGGAGTCTTAATTTTCGCAAAGAATATCAAATTGCACTCTATCTTAAAACTTCGTTGGAACGAAAGCGTAACCTTGCGCGAATATTACGCCGTTGCCGAGGGTGTATTCGAGCAATCGACGGGCACGATCGAGAACTATCTGACGGAGAACAAAAACAACCTCGTGTACGTTACCCGCGACAATACCGCGCAACGAGCAATTACCCATTACGAAGTGATCGCACAGTCGGACAAGTACGCGTTGCTCCGCGTCAAGATCGACACGGGCAGGAAAAACCAAATCCGCGTGCAGTTGAAACACGAGGGGCATGCCGTTGTCGGCGACGACAAGTACGGCGCGGAGAGCGATCCGTTGCACCGCTTGGGTTTGCACGCTTCGGCGTTGTCCTTCGTGCACCCGTACACCAAAGAAATCGTTACCGTGCGCGCTACCGTACCGGCAAGCTTCCGCGCGTTGTTTTAAGCGAGTAAGGAGAAAACAAATGGAAAAAATCGCAAGCTTTACGATCAATCATGATACCCTGCAAAAGGGTATGTACCTCTCCCGTATCGACGGCGACGTCGTAACCTACGATATTCGCATGCGTTTGCCGAACGGGGGCGACTATTTACCCAACGCCGCCATGCACACCTTCGAGCACCTGTTCGCGACGTTCGCGCGCAATTCCGCGTGCGCCGATCGCGTGATCTACGTCGGCCCTATGGGCTGTCGTACGGGCTTTTATTTGCTGCTCAGGGACACGGTTTCCTACGCGCAAGCGATTGCTTTGGTACAAGACTGTTTCGCGAAAATCGCGTCGTATACGGGCGAAATTCCCGGCGCGAGCGCGAAGGAGTGCGGTAACTATTTAGAACACGATCTGCCGTCGGCAAAACAGTTGAGCGAGGAAATGTTCGACGTCTTGCGCGGCTGGACGATAAACGATTTACGATATAAGGAGTGATAAAAAAATGAACGAAACTTTGAAAACGATCCTGTCGCGCGCGAGCGTGAAAAAATACGCCGATAAACCGGTGGAAAAGGAATTGCTGCAACAAATCGCCGAAGCCGGCGTTTCCGCGCCGTCGGGA
This sequence comes from uncultured Clostridia bacterium, assembly GCA_964504025.1. GTDB lineage: Bacteria > Bacillota > Clostridia > Christensenellales > Borkfalkiaceae > Scatosoma. The sequence goes on from CAZDCO010000002.1 coordinate 22,070, forward strand.
ATGAACTTGCAATCTCCTATCGTGTTGGTGGTAACGGATAAAAAGGTGCGCGACGAGTTGTCCGCGCTGAACGCCGCGCCGATGCACATTCCGCACGATCCCTTCTACGGCGCGCCTGCCGTTCTCGTCGTGTTGGCGAAAAAGGACGTGCCCACGCATGTGTACGACGGCTCGCTCGTGATGGAAAACATGTTGCTCGCCGCCCATTCGTTGGGCTTGGGCGCGTGCTGGATACACCGCGCGAAAGAAACTTTTGAAAGCGAAGAGGGCAAAGCCCTTTTGCAAAAGCTGGGCATCGAGGGCGAGTACGAGGGCGTAGGTAACTGTATCGTCGGCTACGCGGAATCGCAACCCGTTTGCAAACCTTGCAAAGAAAACCGAATCTACTATATCGGGTAAAGGAGCATCGCTATGTTCGTGGGAGTGTCTACCGCGTCGTTGTTTTTGCGGCGGTATAACGAGGACGCGCTCGTTTTGTTGAACGAGTTGGGCGTCCGACATACCGAAGTGTTCTTGACGACGTTTAGCGAGTACGGTCAGCCGTTCGCCGATCGGCTTGCCGCCGTCAAGGGCGATTTGAACGTATATTCCGTCCACGTTTTGAATACGCAATACGAACCGCAACTCTTTTCCAAACACGAGCGTGCGCGCGAGGACGCGTACGGTTGGTTGGAAAAGGCGTTGTGCAGCGCGGAACGGTTGGGCGCGCGCTATTATACCTTTCACGGCTTGGCACGGGTCAAAAGCGCAACCCGTTCGGGCGCGAACGACGATATTCCGTCCTGGCTGCCCGATTTTCAAAAGATCGTCGCCGCCTGCAAGCGGCACGGCGTAACGTTGTGCTTGGAAAACGTCGAGTGGGCAAGCTATAACCGCCCCGGCGTATTTGCCCCGATCGCGGAGACGATTCCCGAACTCGGCGGCGTGTTGGACGTCAAACAGGCGCGCATTTCAGGCTATCCCTACGAACGGTATTTGGAGGAAATGGGGGAGCGGTTGCGCACCGTCCACCTTTCCGATATCGACGAGAACGGGAAAATGCGTTTGCCGGGGAAAGGCACGTTCGATTTCGATACCCTCGTTCGTCGGTTGTCCGACGTAGGCTTTCAGGGCGCGCTGCTGATCGAAGCCTACCAAGGCGATTACGATCGCGAAAGCGAACTGAAAACCGCGTGCGATTTCTTGCAGGAATTGCTCTATAAGCATAATTGCCTCTCCTGTTGAGAAATTTTTTTCTCTCGTACATTTTTTTCATAATTTTTTCCAAAACTATTGACGGCACGATTTTCTTGTGTTATAATACTATTAAGATTAAATCTCATTAAGAGAACAATCAAAAAGAAAAAAGGAGAAAAAGAAAATGAGAGTATATCAATGCGAAAGTTGCAAAAAGACGGTAATTTCCAAAACGGAGTTGCATTTGGAGGGGTTCAAAGAACTGATTGCAGGCAGCGTGGACGCGGCGCAGGAAAAGCACGTGCCCGTCGTTACGAAGAAATGTAAGCAAGTCAAGGTAGACGTCGGTAGCGTCAGCCACCCGATGACGGAAGCGCACCTGATCGAATGGGTGGCGGTAGAAACGGAGCAGGGCTATCAAGTGAAATATTTGAAAGCGACGGACGCGCCCGTTTGCACCTTCTCGTTGGCGGACGGGGATCAACTCGTGGCGGTATACGCCTATTGTAACCTGCACGGTTTGTGGAAGGCGTAAGCGATATGATAGACAAGAACGCAACGTACGCCCTCAGCTACGGAGTATTCGTCTTGACGACGAAGTTCGGGGAAAAGCAAAACGGTTGTATCGTCAATACCGTTTCCATGTTGACCGATTCGCCGACGCGTATCACGGTATTCGTCAATAAAAACAACTACACCGACGAGATGATCAAAAAGTCGGGCGCGTTGAACGTGTCGGTGCTTGCCGAAAGCGCGCCCTTCGAGATCGTGGAGCGGTTCGGCTTCCGTTCGGGGAGAGACTGCGACAAGTTCGACGGCGAACGCTATCCGACGACCGAAAACGGAGTATACTATTTGCCGCGATACGCCAACGCCGTGTTGTCCGCAAGGGTGATCGATCGTTACGATTACGACACGCATACATTGTTCGTGGCGGAAGTAACCGAAGCAAAGAAGCTTTCCGACGAAAAATCGATGACGTACGCCTATTATCACGAGCACGTCAAGCCGAAAGTGAACGCCGCGGCAACGGACGAGGGCGAGAAGTGGGTTTGCAAAATTTGCGGCTACGTGCACGAGGGAAAGTTGGAGGACGATTTCATTTGCCCTTGGTGCAAGCACCCTGCATCCGATTTTGAAAAAATTTCCTAAAAAAGCGGCAAAAGGACGGAAAAAGACTTGACACCCCTTTGTAAAATTGTTATAATTACGAGGTAACGATTAAACGCAACGGCAAAGGCAGGTGAAAAAGGAATGTCTACGGTAAGAGTTGGTGAAAACGAAAACGTGGAAAGCGCACTTCGTCGCTTTAAGAGAAAGTGCTCTCGCGACGGCATTATCGGCGATTTGAGAAAGAAGGAATTTTATGAAAAACCTTCCGTAAAGAAAAAGAAGAAGTCCGAAGCCGCAAGAAAGAGAAGCAGAAACTAAAACGCAAAAGAGCTCACGCAGTGGGCTCTTTTCATTTTACTTCGTCGAAAAAAGGGGAAAGATACGAAAGCTTGACGAAAAAAATCAAAAAAGGAGAGGGAAAAGATATGGTAAGCGGACGAGAAAGTGAAAATTCGTTGCGAGAGGAGGCGCGTCGCGCGAAATCGCGCATCAAAAACGGGTTTTGGAAGGCGTGTAAGCAAGATTTACAAACGCAGCTCGAACGGGCGCGCGAGAGCGGCTTGAACGAAAGCAAGGCAGGGCGTTTTTTCGCGGAAAAGGTATCCGATCGTATATCGGGCAAGAAGGAGGACGAATTCTATTTGCGCGTCAAACGAATGCTCCTTGCCGAAGGGGAAGTCAGCGACGCGATCGGACGATTGACGGACAAGCCCTATTACGATACGCTCACGTACGAAGAAAAACAGCGGTATACGTTGTCGCTCAGCGAAAAGTATTTGCGCGCGTTGGAACGGTTTAGGAGGGAGTGTCAATTTGAAACGTTGCAAGATCGGGAGATCGGATCGTAGAAAGAGGAAATACGCACGGGGAAGACTCGGCGTATTTTTTTCTTCGGAAAAGTCGAAAGGCGTCGATACCCACTTGCCAACGCCGACGGTTTATGGTATAATAGACGGTATGGAACGGATAGAAGAAATTTTAGAAAAACTGAACGAGGAACAAATCAAGCCAGTGCTGCAAACGGAGGGCGCGGTGCTCGTGCTTGCAGGGGCAGGCAGCGGTAAAACGCGCGTATTGACGTCGCGTATCGCCTATTTGGTCGAAGAAAAACACGTGCCGCCGTCGGCGATTTTGGCAATCACCTTCACCAACAAAGCGGCGAACGAAATGAAAGAACGTCTTTCCAAAATCGTGGACGTTTCTTCCTCTTGGGTGTGCACCATTCACAGCATGTGCGTGCGCATTTTGCGCACCTACCCCGAAGAGGCAGGAATCAACAAAAACTTCTCCATTTACAGCGAAACGGAACGCAACAATATCATCAAGAAGTCCTTTCAAGAATGCGACTACGACGACGAAAAGTTGTTGAAATCGGTCAAGTATCATATCGCGAACGCGAAGATGCTCGGCTACGAACCGAAACGGTACGCGGAGGAGTTCGCCGGCGAAGAGAATATCGAAGAGATCACCAAAGTGTATACGCGCTACCAAAAGCATTTACGGGAGAACAACGCGCTCGATTTTGACGATTTGTTGAACGAAACGCGGTTGCTGCTCCGCAAAAACGACGAAGTACGCGACTATCTCGGCGGTAGATTCCGCTATATCCTCGTGGACGAGTTTCAGGACACGAACGCCGTGCAATACGAGATCGTCCGCCTGTTGGCGCAAGCGCACGGCAACCTGTTCGCCGTGGGCGACGACGATCAGTCGATCTACGGCTGGCGCGGTGCGAAGATAGAGAATATTTTACACTTTGAAAAGGACTTCAAAAACGCAAAGACGTTCAAGTTGGAACGCAATTATCGTTCCACGAAGAAGATTTTGCAGTTGGCGAATACCGTCATCAAAAACAACGGCAGACGGAAGAGCAAAACGTTGTGGACGGAAAACGCCGAAGGCGACGCCGTCAAAGTGTACGAAGCGGATGAGGAAAGCGGCGAGGCACGGTATATCGCGCATACGATCAAAGGCTTGGTGGAGAGAGGATACTCCTATTCCGACTTCGCCGTGTTGATGCGCCTGAACGCACTCACGCGGTCGTTCGAACAAGAGTTTACTTCCGACGCCATTCCCTATAAAGTATTCGGCGGTTTCAAGTTCTTCGAGCGTAAGGAAATCAAGGACTTGCTGGCGTATTTGCGGTTGGTGAACAACCCGTTCGACAGCGAAGCGGCTACGCGGATCATCAACTTCCCCAAGCGCGGTATCGGCGCGAAAACGGTGGAAACGCTGCAAAATTACGCCTTCCAAAACGAGTTGTCCGTCTACGACGCGTTGCTCGATTTGGACACGCTCGGCTTCACGGGCGCGACGAAACAAAAATTGACCGATTTTAAGAATCTCGTCAACGGCTGGATCGTGCAAAGTCAGGATACGCCCGTCAACGAGCTCGTCAAGTCAATCGTCGCCGACACGAAAATGCGCGAGGCGTACGCCGACGAATCGGACGAGAGTATCAACAAGCGCGCGAATATCGACGAATTTATCAATTCGGTGGAAGAGTATTGCCGCTTGAACGAGGGGGCGACGCTCACCGAATATTTGGAACAGGTTACGCTTTCTTCGGATACGGACGAAATGGACGACAGCAACTACGTTACGCTGGCGACGGTGCACTCCGTCAAGGGGTTAGAGTTCACGGGCGTGTTCGTGTGCGGCATGGAAGAAAACATCATGCCCGTCGCGCGCGCCGTGGAGAACGACGACGATATGGAAGAGGAACGCCGTTTGATGTACGTGGCGATCACGCGTGCCAAGGAACGGTTGTGGCTCACCCGTTCGAAGAGTAGATATTTGTACGGCGAGCGCAAACCGACTGCCCGTTCGCGGTTTTTAAGGGAAATGGCGAGCGAGTTAGATTTACCGAAAGAGGTGCGTCGTCCGTCCTTCTACGGCTACGACGACGATCCCGAAAGCTACGGTAACGCGGCGTACGGTGGGGGCAGGTATGCGTCGAACAGCGGTTACGGAAACGGCTACGGGAGAAGAGGGGGCTATTATCAAGGCGATAGAAGCAGCTCGCCCGTGCAGCGTTCCGCGTGGAACGGCGGCAGCGCGTACGGTTCATCGCAAAGCACAAGCCGTTCGACGAGCACCGTTAAGCGCGAAAGCAACTTTTCCTACGGCGGAATCGGTAAGCCCGCACCACGTACGACGGCGAGCAAAGATCTCAGCGCGTTCAGCGTCGGCGTACGGGTAAGCCACCCGAAATTCGGCGAAGGCACGATCGTGCGCGTACGGGGCGCAGGGGCGAATACCATTCTCGACGTCGCGTTCACGAACGGACTTGGCATCAAGCAGTTGTCCGCAAATCTCGCGCCGTTGACGGTGTTGTAATTTTTTTGAGAAAATACTCCCGAAAGGAGAACGAGGGGCTATGGATAGAAAACGAGAACTTGTGGATATTTTGAATCGGTGGGCGTACGAATATTACGTGTTGGACGCGCCGACCGTATCGGATAAGGAATACGATACGCTCTACGACGAATTGCGTGCACTGGAAGAGTCGAGCGGCGAAGTGTATCCCGACAGCCCCACCCGTCGCGTGGGCGGCGAACCGATCAAGGGGTTTGAAAAGCACGAGCACTTGGCGCGCTTGTTCAGCTTGGATAAAGCGGTAACGGAAGAGGAGTTGGACGCGTTCGTTACGCGCGTTGAAAAATCGGGCGGCGCAACGTATACGGTAGAGTATAAATTCGACGGTTTGACGGTATGTTTGACGTACGACGACGGAAAGTTCGTGCGCGCCACGACGCGCGGCAACGGCGTCGTAGGCGAGGACGTAACGGCGCAAGTGTTGACGATTCCCTCCTTCCCGTTGAAAATTTCCTATCGCGGCACGTTGGAGGTGCGCGGCGAGGCGGTTATTCGGTTGTCCGTCTTGGAAAAGTATAACCAAACGGCGGTTGAACCGTTGAAGAACGCGCGGAACGCGGCGGCGGGCGCGGTGCGAAATCTCGATCCGAAAATCACCCGTCAACGCAAACCAGATATCTATTTTTACGACGTGAACTACCTCTCCGACGGCACGCGTCTTTCGCAAACGGAAGCGCACGATTTTTTGCAACGCGAGGGCTTCAAAGTCTTTCCCTATTTCCGCGTTTGCAAGTCGGGAGAAGAAGTCAAGGACGCCGTGCGCGAAATCGAAGTGGAACGGCGGAATATCGACGTGCTGACGGACGGCGCGGTCGTCAAGGTGAACGAGGCGGCGGTGCGCGAAGAGCTTGGATATACCGACAAATTTCCGAGATGGGCGATGGCGTATAAGTTCGAGGCGGAAGAGGTAACTACCCTCTTAAAAGAAGTCGTTTGGCAGGTGGGGCGCACAGGAAAACTGACGCCGCTCGCCCTGTTAGAACCCGTGGAGTTGGCAGGCGCGACGGTATCGCGCGCTACCCTCAACAATTACGGCGATATCGAACGGAAACGGGTAAAATTGCGTTCGCGCGTACTCGTACGCCGCTCCAACGAAGTCATTCCCGAAATTTTGGGCGCGACGGAGTACTACGCCGACAGCGCGGACGTGGAAAAGCCGACGGTATGCCCGTCGTGCGGAACGCCTCTGAAAGAGGTGGGCGCGCACCTGTTCTGCCCCAATGAGGAGTGCGTACCGAGAATCGTGGCGCGCCTCGACCATTACGCAGGCAAAAACGCCATGAATATCGACGGATTTTCCGATCGTACGGCGCAACAACTCGTCGAATGCGGTTTGGTGAAAAACTTTGCCGACTTGTACCGCTTGACGAGCGAAGATTTGGCGCGCTTGGACGGGTTCAAGGACAAGAAAATCAACAATTTGTTGTCGGAAATCAACGCAAGTCGCACTCCCGAATTGTCGGCGTTTTTGTTCGCAATCGGCATGGACGGGGTAGGCAGGGTTGCGGCGAAAGAACTTGCCGCACGGTTTAAGAGTTTGGAAAACTTGCAAGCCGCGACGGAAGAGGAACTTTTGAAAATGGACAACGTCGGGGCGATTACGGCGCACGATATCGTTGCATTTTTCCGCGACGAAAACAACGCGGCACAACTTGCGGCGTTGCGCGAAGTCGGCGTCGAGCCGATATGGAAAGAGGAGAAAAAAGAGGGGGTATTTTCAGGCGAATCGGTCGTGCTGACGGGCTCGTTGAGCGGCTATAAGCGCAGCGAGGCGCAACGACTGATCGAAGAACGGGGCGGCGTTTGCCAATCGTCGGTTACGTCGAAAACCACCCTCGTGATCGTCGGCGCGGACGCAGGCAGCAAACGCCAAAAGGCGGAAAAGTTGGGGATACGCATTATCGACGAGGCGGAGTTTACGAAGCTGATCGAAGGTTGAGTTTTGGCACGACGGTGCAAAACCGCACTTGCGTATTGCTCGTTTTACACGACGGAAATAAAGAACGCGCGACGCATATCGCTCGTTTTGCGCGACGGGCGCGGATAACTTGTATGGCGGCGTTCGGGAACAGGCGGCGCGAACCGAAAACTTATAGAGGAGAACGAAAGTGCGTTCGGACGGAAAAAACTCCGTCGTTGGGCGCGCTTTTTTCTTTTTTTATAAAAAAAGAAGAAAAGGGGCGCGTTACCGCTTGTAATTTGACGAAATATTTGCTATAATAGGATAACCCGTAAAAGGGGTAAAGGACGAAACGAGAGGATAAAAGCGTTATGTTGAGTATGACGGGGTACGGCAAAGGCTCGTACGACGACGGAGAATTGCAACTCACCTGCGAGATCAAGACGGTGAACAACCGCTATTTGGACGTGGCGATGAAAGCGCCGCGCATATTTGCGGCGTACGAGGAAACGGCGAAGTCGATCGTGCGCGAACGGTTGACGCGCGGCCACGCCGACGTGTTCGTAACCTTTAAGGACAGACGGGAAAGACCAACTGCGTTTGCTGTCGATTTGGCGCTTGCAAGCTCGTATATCGCCGCGGCGAATACGCTGAAAGAAAAATTCCCCGCTTTGCCCGACGACGTAACGATCTCTTCGGTGCTTCGCTATCCCGACGTATTGAAACAGGACGAAGTGCAAGGTTTGGACGAAATGCTGATTCTCGCGTTGAAGACCGCCCTTTGCGCGGCACTCGATAACCTGAACGCCATGCGACTCGTCGAGGGCGAAAAGCTGAAAGAGGATATGTTGTCCCGTATGCAGGCGATCGAAAGCTTGGTGGAAAAAATCGCCGCGCGCGCACCGCTCGTGGCGGCGGAATATCGGGAGCGTTTGACGACGCGCGTTCGAGAATATGTAGACGGCGCGAACGTAGACGAGGGCAGGTTGCTTACCGAGGTGGCGATCTTTACCGATAAGAGCAATATCGACGAGGAGTTGACGAGGTTGCGTTCGCATATCCAGCAATTCCGTTCGATTTGCGAAGAGGGCGTCGTGGGAAGAAAACTCGACTTTTTGGTACAGGAGTTCAACCGCGAAGCGAATACCACCTGTTCCAAGAGCAACGACGTGGAGATCACGCGGCTGGGCTTGGAGTTGAAGAACGAGATCGAAAAGGTGCGCGAACAGGTGCAAAACCTCGAATAATACACGAAAGAGAACGAAAGAAGATGAAGAAAAACGTATTGATGGTAGTGTCCGGCCCGTCCGGCGTAGGCAAGGGAACGCTCGTGAAAAAACTGATTGCGAAACGACCTGACGTCGTCGAAACGGTGACCTGCACGACGCGCGCGCCGCGCGAGGGCGAAGTTCACGGCAGAGAGTACTACTTTTTAACCAAAAAAGAATTTATACGACGTATCGAAGAGAAAGACTTTTTAGAATACGACGAGCATTTTGGAAACTATTACGGCACGCCAAAATCGTTCGTGCAGGAAACGCTGAAAGAGAAGTCCGTCGTGTTGGAGATCGACGTCGTCGGGGCGTTGAACGTGAAAAAAGTTTTTCCCGAATGCGTGCTCGTCATGATCGTACCGCCCTCTAAGGAAACGCTGTTCGAGCGGTTGAAGGGTAGGAACTCGGAGACGGACGAGGAAATTCAAAGCCGTTTGGCGCGGCTCGATTACGAGTTGTCGCAAAAGGACAAATACGATTACGTAGTGATCAACGACGATTTGGATAAGGCACTTGCCGAGTTAGAGGGAATCCTCGACGGCAACCCCCTTTGCAAATAAAAAACGAACAACAATTTTAAGGAGATAGAAATATGATTAACGAACCTTCCGTAGATGAAATGATCAGAAAATTAGGCAGCGAGGAAGAGCCGATCAGCCGTTACGCGCTTTGCACGATCGCGGCGAAGAGAGCAAGACAAATTATCGAAAACGAGAAGAACGCCGGCGTGGTAGATTCCACGGGCAAGGATAAAGAACTCCTGACCGCGTGCAAGGACATCGCCGAGGGCAGAGTAGTCGTCGCAAAAGACTAACGAAACTCGTTCAAATTGCCTCGCATTGCCGAGGCAATTCCATTTTTGAAGTACAGGAGGAGTGCGCGTGATTGCCGAAGTCATCGTAGATATCGCGTCGGGCGAAACGGATAGAATATTCGATTATCTTTGCGAAGATGCCGCCGTGGCGGGCAGCCGCGTGCGCGTACCTTTCGGCGGTAAGACGGTTACGGGCTTTATCATGCGCTTAAAGGCATCGTCCGACTTGCCGTTGGAACGCTTGAAACGAGCGTTGCCGACGGACGACGGTATGCCTGCGCTCAACGCCGAATGTTTGCGCTTGGCGGAAAAACTTACGGCGCGCTATCGCGTACCCAAAGCACTCACGCTGCGGCTGTTTTTGCCTGCGGAAATGCGTACGGGCAAGGTGCGGCAAAAATGGCGGAACGTAGCGACGCTCGCCCTGCCGTTTGAAGAAATATCGTTGCCGAAAACAGCGAAAAACCAACGGGCGGCGGCGGAGTATTTGCGCGATCACGGCAAGACGGATTGCGCGCTGTTGAACGCTTCGTTCGCAGGCGGCGTGGCAGGGTTGGAAAAGAAAGGATACGTACGGATCGAAAAGGAACAAACGCTTCGCGATCCGTATAAAGCGTTGGAAGGGGAAGCCGCGCCTCGCGAACTGACGGACGACCAACGCCGCGCCGTGGAAACGGTGCAAACGGACGCGCGCACCGTGCAACTTTTGCACGGCGTTACAGGCAGCGGTAAAACGGAAGTCTATTTGACGCTGATTGCCGATTGCTTGCGCCGCGGTAAAAGTTCGATTTTTTTAGTCCCCGAAATTTCCCTGACGCCCCAAATGCTTTCCCAACTTCGCGCGCGCTTCGGTAAGAACGCCGCCATTTTGCATAGCGGACTGTCCGCAGGCGAGCGCTTCGACGAGTGGTGGCGGCTGCGTACGGGCGAGGCAAAGATCGCGATCGGCGCGCGGAGTGCGATTTTCGCGCCCATGGAAAATCTCGGCGTGATCATTCTCGACGAGGAACACGACGGCAGCTACGCCAGCGAAACCGCACCGCGGTATAACACTTTCGATGTGGCGTATTTGCGCGCGCGGTACAACGGGTGCAAGTTGGTGCTCGGCAGCGCGACGCCCTCCGCCGATACCTATAAACGAGCGATGGACGGCGAATTTTCGCTGATCGAAATGCCCAAGCGCATCAATCGCCGCCCGTTGCCCGAAGTGATTATCGCAGATATGCGGCGCGAAGTGCGCCGCGGCAACAACTCCGCCTTCTCGTCGGTGCTTCAAGAGGAGTTGGAACGTTGTTTGGAGGACGGCAAGCAAGCCATTTTGTTCTTGAACCGCAGGGGATATTCGCAAACGGTCATTTGCAAGGAGTGCGGTTACGTGGCGAAGTGCGAGGCGTGCGACGTCGCGTTGACCTATCATCGGGACGAAGATTGCTTAAAATGCCACTATTGCGGCGCGAAATACGGTATGCTGTCCGCCTGTCCCGAATGCGGGGGTAAAAAGTTGTCGTACGCGGGAACGGGTACGCAACGGATCGTGTACGACTTGCAACGGCTGTATCCCAAGGCGCGTATCCTGCGCATGGATAACGACACGACGAGCGGCAAAGAGGGGCATTATAAAATATTAAAACGCTTTTCCGAACAGCAAGCGGATATACTCGTCGGGACGCAAATGATTGCCAAGGGACACGATTTCCCGTCGGTAACGCTCGTGGGCATCTTGGACGCGGATATGAGTTTGCATTTTTCCGATTATCGCAGTCGCGAACGCACCTTTCAGTTGATTACGCAGGTAGCGGGGCGGAGCGGTAGAGCGGAGGAACAGGGCAAAGTCGTGCTACAAACGTTCGATCCCGAAAACGAAGTGTTGCGGTTTGCAACGACGTACGATTACGCAGGTTTTTACCGCAACGAAATATCCTTGCGCGCGGCGATGGCGTTTCCGCCCTTTTCCAAAATCGTGCGCGTGTTGGTAACGGGCGAGGACGATAAAAAGACGTTGGAAGCGTTGCGCGTCGTGTACGTCGCGTTGGAAGAATTGTATCGGAAAAATACCGACAAATTCTTGTTTTTCAACAAGATGCGCGCCCCGATCAAACGGATACAAAACAAATATCGCTATCAAGTTTTGATGCGGCTGTCGGACACTTCCGTGTTGCCTGCCGTCTACGAAGCGTGCGAGAACGCGCGCTGTCGCGACGTGCTGATCGGCGTGGAAGAAAATCCGTCGAATATGAGTTGAAAAATAATCAAAGGAAGAGAAAAAATATGGCTATTCGTAACGTTGTACAGGAAGGCGACGAAGTATTAAGACAAAAATGTTTCCCCGTGGAGCAGTTCGACGACGGCTTGGCGCGTTTGTTGGACGATATGTTGGACACGGTGAAGAAGGAACAGGGCGCAGGGCTTGCCGCACCCCAAGTGGGCATTTTGCGCCGCGTCGTAGTGGTGGACGTACCCGAAGGGTATTTTGAGTTCGTCAACCCCGTCATTCTCTCGCAAAAGGGAGAACAGTCGGGCTGGGAGGGCTGTCTTTCCGTTCGCGGTAAAATGGGAATGGTTTCCCGTCCGAACAAGGTGAAGATTTCCTATCAAGATAGAACGGGTGCGACGCATACGTTGCAGGCGAAAGGCTTTTTCGCACGCGCGGTTTGCCACGAACTCGATCACCTCGACGGCGTGTTGTATATCGACCGCGCCACCCATATTCAAAAGGGCTGATCGTTCGCCCTCAGTCAAGGAGTAAACGGATATGAAGATAGTATATGCAGGCACGCCCGATTTTGCCGTACCGCCCTTGGAAGCGATTTTGCAAAGCGGCGAGCATACCGTCGTCGGCGTGATTACGCAAGAGGATAAACCGCAGGGCAGAAAGGGAATCGTTACGCCGCCGCCCGTCAAAGTTGCGGCGGAAAAATACGGCTTGCCCGTGTTGCAGGCGGCGCGTTTGCGCGATCGTTGCGACGAAGTGCGCGCACTCGGCGGCGATTGTATGGTTACTTGCGCGTACGGACAAATTTTAACGCGGGAACTGTTAGACTGTTTTCCGCGCGGCGTATACAATATCCACGCAGGCTTGTTGCCGCAATACCGCGGCGCGTCCCCGATCCAAAGCTGCATTTTGTACGGGGAAAGTAAGACGGGTATTTCCGTGATGAAGACGGACGTCGGGCTGGATACGGGGGATATCGTATGCGTGGACGAAACGGAGATTCTGCCGAACGAAACGTACGGCGAACTGTCCGAACGCCTGTCCGCAATCGGTGCGAAAACGATCGTGAAAGCGTTACGGGCAATCGAGGACGGAAGCGCGACGCTGACGAAACAGGGCGAAGCAGGCGCGGCGACCGTGCGAAAAATCAACAAGGAACACGCGCAAATCGACTTCTCCAAACGTGCGGAAGAGATCGTGCGCTTGGTGCGAGCCATGAACCCGTCGCCCGTGGCGTACGCCGTACTCAACGGCGGTAAAATCAACGTATACCGTGCGGAGTGCGCGACGTTGACGGAGGAAGAGAACGGCGCATTGTTGGCGGCGAAGATCGGCGAAGTGCTGTCCGATAAGCCGAAACGCGGCTTGCTTGTCAAGTGCGCGGACGGCGCGGTGAAGTTGACGCAGTTGCAACCGTCGGGCGGTAAGCTGATGTCGGGAAACGATTTCGTCAACGGTAGAAAGGCGCAAAAAGGGCAGGTCTTTTATGCTGAGTAACCCCGTTTACGATCCCTATCAAATTTTAACGAAAGTCTATTCGGACGGGGCGCACCTCAAACAGGCGATCGCCGATACGTATATCGAAGAACAGTACCGCCAACGCACGGTCAAGATCGTGTACGGCGTGTTGGAAAACGACGGCTATTTTGAATTTTGTATTCGGCATTACGCGCCGAAAGCCCCGAAACTCGCCGTGCGTATTCTGTTGAAGATTGCCTTGTATATGTTGCTTTTTATGGACAAAAAGCGGTATATGGTTACCGATTGCGCCGTAACGCTGTGTAAAAAACTCGGCAAGGGCGGCGTGAGCGGATTTGTCAACGCCTTCTTGCGCCGTTTCGACGAAGCGGAAGTGCGCGCCGCGTTACCCGAAGGGGACGAGGGCGAGGCGATCGAGTTGTCCTATCCCTATTTTGCCTATCGCGCGTTGAAGCAGGAATACGGCGAGCGCGCGTACGCCGTGGCGGCGGCAAAGTCGAAAGGGGTATCGGTGCGCTTCGTGCGCGACGCGGAACGGTACGCCGATCGCGAACGGATAGAAACTCCCTTTTCCAAAACGTACGGGCAGTATATTTTCCCGAACTTTACGAGGGACGAATGGTTCGACGAGGGCGCGTATACCTTTCAATCGGTGGGAAGCATCGCAATTTGCGACGCCGTGTTGCCCTGCGAGCGGTTGTTGGACGCGTGCGCCGCGCCCGGCGGTAAGTCGGTGCTGTTGGCGCAAAAATGCAAGAGCGTTACTTCGTTTGAGTTGCACCCTCATCGCGTTTCGTTGATTACGCAATATAAAACGCGTATGGGCGCGGAGAATATTACGGAATTGCAAAAGGATAGCGCGGTATACGACGAACGGTACGCGGAAGCGTTCGACGGCGTGTTGTGCGACGTGCCTTGTTCGGGCTTCGGTACGGTGAGTGAAAACCCCGATATTAAATTGACGAAGCGCGCGGAGGACGTCGTCGCGCTGACGAAAACGCAACGGGAGATTTTGCGCGCTTGCGCGAACTACGTGAAGCGCGGTGGCTATTTGTATTATTCGACTTGTTCGGTATTCGAGGCGGAGAACGATAAGACGGTGGAAGCGTTTTTGGCGGAGCATGCCGACTTCGTCGCGGAGGGAATCGACAGCCCTTTGCCACACGAGAAAAAACGTTGCGGATTGCAATTTTTACCCGATACCGCCTACGGCGCGGGATTTTACGTTGCGAGATTGAAACGCATATGAAGAAGATTTTACAAGATTTATCGTTAGAAGAAATAGAAACGCTCGTAGCGGAAACGGGCGAAAAACGTTTCCGCGCCAAACAGCTGTACGAGGGTTTGACGCAGGGGAAGTCGATATCGAATATATCCTCTTTGCCCAAAGCGTTCAAGGAAACGTTGTGCGAACGATTCGAGGACGAGCCGGTGCGGATCAAGGAGACCTTCTATTCCGCCGACGGCACGGAAAAATATTTGTTCGAACTCGCCGACGGCAACCTCGTCGAGGGCGTGTTGATGAAGTATAAATACGGCTATACGCAATGCGTATCCACGCAAGTGGGCTGCCGTATGGGGTGTAAATTTTGCGCTTCGACGTTGAACGGACTGATCCGTAACCTGACGTCGGGAGAGATATTGTCGCAAATTTTGTTGGTGAACGCGTTGCATAAAAACGAAGCGACGGGCAGCGGCGGCGAGAAACGCGCTGTAACGAACGTCGTGTTGATGGGCAGCGGCGAGCCGTTGGACAATTATCAAGAGGTATTGACCTTTTTACGGCACGTAACGTCGCCGACGGGGCTGGGAATCAGCGCGCGCAATATTTCCCTTTCCACCTGCGGTATCGTACCGAAAATGTACGATTTGGCAAACAGCGGGTTGCCGATCAATTTGACGGTATCCTTGCACGCGACGGACGACGAAACGCGCGCGAGAGTGATGCCCGTAGCCAAGGCGTATAAGATAGAGGAAATCTTGAAAGCCTGTCAATATTTTTTTGAGAAAACGGGTAGACGGTACTATTTCGAGTATACGTTGATCGACGGGGAAAATTGCGACGAGGCGCACGCGGAGGCGTTGATTCGGCTGTTGAAAGGCAAGCCCTGCCACGTCAATTTGATCCGCTTGAACGAAGTGAAAGAGCGTACCCTCAAAGCTCTCGGCGACAAGGCGGCGTATCGGTTTTTGGGCAAGTTGGAAAAGGGCGGCTTATCCGCTACCCTCCGTAGACAAATCGGCGTGGATATCGGCGGCGCGTGCGGTCAGTTGCGCGCGCAATATATCGAACGCACGGAAGAAGAAAAATAAAAAATAATATACTTATACTATATAAGGAAGAGAGGAACGGTTTATGAACAATACGAAAATTGCTCCGTCCATTTTATCGGCGGACTTTTCAAAGATGGGCGAGGAGATTCGTTCGCTGGAAGAAAACGGCGCGGACGTAATTCACTGCGACGTGATGGACGGCGTATTCGTCAACAACATCACGTTCGGCATTAAGATGGTGGAGGATATTCGGAAGCACACGAAACTCCCCCTCGATTGTCATTTGATGATCGTCCACCCCGAAAAATACGTGGAGAGATTTGCAAAGGCAGGCGCGGATATTATCACCGTGCATTACGAAGCGTGCCAAGACAACCTCAAAGATGTGCTGGAACAGATCCGCGCGACGGGCGTGAAATGCGGTGCGGTCATCAACCCCGATACGCCCGTGGAAAAGATTGCGGACGTCGTTCCGCTTTGCGATATGGTGCTCGTGATGAGCGTGTTCCCCGGCTTCGGCGGACAAAAGTTCATTCCCGAAGCGTTGGATAAACTGCGCGAAGTGAAGAAGCTCGTAGAGGCTTGCGGTAAAGAAATCGATATCGAAATCGACGGCGGCGTAACGACGGAGAACGCACGACTCGTGCGCGAAGCGGGCGCAAACGTAGTGGTCGCAGGAAGCGCGGTGTTTAAGGCTGCTGATCGGGCGGCGGCGATCGCGGCGTTGAAAGCGTAAAGGAGTAGGCGATAAATCGTATGGTTAAAGAGAAAAAAGCGATCGATTTTACCGAGGGGAAACTCTTTTGGAAGATCGTTTGTTTCGTGCTACCGATCGTGGCGACGAACCTTTTACAAACGCTGTATAACGCTGCCGATATGATGGTCGTCAGCCTTTCGCCCGAAGTGAACGCCGTGGGCGCAATCGGTACGACGGGCGCGTTTATCAATCTGATTTTGAACGTATTTATCGGCTTCTCTATCGGCGCAAACGTCGTCGTGGCGCGCGGAATCGGCTCGAACGATAAGGAAAAAACGCAAAACGCGGTACATACTTCCTTGTTGATGGCACTCGTGTTCGGCTTGCTGGGCTTGGTCGTCGGCTTGATCGTTTCCCGTCCCGTGCTGCAACTGATGGGCAACGAGGGCAGCTTGTTAGAGTTGTCCGTCGCGTATACCGATTGGTACTTCGTCGGCGTACCGTTCTTGGCGTTGACGAACTATTTGATCGCGATTTTCCGCGCGAAAGGGGACTCTAAAACGCCGTTGATCGTGCTGTCGTTGGCAGGCTTGCTGAACGTGGCGCTCAACCTGTTTTTCGTGCTTGTCGTCGGGCTGTCGGTAGAGGGCGTGGCGATCGCGACGTCCATTTCCAACGCGGCGTCCTTCGTCGTGTTGCTGTTAAAACTCCGTAAGGACGACGATTTTACGAAGTTTTCCTTCCGTAAGTTGAAATGGGATTTGAGCGCGATGAAAGAGATCGTCGGCGTGGGCGTGCCTGCGGCGGTGCAGGGCGCGTTGTTCTCCCTGTCGAATATGCTCATTCAATCGTCCATTTTGAAGGTAAACAACAGCCTTTGTCCGCCGAATAGCGAATATCAACCCGTCGTAAACGGCTCGGCGGCGGCAAGCAATTTGGAAGGCTTCGTCTATACGGCGATGAACGCGGTGTATCAGGGCGCGATCACCTTTACCAGCCAAAATATGGGCGCGGATAAACCGGAGCGCGTTCGCCCGATTATGTATAATTGCTTCTTGATTACGTCGATTATCGGCATTACGCTCGGCGCGTTCGTGTTCTTGATGCGCGCACCGCTGTTGTCGCTGTACGGCGTCGTGGACGGCGCACCGGGCAGTTTGGAAGCGGTGGCGATGGAAACGGCGACGACGCGACTGTTGTTCGAGTGTGTACCCTATTTCCTTTGCGGCATTATGGAAGTGTGCTCGGGCGTACTCCGCGGCGTGGGAAAATCGATGTTGTCTACTTTGATTTCCCTCGTAGGCGCGTGCTTGTTCCGTATCGTTTGGCTGTGGACGGTGTTCCCGTTGGACGTTACGATACGAACGATCTCGATCAGCTATCCCATTTCTTGGATATTGACGTCGTTGACGGCGTTTGCGTTTATCCTGCGTATCACCCGTCGGTTGGTGCGCTATAAGCAAAGCCGTTCCGCATAAAAAACGAACTCCTCTCGGTAACGAGAGGAGTTTTTATATATAGCGGCTAAAATCGCCGTTTTACGGGCGTAGCAACGACGATTGCGATTGTCTTCGTGCGTTGTCCGTAGAACGAACAACAACGCCGTTTTACGAGGCGTACGGCGCGAAAAATGGTATGAAAAAATATCCCCGACGAACAATCGAGGATATTTTCATTCTACCGATAATAGGGGAAAGCGTCAGTCTGCCTTTTTCAGCGTTCTGATGCATCTCGCGCAAACGTAGCCGTTCGTTTCCTTACCGTTTTCAACGTAGGATACTTTTTGTACGTTTACCTTAAAGGTTCTTCTCGTTTTACGGTTAGAGTGGCTTACGTTGTTGCCGCTTGCTTGACCTTTACCGCAAATATTGCATACTCTCGACATATTGACACCTCCGATTTGGGATAAATTTTTCTTTTTTCATAATTTTTTCGCGTGCAAAACGCACGACGGGAAGCCGTGTGTTCTAAACAGCATAAATAATATATCATTTTTAATAAGAAAAATCAATCAAAAATGCGCCTAAAAAAACAAAAAATAAAAAATATTCCGTTTTTTTTGTAAAAGTACTTGCAAAATAGCGTAAAATGTTGTACAATGAAAACGTATTTGGAGAAAGATTATGTCAGTTACTACAAATAATGCCTACGGAAAAATATCCATATCGGACCTTGCGATCGCCAAGGTGGCTTCGCATACCGCCGTTGAATCGTACGGTATCGTGGAGATGGTTTCTCACCGTTTCACCGACAGCATTGCGTTGTTGATGAAGAAAAACGCAGGCGGCAAGGGTATCAAGGTAACTACCTCCGGTAACAGAATTTATATCGACGTATACGTCATGGTGAAATACGGCGTGTCGATCATCGCCGTAGCCGAATCGTTGAAAGAAGCTATCAAATATAAAGTGGAAGCGTTTACAGGTATGATCGTAGATACCGTCAACGTCAACGTAATAGGCGTCAAGCTGTAATTTTCCGACGCAGAGCTGTTTTTGCCTGCGTCTTTTTGCGTGGCAGCCTTCTTTTTCTCTGTCAGGCGTTTCTCGCCGCGGGCGTGCTGCACCATTTTTACCATACTTATAAGGAGCATATCTTATGCATAAAACGATAACGAGCACCGAGTTTAGAAAAATGATTTTAGTGGGTGCAAAACAATTAGAAAATAACCGCGCCAAAGTCGACGCGTTAAACGTATTCCCCGTTCCCGACGGCGATACGGGTACGA
This sequence comes from uncultured Clostridia bacterium, assembly GCA_964504025.1. Taxonomy (GTDB): domain Bacteria; phylum Bacillota; class Clostridia; order Christensenellales; family Borkfalkiaceae; genus Scatosoma. The sequence goes on from CAZDCO010000002.1 coordinate 41,115, forward strand.
ATATGTCTTTGACTATGCAATCTGCCGTGAAAGAGTTGACGGCTTGCCCTTCCAACGCCTTTTCCGAAATTTGCGGCAGCGTTTCCAAAGGTGCGTTGCGCGGCGCGAGAGGAAACTCCGGCGTTATCTTATCGCAAATTTTGAAGGGTATTTGTTCGGTACTTGGCAAATGCGAAAAAGAGGCGGACACGAAGACGTTTGCCAAGGCGATGCAAGAGGGTACGAAAATTGCGTACAGTGCGGTATCTATCCCCAAAGAAGGTACGATTTTGACCGTTATCCGCATGATGAGCGAACACGCGGTGAAAGTTGCCAACAAGAAAAAGAACTTTGAAGAATTTTTCGAAGACGTGATCGCGGAGGGCGAAAAGGCGTTGGCGCTCACCCCCGAACTGTTGCCCGTTTTGAAAAAGGCAGGCGTCGTCGATTCGGGCGGCGTAGGCTTGATGACGATTATCAAAGGTTTCGCTTACGAATTGACGGGTGAAGAGATTGCGGATAGTATCACCGAAGCGACCGCACCGCAAAACGATTCCGAATTTGGAGATAACTCCGATATTATCAATATGGAACTCGGCGAGATCGAATACGCCTACTGTACCGAATTTTTCATTATCAATATGAAAAAGAGTACCACCCTTTCGGCAATCGACCGTTTGCGCGAGCGTTTGATGACGATCGGCGACAGCGTCATTTGTATCGGCGACCTCGATTTGGTAAAAGTGCACGTCCATACGAACCAACCGGGCAAAGCGTTGACGTACGCGTTGGAACTCGGTGAGTTGGACAGACCGAAAATTGAAAATATGTTGGAACAAAACCGTCAGATCCGCGCGAAACTCGAAGCGGAGAAGAAAGAAATGGGTATGTTGTCCATTTGTACGGGTACGGGACTTGCCGACATCTTCCGCGACCTTTCCGTGGATAAAGTGATCGAAGGCGGACAAACGATGAACCCCAGCGCGAGCGACATCGCGACGGCGGCGCAAAAGATCAACGCGGAACACGTGTTCATCTTCCCCAACAACAAAAATATTATCTTGGCGGCGGAACAAGCGAAGAACTTGGTAGAGAACAAGACGCTGCACGTCATTCCCACCAAAAACGTACCGCAAGGCTTTGCCGCGGCGTTGGAATTCAACCCCGAAGCTACGGCGGAAGAAAACAAGACGAATATGATCCACGCGCTCGATAACGTGAAAGCGGGACAGGTAACGTACGCCGTGCGTAACACCTCTTTGAACGGCTTCTCGATCAAGGAAGGGGACATTATCGGCTTGGACGATAAGAAAATTTTGGCAAAATCGCAAACGGTTGAAGAAACGACGTTGCGCTTGATCGCGAAGTTGAAAGAGGACTTCCACCAAATGATCACCCTCTATTACGGCGAGGACGTGAAAGAGGACGAGGCGGCGGCGCTTTGCGCGACGATCGCGGAAAAATATCCCGATTGCGACGTAGATTTCCACAACGGCGGACAATCGGTATACTACTACATTTTATCTTTGGAATAATATTTGTATAAATTGCATAAAAATACGTATGACGGGCGGAGGAGCGGTATCGAGCTTACTCCGCTCGTGTAGTATGGCGGCGCGGTGGCAAAGGGGGCGAACGGAATGGAACTTTCTTCCCTTCGATCGATCGGAGAAAAGAGAAAAAAAGATTTTGAAAAATTAGGGGTGCGGAGCGTGGACGATCTCGTTCGCTTTTTTCCGCGCGCCTATTTGGATCTCACCGAGCGCGCCTCCATAAAATGCGCCTATCACAACGACGTCGTGCTCGTGGCGTGTCAGGTGCTGCGCCTGATGCCCGTCCATTACGGCAGTAATAAAAAGACGGTGCGCGCCCTCTGTTCGCAGGACGGATTTGCGTTCAGCGCGATTTGGTTTCACCAACCTTACGTCGCGCAAAAATTGCAACCGGGCGAGTATTTGTTCTACGGGCGCGTGCAAAACCGCATGGGGCAAATTTCCATGGTCAACCCAACGTTCGAGCCGCTCGATCAAAATCACCGTTTGAAAGGGATCGTGCCCGTCTATCCGTTGAAGGGGAGTTTAAGTCAAAAGGTAGTGCGTTCCGCCGTACGCGAGGGCTTGACGAAGGCGAATTTGAATTCGGTAATTCCGCAACAAATTATACAAAAATACGATCTCCCGTCGTTGATACGGGCGTATTACGAAGTGCATAACCCCACCGACGAGCAATCGAAAAATATCGCGTCGGAACGAATCGCCTTAGAGGAATATTATACGCTGATTTCGGCGTTTAAGCTACTCAAAGGCGGCAAGGAAGAGGTGCGGTTGAAAAAATATTCGGTAACGACGGCGGACGTTCAGGCGTTTGCCGAACGGTTCGGCTTCGCGTTTACCGAGGGGCAAAAGAACGCGGTGAACGACATTTACCGCAGCGTTTACGCGCCTACGCGCATGAATAGATTGTTGCAGGGGGACGTCGGCAGCGGTAAAACCGCCGTCGCGTTGTGCGGCATTTTTATGGCACTCAAAAGCGGCTATTCCGCCGCCTATCTTTCCCCGACGGAAGTGCTCGCGGCGCAAAATTACGCCTTGTTGCAAAAATATTTTCCCGAATATCGAGTGGGGTATCTCGCAGGGGCAATGACGGCGAAAGAGAAGAGGGAGATGAAAGCGCGGTTGAAAAACGGAGAAATCGACGTGATTTGCGGTACGCACGCCGTGTTGCAAGAGGACGTGGAAATTCCTTCGTTGGCGTTCGTCGTATGCGACGAACAACACCGCTTCGGCGTGGCGCAGCGCAACGCGTTGGCGCAAAAGGGGGAGGGCGCGGATATGCTCGTGATGAGTGCGACGCCCATTCCGCGGACGCTGTCGTTGATTTTTTACGGCGATTTGGACGTAACGACGATTCCCGATAAGCCGAAGTCCCGTCAGGAAATTTCCACGAGTATCATTCCCGAAAATCGGTACGACGATATGCTTTCGTACGTCGAACGGGAAACGGCGCAGGGCAAGCAGGCGTACTTCGTTTGCGCGAAAATCGACGACGACGAGGAAGGCTCGATCATCAGCGTAACCGAGCTGTACGAAGAGTTGAGAGGACGGTTGCCGCGCGTGCGTTTCGCCCTCTTGCACGGGCGTATGAAAGAAAAGGAAAAGGCGGGTGTGATGACGGCGTTCAAGAACGGAGAGTACGATTGTTTGGTTTCCACGACGGTAATCGAAGTGGGGGTGGACGTACCGTCGGCTACGATGATGATCATATATAACGCCGAGCGGTTCGGACTGTCGCAGCTGCACCAGTTGCGCGGACGGGTAGGGCGCGGTTCGCAAAAGAGCTATTGCTTCCTGTTGATCGGTTCGGATAGCGAAACGGCGCGCGAGCGGTTGACGGCGTTCAAGAACGAAACGGACGGCTTTAAGATCGCCGAGAAAGATTTGGAGTTGCGCGGCGGCGGCGATTTCTTCGGGACGCGGCAGTCGGGCAAGGCGTTGGGGGATATCAAGAATTTGCATTATCCCACGCAAGTCATCTTTGCGGCGAAGCGGTTGGCGGACGATACGTTCGATTCCCGTTTGGAGACGGACGAACTCAAACGCGTCGCCCTGCAAAAATACGAAAGCTTAAAGGACGTCGTGCTGAATTGACGGCTTGCGCACGCGGAAAAAATTTGTGAAAAGGGCGAGAAAAATTTTCGGTAGCTATTGACGAACGGGGAAATATATAGTATAATACAAACGAAGGATGCTTTTAAGGAGGTCTCGATATGTTGTCCATCAAGAAGGAAGATCACGCAAACGGAATTTGTTACGACGATCACGGATTCGTTTCCGTCGTCGCACAAGATTATGAAAGCGGCGAGGTGCTTTTGCTCGGTAAAATGAACGCCGACGCCGTGAACAAGACTTTTGAAACGGGCTACGCGCACTATTGCGACGAAACGGGTGCGGTAAAGAAATTCGGCGAGAAAGAGGGCAACGTACAAAAATTGAAGGTTGCGTTCGTGGACGACGACGGCAAAACGCTGCTGATCAAGGTCCGTCAAAACGGTCGTGCTTCCAACAAAGGCTTCACTTGCTTTTCCAACCAAATCAAAGGCGATTATAAAGAGATCGGCGGTGAAATGTTCGGTCGCTTGCAACGTATCGTGGAAGAATATAAAGCAAATCCGCAGGACGGCGCGTATACCAGCTTCCTGTTCGCGCGCGGCGTGGATCGCATCGCGAAAAAGGTCGGCGAAGAGGCGGTCGAGTTCGTAATCGCGTCCAAGAACGCCGAAAAAGAAGGGGTCGTGAACGAGGCGGCGGACTTGCTCTACCATACCATGGTACTGTTGTCCGCACGCGGCGTAAAACTTTCGGAAGTTTGCGCCGAGCTTTGCAAACGCAACAGATAATCGCTAAAACAACCGAATAAAACGGCAAAACAGCCCACTCTACTCACGGTAGAGTGGGTTCTTTTATGCAGTAGAGTTCGCCCTTTCGGCAAGTAGAGTGCGCGTTGGGGGCAAGTAGAGTGAAAAGGCGGCGCAAGAGCTTGTCTTTTTTTGTGAAAAGTGGTAAAACAAAGAAGCGTCGTTCGTCTTTCGCGAAAAGTTGCGCCTTTTTTCTGAAAATCGACAAAATATCCGCGTCGTAATTTGCTACAATGCTCTATGCTGAAATTTTACGGCAAAAAAGGCAAGGAGAGCGGATAGGAAATGGCAAGGAAAATCGTCGTTACGTCAGGCAAAGGCGGCGTGGGGAAAACCACGGTGGCTGCGTACGTATCCGCGCAGCTTGCTCGTCGCGGAGCACGTGTCGTGCTTTGCGACGCCGATTTCGGCTTGAATAACGTGGACGTGGCAACGGGTGTGGAGAACGGCGTCGTCTACGACATCGTGGACGTGATCGAGGGCAGGTGTCGTGCGAAGCAGGCGTTGGTGCGCCACGAAAGCATACATAATTTGTACGTGCTGACGAGCGGTCGTTCCGCGCCCGAACGGTACGTTTCTCCGCAGGCGTTCAAGGTGGTGTTAGAATCGCTCGCGCCGCAATTCGATTTCATTTTTATCGATTGCCCCGCAGGGATCGACGAGGGATTTCACCGCGCGGTAGCGTCGGCGGACGAGGCACTCGTCGTTACGACACCGCATATTTCCGCTTTGCGCGATGCCGATAAAGTGGTAACGTTGTTAAAAAACTACTCCCTTTCTTCGGTGTCCGTCGTCGTGAATAAAGTCCGCGGCGAGTTGTTGTTGGACGGCGAAAGTTTGTATCCGCAAGAGATCGAAGAGATTTTGAAAACGCCCGTCGTCGGCGTGCTGCCGGAGGAATATTCCATCTATAAAGGCGGCGTGGAAGAACCGCACGCGGCGTTCAAGATTCTCGCGAACAATTTGTTGACGGGAAAACGGCGGCTGTACGATCCCACGAAAAAGTACGTGGGGCTGTTCGGCGGCGTGCGACGTTTTTTGAAGAAGAGTTTATGAGGACGAGGGGCGAGCGGAAGGATATGAAGGACGATAGAGCGTGTACGCGCGAGCTGGCAAGGGTGCGGAAGGTAATACGAGCGGATAAATCGGTGTTGAGCGAAGGGTGTCGCGCTTTGATTTTGCAAGATTTGGCGGACAAGTGCAACGAATATTTCGATCTCAACGGCTTGCCGCGTATGGAAGTGGAAAATCGCAACGGCACGTACTGCGTTCGCATTGAGTTTGAGGCGGAGCGTGTGAAACTCTTCAACGTATTACGATAGTGGGGCAAAGCGTTGATTTGCGGCGCAATTCTTCGTCGCTGCTCGGTCGCGTACTTCCGTGTACGCTCCCTCACAGCTCCTTGACTTGTTTGCAACTGAACGCTTTGACTTCGGAGTAAGGAAGTGAGCGGTATAACGGCGTCGCGTTTCGGTTACGCACCTCTCGTACGCTCCCTCACAGCTCCTTGACTTGCTTGCGACTGAATGCTTTGACTTCGGGGTAAGGCAGTGAGCGCCTTGTCATTGCGAGGAACTTTGCGACGAAGCAATCTCTTGCACTTTTACCGAAAAACCGAGATTGCCGCGCCTACGGCTCGCAATGACGAAAGAAAAATAGCCGCACTCGCGGCAGGAAAAAGCTACGAAACGCCGCGCGGCGGCGTGAAGATAAAAAAGACGTTATCAACAAGGAGAAATTATACAAATGGAAAAGAAATTTGCGATTTTGACCGATTCGGGCTGCGATATGCCGCAATCGTTTTTAGAAGAACACGACGTGGCTTGCGTCCGCATGGGCTTTACGATGGACGGAAAGAGCTACGAGGGCGAGGACGGCGAACGGATCGACGATCACGATTTTTATGAAAGACTGCGCCAAGGCGCGATGCCTACGACCTATCAAATCACGGGCGAAACGGCGAGAGGACATTTGGAAAAATTCGTGCGCGAGGGCAAGGACGTTTTGGCGATTATCTTCTCGTCCAGTCTTTCGGGCACGGCAGGCAGCTTCGTCGTCGCAGCGCGCGATTTGCAACGGGAATATCCCGACCGCAAAATCGTCGTCGTCGACAGCTTATGCGCTTCCATGGGCGAGGGAATGTTGGTATACTACGCGTTGCAAAAGGCGGAATCGGGCGCGTCGATCGAGGAAACGGCGGCGTACCTTGAGGGGCTGAAAGGACATATTTGTCATCAATTCACGGTGGACAATCTCTTCCACTTAAAGCGCGGCGGCAGAGTGTCGAGCGCGACGGCGATCGTAGGTACGATCTTAAAAATAAAACCGATTATGCACATGGACGAAGAGGGCAAGCTCGTAGCCGTCGGCAAGACGATCGGTAGAAAAAAATCGTTGCAGGCACTCGTCGAACGGACGGTAGCGACGGCAACGATCGAAAAGGGCGAACCGATTTTTATCGGACACGGCGATTGTATGGAGGACGTCGAGTACGTCAAGGCGTTGGTGGAAGAGAAATTCCCCGACGCGCCGATCACCGTACATCATATCGGTAGCGTAATCGGTGCACATTCGGGTTGCGGCACGTTGGCGATTTTCTATCGCGGCTCGCAAAGATAAAGAACGACCGCTTGGATACGGGTATCCAAGCGGTGATTTTTTTATACGACATCCGTAACGATCAGTTTGTTTTCTTCTACGCGGAACTTAATTTCAAAGCCCCCGAACGACATACCGTAGGTGCGCAGGGGATCGTTTTGATAGGACGGACGGGGATCGTCCGCCAAACATTCGATCAAGCCGTCGAGTTTTTCTTTCGGAATTTTCGCAGCGAGTTCGCTTGGAAACTCCACGTCGAGTTTATAATTTTCTCCTGCCGTCGCGTAGCCGCCCGTGGCGTCGGGAACGCAGTCGGTAAAGGGCAGGTATGGCTTCACGTCGAAGATGGGCGTACCGTCTACCAAGTCCGCGCCCGATACGAGCAGGGCGAGTTGCGGTTGCCTTTCCACGCCGAGTAGCTTTACGCAGGACAAGCCGATACGGTTCGGGCGGAAGGGGGAACGGCTGGCGAAAACGCCCACGCGCGTGTTGCCGCCCAAGCGCGGCGGACGGACGGTGGGGGTGTACGCCTTGCCCTTTGCCAAGGAAAAATCGAACAGCAACCAAAGATGAGAAAAACCCTCTATGCCTTTGAGTGCGTCCTCGTCGTCGTAGGGCGGCAATAGCACTACTTTTCCGCGCACATCGGGTGCTCTGCCGCTTTGGCGCGGCACGCCGAATTTTTCGGCGAAGTCCGATTGCATATAGCCGATGGGGTCGATCGTTCTTTCTTGATCCATAACGGGTGTCCTTTTGATTTCGCAATAGCGTTCTATGCGGCGGCGAACGCCGCGCAATGCTATTATACCTTGAACGCCGCGCTGTTGTCAAGCGGAACGCGCGTGCTAAAAAACGTAAAAAATGAAAAAAGCCGCGTGCAAATCCTTGAAATTTGCGACGGATTGTATTATAATATATTTTGTAAATAACTTTGATTTCGGAGTGAGTATTTATGAAACTTTGCGATATATTCAACAAGGGCGGCTATTCGTTGTCGTTCGAGGTATTTCCGCCGAGAACGGACGACGTCTACGATAGCGTGAAAACGGCGACGGAAGAGATTGCCGCGCTGAAACCCTCTTTCATGAGCGTAACCTACGGCGCGGGCGGCGGTACGAGCAAGTATACCTTGCGGATCGCCGAAGACATTAAGAACGATTACGGCGTAACGTCGTTGGCGCACTTGACGTGCGTATCTTCTACCAAGGAAACGGTGCGCGAGCGCATCGCGGCGTTCAAAGCCGCGGGGATCGAAAACGTCATGGCGCTCCGCGGCGATATTCCGAAAAACCGCTTGGACGAAGATCGTTCGCAATGGGACTACCGCCACGCGATCGAGTTGGTACGCGAATTGAAAGAACAGGGCGATTTTTGTATCGGCGGCGCGTGCTATCCCGAGGTGCACCCGGAAAGCGTGAACCAAAAGGAAGATATCCGTTACCTGAAAGAAAAGGTGGACGCGGGTTGCGATTTCTTGACGACGCAAATGTTTTTCGATAACAACCTGCTGTATAACTTCTTATATAAAATTCGCGAGGCAGGCATTACCGTACCCGTCGTGGCAGGCATTATGCCGATCACGAGCGCGAGCCAAGTATCGCGCGCGATCAAATTGTCCGGTTCGTTTATGCCCCAGCGTTTCAAATCGCTCGTCGATACCTTCGGTTCGGACAACGAGGCGATGAAACAGGCAGGCATTGCTTACGCCACCGATCAAATTATCGACTTGTTCGCCAACGGCGTTACGAACGTACACGTATATTCGATGAATAAACCGGACGTGGCACGCAAGATACAGAGCAATTTATCCTCAATTTTACGCAAAAATGACTGATACGGTACGCGTAAAAGAATACGCCGCGCCCCCCGTAGACGAGCGTGAAGCGTTGCGTTACGGCGGCGTACGGGGCGAGGCGGACGAAAGATTGTACGCGCTGTTTGAAAGGTGCGTGCGCGAGGCGAGTCCGCTTTTGAGCTACCGCGTGTGCTACGCGGCGTGCACGGCGGAAGAATGTATCGCCGCGCTGTCGGAATATACCGATCTCACCGCGCGACTTTGCGGCGCGAAATACGTCGTGCTGTTCGCCGCGACGGTGGGCGTGGGGATAGACCGTTTGGCGGCGCGCTACGCGCAACTTGCGCCCACGCAGGCGTTGCTGTTGCAAGGTTTGGGCGCGGAACGGGTAGAAAGCCTTTGCGACGCGTTTTGTCGGGAGGTAAACGAGGGCTGCGCGCCGTACGGAATGACGGCAGGCACGCGGTTCAGTCCCGGCTATGCGGAGTTGCCGTTGGAGGCGCAACGCACGCTCGTGCGGTTGCTCGATACGCATAGAAAAATCGGGCTGGCGTTGACGGACGGTTTGTTGCTGTCACCCACGAAATCGGTTACGGCGTTGATCCCGATTGGAGAGAACGTACGCTCGCACCGTCCGTGCGAGGGGTGTACGCAGGAAAATTGCGCCTATCGCAAGAGGAAAGTATGAACGTAAGACAAGCATTACAAGAAAAAATATTGTTGCTCGACGGCGGCACGGGTACGCTGTTGCAAGCCGCAGGGCTACCCCTCGGCGAGTTGCCGGAGCGTTGGAACGTTACGCATGCCGAGGAGATCGTCGCGATTCATCGCGGCTATTACGACGTCGGCAGTCATATCGTTTGCACCAACACGTTCGGTGCGAATCGTTTGAAGTTTACCGCGACGGAGTTGGACGAGATCGTGGCGGCAGCGGTGCGCAACGCCCGTCGCGCGGCGGAAACTTCTTCGTCCGCGCAGGAAAAATACGTCGCGCTCGATATCGGACCTACGGGCAAACTGTTGCAACCGTACGGCGATTATCCCTTTGAAGAGGCAGTGGAGACGTTCGCCGAAGTGGTACGGTTGGGCGTGAAATACGGCGTGGATCTGCTGTTTATTGAAACGATGTCGGACAGTTTGGAAACGAAAGCGGCGGTACTCGCGGCAAAGGAAAATTCCGATTTGCCCGTATTCGTCTCCAACGCCTACGGCGCGGACGGAAAATTGATGACGGGCGCGACGCCTGCCGCCATGGTGGCGACGTTGGAGGGGCTTGGCGTAGACGCGATCGGAGCGAATTGCTCCGTCGGACCGAAACAGTTGCAGGGCGTCGTAGATGAATTGTTGCGTACGGCGTCCATACCCGTACTCGTCAAACCGAACGCAGGGCTGCCCAAGACGGACGGAAACGGTACGTATTACGACGTAACCGAAGAGGAGTTCGCGGCGTATATGCAGGCGTTCGTGTGCAAAGGCGCGCGCGTCGTCGGCGGTTGCTGCGGCACGACGCCTTCCTATATCGCAAAGACGGCACGCGCGGTGGAAACGCTCGTGCCCTTGCCTTTGACGAAAAAGAATATCACCTGCGTATCCTCGTATACGCACGCGGTGGAGTTCACCAAACCGTTGATTATCGGCGAGAGAATTAACCCCACGGGCAAAAAACGGTTCAAACAAGCGTTGTTGGACGGGGATACTTCGTACGCGGCGCAGGAAGCGGTAACGCAAACGGAGAACGGCGCGCACGTGTTGGACGTGAACGTCGGCTTACCGGGAATCGACGAGGCGGCGACGTTGCCGCAATACGTGCAAACGCTGCAATCGATCGTCGATACGCCGTTGCAAATCGACACTTCGTCCGTAGAGGCGTTGGAGCGCGCGTTGCGCGTATATAACGGAAAACCGCTCGTCAACTCCGTCAACGGAAAAGAAGAGAGTATGGAACGCGTGTTGCCGCTCGTGAAAAAGTACGGCGGCGTCGTCGTTGCTCTGACCCTCGACGAGGACGGAATCCCCGACAACGTAGAGGGGCGCGTACGCATTGCAAAGCGCATTATCGATAGGGCGCAAGCCTACGGGATCGATAAAAAGGACGTGATCGTAGATACGCTGACGATGAGCGTCGCTACCGATCCGCACGCGGCGGACGTTACGCTCGGCGCGTTGCGTTGCGTGCGAGAAAGTTTGGGTGTACATACCGTTTTGGGCGTTTCCAACGTATCCTTCGGTTTGCCGTCGCGCGATACGATCAACGCCACTTTCCTCGCTCGCGCTTTGGAAAACGGCTTGTCCGCGGCGATACTCAATCCCTCGTCCTTGGAAATGCAAAAGTCGTATCACGCCTATTTGGCGTTGACGGGCGCGGACGAGAGTTGCGGAGAATATATCCGTTTCGCGACGGAGCAACTGACTGCGTTACCGGCGGCGGTGCAAAAGCAAGCCGCGACGGAAGGAAAGGACGGCACGGACGGTTCGTTGCAAACGGCGGTGGTCAAGGGCTTGAAAGAGGGTGCGGCGGCGGCTTGCGAACGCTTGTTGCAAACTCTTTCGCCGCTGGAAATTATCGAAAAACATATCGTCGTCGCCCTCGATACCGTCGGCAAGGCGTACGAGGAAAAACGCGCCTATCTGCCCCAATTGCTGATGAGTGCGGAAGCGGCGAAAGCGGCGTTTGAAAGAATACGCGAACACTTGTTGCAAACGGGCGGAGAACAGACGAAAAAGTGCGAAGTCGTGTTGGCAACGGTGCAGGGCGACATTCACGACATCGGGAAAAATATCGTCAAAACGCTGATGGAAAATTATGGCTTTGCCGTCGTCGATCTCGGTAAGGACGTACCCGTCGAACGGGTCGTCGAAGAAACCGTCCGCCGCCACGCGCCCATCGTCGGGTTGTCGGCGTTGATGACGACGACGCTGCCCTCCATGCAACGCACGATAGAAGAATTGCGCCTGCATGCCCCTTGGTGTAAGATTATCGTCGGCGGCGCGGTGCTGAACGAAGAGTACGCGCGCACCCTCGGTGCGGACGCCTACGGCAAGGACGCGCTCGCTTCCGTTCGCTACGCCGAATCGGTCTATCGCGAATTATGCAAAAAGGTATAAAATATTCACTGTTTTATACAATTATACACTATATTAGCAAAATATTCAAAAAAATATTCATAAAAAGCGGTGAAATATTTGACTTTTTATTCGTTCCGCAGTATAATTAGCGTATAAATATACAAGCGTATGCGAAAGGAGAAAGCATTATGGATAAAAAGGATATTAAAAAGGTAGTACTTGCCTATTCGGGCGGTTTGGATACGTCGATTATCATTCCTTGGCTCAAAGAAAATTATAACGACTGCGAAGTGATTGCCGTCAGCGGCAACGTTGGGCAGGCGGATGAGTTGGAGGGCTTGGAAGAGAAAGCGTTGAAGACGGGCGCGTCCAAATTGTATGTCGAGGACTTGACGGATGAATTCGTAGACGATTATATCGTGCCGACGATGATGGCAGGGGCGAAATACGAAGAGTATTTGCTCGGTACGTCGTTCGCGCGTCCCGTCATTGCGAAGCGGATCGTGGAGATCGCGAAAAAAGAGGGCGCGGACGCCATTTGCCACGGCTGTACGGGCAAGGGCAACGATCAGGTACGGTTCGAGCTTGCGATCAAGGCGTTTGCACCCAATATGCCCATTATCGCGCCTTGGAGAGAGTGGTCGATCAAATCGCGTGAGGAGGAAATCGCCTACGCCGAAGCGCATAACGTGCCCTTGAAGATCAACCGCGAAACCAACTATTCCAAAGATAAAAACCTTTGGCATTTGAGCCACGAGGGCTTAGACTTGGAGGACGCAGGCAACGAACCTATGTACGAAAAGGAAGGCTTTTTGGAAATGGGCGTATCCCCTTTGCAAGCCCCCGATAAACCTACGTATATCGAGTTGGAGTTTGAAAAGGGACGTCCCGTGGCGTTGGACGGCAAGAAGATGAGTGCAAAGGAAATCATTCTCGCACTCAACGCGCTGGGTGGCGAGAATGGTATCGGACTTTTGGACATCGTGGAGAACCGTTTGGTCGGCATGAAGTGCCGTGGCGTATACGAAACGCCGGGCGGAGAAATCTTGTACGCGGCGCATGCCTATTTGGAAACGCTTTGCCTGGATAAATATACCGCGCATAAGAAGCAAGAATTATCCGTTTGCTTTGCGGAGTTGGTATACAACGGACAATGGTTTACGCCCTTGCGCGAAGCGCTTTCCGCATTCGTGGAAAAGACGCAGGAAACAGTTACGGGTAAGGTACGCTTGAAGTTGTATAAAGGCAATATCATCAAGGCGGGCGCGTGGAGCGACTATTCGTTATATTCGGAAGAAATGGCGACGTTCGGGGAAGACCACGTATACAATCAGGCGGACGCGACGGGCTTTATCAACCTGTTCGGCTTGCCGATTAAGGTACAAGCGCAAGCGAAAGCGAAGAAACAGTGAACCGCGCGCCGCGCGGTACGCGACGAAAAATGAAGAAAATGGAGCGTTTTGCCTACCGCCTGACCGCGGCAGGCAAACTGTGTTATGAACGATGACGGAAAAAATGTGGGCAGGCAGATTTCAAAAAGCCTTAGATAAAAAAGCGGACGATTTCAACTCTTCCTTGCGTTTCGATTGCCGCATGTACGCGCAGGATATACGCGGCAGTGTGGCGCACGCGAAAATGCTCTGCAAACAGGGTGTTTTAACGGCGTCGGAAACGGACTCCATAATCGACGGATTGCAATCGATTCTCGCGGATATTCACAGCGGAAAACTGTCCTTCGACGACGGTGCGGAGGATATTCACATGTTCGTCGAAGCGGAGTTGACGAAGCGAATCGGGGAGGCAGGTAAGCGTTTACATACGGCGCGTAGCCGTAACGATCAGGTTGCCGTCGATTTGCGTATGTATTTGCGCGACGAAGCGCGCGAGATCGTCGGGTTGATCAAAAGGGCGATCGAAGCGATCGTGGAGCAAGCGGAAAAGAACGTCGACGTCATTGCGCCGGGGTATACGCACCTCCAACGCGCGCAGCCGATTTCTTTCGGACATCAACTGATGGCGTACGCCATGATGCTCTTGCGCGACGTGTCGCGCTTGCAGGACGCCGTCAAGCGCATGAACTACTCCCCTTTGGGCAGTTGCGCGTTGGCAGGTACGACCTATTCCACCGATCGGGAGTACGCGGCGCGGTTGTTAGATTTCGACGGCGTATGCGCGAACAGTATCGACGGCGTTTCCGATCGCGATTTTTGCGTGGAATTGACGTCGGCGCTTGCGATTTTGATGATGCACCTGTCGCGTTTTTGCGAGGAACTTATCCTGTGGGCGAGTTGGGAATTTAAGTTTATCGAATTGGACGATAGCTACACGACGGGTTCTTCCATTATGCCGCAAAAGAAAAATCCCGACATGGCGGAGTTGATTCGCGGTAAGACGGGACGGGTATACGGCGATTTAACGGCGTTGTTGACGACGTTGAAGGGGTTGCCGCTTGCCTATAATAAGGATATGCAAGAGGACAAAGAGGCGGTATTCGACGCCGTGGATACGGTGAAGGCGTGTTTGGAAGTCCTCGCGCCCATGGTGGCGACGATGAAGGTGGATAAGGATAACACCTATCGCGCGGCGCAAAAAGGTTTTATCAACGCAACCGACCTCGCCGATTATTTGGCGAAAAAGGGAATGCCCTTCCGCGCGGCGTATAAGATCGTCGGACAAATCGTAGCGGAGTGCATTGCGCGCGGTTGCGTGTTGGACGATTTCCCGTTGCAGGACTATCAACGGCATAGCGAGTCGTTCGACGAGGACGTGTACGAGGAGATCGCTTTGGAAACGTGCGTGCAGAAGCGTACTTCGGTAGGCGGTGCTTCTCCCGAATCGGTGCGCGAACAGATCGCGCTTGTGAAAGAGGAAATCGGCAAGATATGAAGAAAGTATTTATAGACGGCAGCGTCGGAACGACGGGGTTGCGGATACACGAACGATTGACGGCGCGCGACGACGTGGAGTTGATCGTTTTACCCGAAGAATTGCGGAAGAACGAACGGGCGCGGAAAGAGGCGTTGAACGCGGCGGACGTTGCCTTTTTATGCCTGCCCGACGACGCGGCGCGCGAAGCGGCGGCGATGGTGGAGAACGAACACACCGTAGTGATCGATACGTCTACCGCACATCGCACTTCGCCGCAATGGGCGTACGGTTTTCCCGAACTCGGCGACGACTTTCGCGAGAAGATCGTATCGTCGAAGCGAATCGCCGTGCCCGGTTGCCACGCCAGCGGCTTTATCGCTCTCGTGCAACCGCTCGTGCAAAGCGGCTTGTTGGCGGCGGACGAGTGGCTGACTTGCCATTCGATTACGGGCTATTCGGGCGGCGGCAAGAAAATGATTGCGGAATATCAAGCCGAGGAGAGGGCGGCAACGCTCGTCGCACCGCGGCAGTACGCGTTGACCCAACGGCATAAGCACTTGAAGGAAATGAAAGCGATCGGCGGCTTGGAGCATGAACCGATATTTTGCCCGATCGTATCCGATTTTTATAGCGGAATGACCGTAACCGTGCCTCTCTTTCAGACGCAACTCGGCAAGTTTGGCGCGGCGGACGTCAAGAAACTCTACGCCGAACGGTACGTCGGACCGCTCGTGCAGTACGCGGAGAGCGTGGACGAGAACGGATTTATTTCCGCGGCGTCCCTTTCGGGGCGCGATGGTATGCGCGTAACGGTGGCAGGGAACGAGGAACGCATTTTACTCGTCGCCGTGTACGATAATTTGGGCAAGGGCGCGTCGGGTGCGGCGATCGAGTGTATGAACCTCGTTTGCGGCGTAGAACCGACCAAAGGATTGTTGCCGTAAGGCGAATAGGAAGAAAATAAAGGAATGAATATGATACGAGAAATACAAGGCGGCGTATGCGCCGCAACGGGCTTTACGGCGAACGGCGTACATTGCGGTATACGGAAGAACAAGACAAAACGCGATTTGGCGTTGATCGTCAGCGAAAAGGAAGCGACTGCGGCGGCGGTATACACGCAAAACCTCGTCAAAGGCGCGCCTTTGACGGTAACGAAGAAGAATATCGCCGACGGCAAGGCACGCGCGATCGTGTGCAATAGCGGCAACGCGAACACTTGTAACGCGAACGGCGTGGAGATCGCCGAAAAGACGTGCGCGCTGGTAGCGGACGCGTTGGGCTTTGCGCCGACGGACGTCGTTGTGGCGTCTACGGGCGTCATCGGACAGCCGTTGGATATTACGCCGATCGCAAACGGAATTCCGCCGTTAGTCGAAGGGTTGGGCGATCATAGCTTGTACGCTTGTGAGGGCATTATGACGACGGACACTGTCGTGAAAGAAATCGCCGTGCAGTTTACCGTCGGCGGAAAGACTTGCAAACTCGGCGGTATCGCCAAGGGCAGCGGTATGATCCACCCGAATATGGCGACGATGCTCGTGTTCGTTACGACCGATTGTTGCATTGCGGCGGATATGCTGCAAAAGGCACTTTCCACGGATGTCAAAACGTCGTTCAATATGGTTTCGGTGGACGGGGATACCTCCACGAACGATATGGTTGTCGTGTTGGCGAACGGAATGGCAGGGAACGCGGAAATCACTTGCGACGGCGAGGACTACGCGACGTTTTGCGAAGCGTTGGCGACGGTTACGCGGTATTTGTGTAGAAAGATTGCAGGCGACGGCGAGGGCGCGACGAAGCTGTTAGAATGTAAAGTCAGCGGTGCAAAGGACGAAGAAACGGCGAAAATCGTTGCGAAATCGGTCATTTGCTCGTCGTTGTTCAAGGCGGCAATGTTCGGTGCGGACGCCAACTGGGGACGCGTGTTGTGTGCGATCGGGTATAGCGGCGCGGACGTGGACGTGCAAAAGGTGGACGTTGCGTTCCGCTCGGCGAAAGGTTGCGTAACCGTTTGTCGTCAGGGTGCAGGCGTAGAATTCTCCGAAGAGGAAGCCAAGACGATCTTGTTGGAAAAGGAAATCGAAGTGTTGATCGGGCTTTCGGACGGTACGGCTTCCGCAACCGCTTGGGGGTGTGATTTGACGTATGATTACGTGAAAATTAACGGTGATTATAGAACCTGAGTTTGGAAAAGCGTTGATTTGCGGCGCATTTCTTCGTCGCGTTTCGGTTACGTACTTCTGTGTATGCGCCCTCAACGCTCCTTGAACTGCTTGCAACCAAACGCATTTGCGCCCACCTCGTCATTGCGAGGAGCAACGCGACGAAGCAATCTCTTGCAACTTTACCGAAAAAGAGATTGCCGCGCTACGCTCGCAACGACGGACTCGTGGCGGCGCGCACGGACGGGCAGGAAAAGACGAAACGTCGACTTGTAACGCAAAGAAAAAAGGAGAAGGATATGGAATTAACGAAAGCGCAGCGCGCGGAAATACTCATTCAAGCCCTGCCGTATATCCAAAAATACAACGACAAAATCATCGTCGTAAAATACGGCGGCAACGCGATGATCAACGACGAGTTGAAAGAAGCGGTGATGGGCGACATCGTCCTGTTGTCGCTGATCGGCGTGAAAGTCGTGCTCGTTCACGGCGGCGGTCCTGAAATCACCGAAATGCTCGAAAAAGTGGGCAAACGCTCGCAGTTCGTAGACGGCTTGCGTGTAACCGACGAGGAAACGGTGGATATCGTACAAATGGTACTCGCCGGGAAAGTCAACAAAAACCTCGTCAATCTCTTGCAAAGCAAGGGCGGCAAGGCAATCGGGCTTTGCGGTATGGACGGACACATGATTCAGGCGAAGAAGTTGGACGAACGCTTGGGCTTCGTCGGGGAAATCACCGACGTCAACGTGCAACCGATTTTGGACGTTTTGGAAAAGGGATATATCCCCGTCGTTTCCACCGTCGGTTGCGATAAAAAGGGCAATAGCTACAATATCAACGCGGATACCGTCGCGGCACGGCTCGCAGGGGAGTTGAAAGCGGAGAGCTTAATTTCTATGACCGATATCGTAGGCTTGCTGCGCGATAAGGACGATCCCTCCACCCTCATTTCCAAAGTGGCGGTATCCGAAGCTCCGAAATTGATGCGCGACGGCGTCATCAGCGGCGGTATGATTCCCAAGGTAAATTGCTGTATCGAGGCGATCCGTCGCGGCGTGCATAAAGTGTTTATCATCGACGGGCGTATTCCGCACGCGATCTTGATAGAAACGCTCACCGACGAGGGCGTTGGCACGATGTTCGTTTCGGGAAAACATATATAATTTAGGAGAGTAGAACGGTGAACGTCATTCAAACGGATAAAGAGTACGTCGCAAACACCTACGCGCGCTTTCCCTTAGTCCTCACCAAAGGCAAGGGATCGATCGTCTACGACGATAAAAAGCAAGCGTATATCGATATGGGGACGGGAATCGCCGTCAACGCGTTCGGCGTTGCCGATAAAGTTTGGCAAAAGGCGGTAAAGAAACAACTCGGACGTATCCAGCATACGTCCAATCTCTATTTCAACGCGCCGTGCGCAACGTTGGCAAAGGAGTTATGTACGCGTACGGGCATGAAAAAAGTCTTTTTCTCCAACTCGGGCGCGGAAGCGAACGAGTGCGCGATCAAGGCGGCGAGAAAGTACGGCGAAAGCACGAAAGGGAAGGACTGTTTCACGATCGTTACCTTAAAAAACAGTTTTCACGGGCGTACGATCACGACGCTTTCGGCAACGGGGCAGGACGTCTTCCACGCGCATTTCACGCCGATGACGGACGGGTTCGTGCACGCGACGGCGAACGATTTGGACGACTTGCGTTCCCTCGTGCAGGCGAATCGCTGTTGCGCCGTGATGATCGAACTCGTACAGGGCGAAGGCGGCGTATTGCCGTTGGATAAGGCGTACGTACAAGGCGTGGAAAAACTTTGTCGGGAAGAGGATATGTTGCTGATTGTGGACGAAGTGCAAACGGGCAACGGCCGTACGGGAAGTTTATACGCGTTTATGCAATACGGCATTACCCCCGACGTCGTTACGACGGCGAAAGGTTTGGGCGGCGGATTGCCGATCGGCGCGACGCTACTCGGCGAGCGCGCGGAAAAATTGTTCACGGCAGGGCTGAACGGATCGACGTTCGGCGGCAACCCGACGGCGTGCGCAGGCGCGTTGTCGATCTTGCGACGGATTGACGAGAAAGTATTGCAAGGGGTACGCGAACGGAGCGAGTATATCTTTGAACAACTGCAAGGCGCGAAGGGCGTCAAGAGCGTATCGGGCATGGGCTTGATGATCGGGATCGAATGTGAAAAGGACGCCACGGAAATCGTGTTGCGCTGTATGGAACGGGGAGTGCTCGTACTCAAAGCGAAAGAAAAATTGCGCCTGTTGCCTGCGTTGAATATTCCCCTCCCTCTATTGGAAAAAGCGATAAAAATTATAAAGGAAGAATGTGAAAAATGATGCATTTGTTAAAGTTGCAAGACCTGACCTCTAAACAGATCAACGAAATTTTGAATACTGCGGATCAACTGAAATTTGAAAAGAAAAACGGCATTACGCACCACCTCTTAAAGGGCAAAACGCTGGGTATGATCTTTACGAAATCGTCCACGCGTACGCGCGTATCCTTCGAGGTAGGCATGTACGACTTGGGCGGCAACGCACTCTTTTTAAGCTCGCGCGATTTACAAATCGGGCGCGGCGAACCCGTACAGGACACGGCGCGCGTACTCTCGCGCTATTTGGACGGCATCATGATCCGTACCTACGAACAAAGCGAAGTGGAAGCGTTGGCGCAGTACGGTTCGATTCCCGTAATCAACGGCTTGACCGATTATTGCCACCCTTGCCAAGTGCTTGCCGACCTGATGACCATTCGCGAGCATAAGGGCGGACTTGCGGGGAACAAACTTTGCTATATCGGCGACGGAAACAATATGACCAACTCGTTGATTGTCGGCGGTATCAAGACGGGTATGGAAGTATCCGTGGCTTGTCCGAACGGCTATCGTCCCGACGAGAAGTTGATGCAATGGGCGGCGGAGAACGGAAAGTTCACTTGCACCGATAACGTCATGGAAGCGGCGGAGGGAGCGGACGTACTCTATACCGACGTATGGGCGTCGATGGGACAGGAGAGCGAAGCGGAAGCGCGCAAGAAGATCTTTAAGGGGTATCAAATCAACGCCGACGTCATGCGCGTGGCGAACGATAAGGCAATGGTTATGCACTGCTTGCCTGCGCACCGCGGCGAAGAGATCACCGAGGACGTTTTGGAAGCGCACGCCGACGAAATTTTCGACGAGGCGGAAAACAGATTGCACGTACAAAAAGCGGTGCTCGTTACCTGCATGGCTTGAAAATAAGGGAGGAAAATTATGTTACATACGATTGCAAACGAAAACATGACCGTCAAAGTCAACGATATCGGCGCGGAGCTGTATAGCGTGGTGGTAGACGGCAAAGAATGGATTTGGCAAAACCCGACGGGAGAATGGGCAGGACACGCGCCCGTTCTCTTCCCCGTTTGCGGCAAGTGCGGCTTGCTGCACGAGGGGGTAGAATACCCGATCACGAAGCACGGCATTTGCCGCCGCGCGCAATTCACGTTGGCGGCGCGCGGAGAGGATTTCCTCGATTTCACGTTCGCTTCGTCCGAGGAAACGAAAAAGGAATATCCCTTCGACTTCCTCTTTCACGCGATCTACCGTATCGACGGCAAGAAGTTGACGGTGGAATACGTCGTGGAAAACACGGGGGATACGCCGCTGTACTTTGCTTGCGGTTGCCACGAATCGTACAACATCGATAAGCCGTTGGACGAATATAAACTCGTTTACGAAAAGGAAGAGAAGTTTATCTATCACGTACACGATCAAAACGGACTGCTGACGGGCGAAACGTACGACGGCGGCAGCGGCACGACGCTGGATATGCCCTGTGATCGCCTGCAAAACGGCGATACCGTCATCATGAAAGATATGCGTTCGCGCAAGGTGCGTTTGGAAGAAAAGAGCGGCAAACCGTTGGCGGAAATCACCTACGACGGCTTCCCCGTAATGCTGTTGTGGCACGCGGATAATGCGGCGTATATCTGCATCGAACCGTGGACGAACGTCCCCGATTCCGCTACGACGCCCGACGTGGAGTTCTCCACGAAATACGGCGTGCTGCCCGTTGCGCCCAAGTCGGTAAAAACGATGGTACACAGCGTAGAGTATCTTTGATATGGCGTTTCAAACGGGAAAATATCGCCACTTTAAGGGCAAGGAATACGAGGCGTTGTATATAGCGAAAGATTCGGAGACGGGGGAAGAAACGGTCGTCTACCGCGCGTTATACGGCGACGGGCAAATTTGGGTGCGCCCGTTGCGCATGTGGAACGAACTTGTGGAAAAGGACGGAAAACAGGTCGAGCGGTTTACCTATATCGGGTAAACGGGCACGGCAGGTATGCGTCGAATAGGAAAAAAACGGCGTCGTCGCAAACTTGCGACGACGCCGTTTTACGGTCGTAAAGATTATACGAAAAGGAGTGCGAACGCCGTCATAACGGCGAGAAAACCGAAATTGAAGAGGGAAAAGAGCAGGATGTACCGCTTGCTTTTATCGGGGTTGTGCTTGACGTACTCTCTAAACGTGATCAGGCTGGCAAGAGAGGAAATGAGTGTACCGCAACCGCCGATATTCACGCCGACGAGCAACGCCTGCCAGTTGGCGGTAAATTGCGATAAAAGGATCGCCGACGGCACGTTGCTGATACATTGACAGCATAATACGGACACGAGCAACGTGTTTTTTGAGAGTAAATATTCGAAGAGCGACTTTACGCCGTCGATCCTTGCCATATTTCCCGAAAAGACGAAGAACGCCACGAAGGTGAACAGGAGCGCGTAATCGACGTCCTTTAACGCTTTGCGATCGAGGAATAAGAGGCAAAGCGGAATGACGATCAAACCCGTTTGATAGGGCACGACGCGGAAGACGATCACGATCGAGTAGACGAAGAGCAAGCCGTAGACGATCGTGCGCCATACGGGGAGCTTTACGGGCTCGTCGGAGAGGGAGAGCGGTTCTTTCTTGACGAACAGGCAACACGCGGTAACGAGGGCGATCGCCAAGAGAAAGTGGGGGAGCATCGTCCAAGTGAACGCGCCCGTCGGAATGGAAAATTTCGTGTATAGATATAAGTTTTGCGGATTGCCGAACGGGGTAAGCATACCGCCGAGGTTCGCCGCGATATTTTGCATGATGAATGTAAACGCCATATACTGCTTTTTATCCGTCGAGGACAGTACGAAATAGCCCAAGGGTAAAAAGGTGAGAAGAGCCATATCGTTGGCGATCAGCATAGAGCCTAAAAAAGTGATATAGACGAGGGCGAGAATACACGCGCGCGTGTTGCGGAAGAGTTGCACGATCTTCCTTGCCAAAACGTAGAAAAACCGAATGTTTTTCAGCGCGCAAACGACGGCTAACACGCAAAACAGACAGGTGAGCGTCTTAAAGTCGAAATAGCCCAAATACGCCTCGTCGGGCGGAACGAAAAAAGTGGTAACGACGGCGGCGCAAACGGCGATGCAAAGCACGATGTTCTTTTTGGCGAACGCGACGAGCGCGTGCGCAGCGCGTGTGAGAAAGGTATTTTTTCGTTGCGTTGAAGGGGCGGTTTGCATATCCGAACGATACTCCCGTAAGACTGAATTTCCGTAGGATATTATAAGCCCTTTTCGTGAAAAAAGCAACGATTTTCTATGTGAAAATCGTTTTTTCGTCGCTTTTATACTTGTTTTTTCAACGCATGCGTGATATAATATAGAACATATAAAAAGAAACGGGGTAACGTAATGAAAAAATGGAGAGAAATACCGCGCACGACGTGGCTTTTGGCGTTGTGCTGGCTGGTATACGCAGGTTCGTTGTTGGGTAAGGTAAACTACGCAGCGAACATCACGCAAATCGAAGATACCTATCACGTAACGCACGCGGACGCTGGTATGGCGAGCACGTTCTACTTCTTCGCTTACGGCGTGGGACAGGTAGTTAACGGGTTGCTTTGCAAAAAATACCCTTTGAAATACGTCGTGTTCGGCGGTTTGATGGTTTCCGCCTTAATGAACTTCCTCGTGGCGTTTTTGGGAAATTTTGCATTCATCAAATACGCGTGGCTCGTGAACGGGTTGGCGCTTTCGGTGCTTTGGCCCTGCCTCATTCGTCTGTTGAGTGAATGTATGCCGAAAAAGGATATGCTCCGCGCGTCCGTCGTGATGGGTACGACGACGGCGGTAGGTACGATCGCCATCTACTCGCTCAGCGCGCTGTTCGTGGTGATTGCCGACTATACGTGGGCGTTTTACACGGCTGCAATCGTCGCGCCGATAATCGCGTTCGTATGGTTGTTCCTCTTCGACCGTTTGGCAGTCAAAGCGGAGGAAGAAACGGACGCTCCGCCGTCCGTCGCTACGTCCGCGCCTGCCGAAAAAACGACGATGAAATCGAGCGGCATATTCTCTTGCTTGTGTCTGTTGGCGTGCGTTGCCGTCGCGACGAATTTGATCAAGGACGGCTTGACCACTTGGGTTCCGTCTATCTTGAAAGACAGCTTCGCGTTGGACGCGTCCTTCTCCATTTTGTTGACGTTGACGTTGCCGATCGTGGGCTTGTTCGGCAACCTGTTCGCAAATACGCTGTATAAAAGGCTACGCGATTTCGTAATCGTGTTGATATTCCTCTTCTTCGGCGCGTCTATCTTCCTCGGCGTGGTACTCGGCGCGTTGACGCTCGGCTCGTTCCTGTTGGCGTTGATCGGGTTCGCCCTCGTCTATTTCTTGGCGAGTAGCTCCAACTCTACCATTACCAGCATTTTCCCTTTGCAAATGAAAGGGAAGATCAATTCGGGTATGATTGCCGGCGTGTTGAACGGATTTTGCTATGTGGGCAGTACGATCAGCTCGTACGGTTTGGGCTTGATTGCCGACGCGTGGGGTTGGTCGGTGATGTTCTTCGTGTTGTTGGGCATAGCGATTGCCATATTCGCGGCGACGATCCTCTTCTTCGCGTGTTCCAAACGTAAAAAGAACACGGCGGAATAAATACGCTCGTAGGACTTGCGGCGTGAACGACGTATACCGTTGTTCACGCCGTTTTTTTGTTTGAAAAACCATGCCGTAGTGCGTGGTTCGGTGGTGTTTTATAAAAAATAAAATTTTTTTCTTGATAACGACAAAAAATACTTCTTGCCAAATCGGCAATTCCGCTTGACAATGTAAATTTCTTGTGCTATAATATGCTTATAAAAGCGAGGAGGTAGGTAGTATGCAAAAACTCGGAGATAGGATTACAGAATTATTAAAAGAAAAACGCATAGCGCAAAAAGATCTTGCCATGATGATCGGCGTTACAGAATCCGCTTTATCGAGATATATCAATAATGAAAGAGAACCTAAAATAGAAGTTTTAGCGAATCTTGCCACGGCTTTGGATACGACGGTAGATTATTTGACGAGGGGCGCAAAGCCTGAAACGGACTTCGACGAAATATATCGCTTGGTTGCGAGAAGTTCGTATTCTTTAACAGAAGGACAAAAAATGCAAATTATTGAGGCGGTAATGAAAAATAAATGATAGATGATGAGATGATAATGGGGGTAAAAATTCCACCGGGCAAATATGAGAAAATTGAAAGGCGTGTAGTTGATTTATACGTTGAACAAGATATTCATAATATCCCGATAGATCCTTTTACCATAATAAAAAACAGGGGATACGTTTTAATTCCCTTTTCAAAATTCGAGCCGGATAACCGTCCCGATTGTATAGATGAGGACAACGACGCGTTTTCGTTTTATGATCCAACAATGAAAACACAAGTAATTGTTTATAACGACGAGAAACCGTTAAATCGAATAAGATTTACTCTTATGCACGAATTGGGGCATATAGATTTAGGTCATAAACGCGAAAGCGATTTAGCGAGGAAGATGGCGGATTATTAGGTTATCACTTTGAAAAAGGGATGTCTAAGCAAGGTGAACATGTTTTTCATAT
>CAZDCO010000003.1:0-57373 GCA_964504025.1 uncultured Clostridia bacterium
ACAGAAAGGAGAATACTATTATGGCATTTACCGCAAAAGACGTAATGGCGCTTCGTGAAAAGACGGGCGCAGGCGTAATGGACTGTAAGAAGGCTTTGACGGACGCTGACGGCGATATGGCGAAAGCGACGGACATTTTGAGAGAAAGAGGCATTGCGAAAGCGGAAAAGAAAGCGGCTCGTATCGCTGCCGAGGGTATCGTTGCTTGCTATATCGAAGGCAACACGGGCGTCCTCGTAGAATTGAACTGCGAATCCGACTTCGTTGCGAAGAACCCTCAATTCACCGACATTGCAAACGAAGTAGCAAAAGTAATCATCAAGGAGAACCCCGAAAACGTAGACGCACTTTTGGCTTGCGCGTACGAGGGTGCTACCGTAGAAGAATATTTGAAGGGCAAGATCGCCGTTATCGGTGAAAAGATTGCCGTTCGTCGTTTCGTGAAATACACGACCGACGGTTTCCTTGCAAGCTACATTCACCTCGGCGGCAAGTTGGGCGTAATGTTGGATATGGCAGGCGAAGCAACGGACGCGGCGAAAGAAGTTGCGCACGACGTAACGTTGCAAGTAGCGTTCACGAAGCCTGCATACTTGACGAAGGACGAAGTTTCCGCGGAAACGTTGGAAAAGGAAAAGACCGTGTTGAAGCAACAAGCGATCAACGAAGGCAAGCCCGAAGCGATCGCTGAAAAGATGGTTATGGGTAGAATCAAGAAGTTCTACGAAGAGAACTGTCTTTTGGAACAAGCGTTTATCAAGGACGATTCCAAAAAGGTTTGCGATTTGGTAAAAGCCGGCAACACCGCAATCAACCGTTACGCTTTCTTCGTAATGGGCGAAGGCTTGGAAAAGAAGAGCGAAGATTTCGGCGAAGAAATTGCTAAGCAAGTTGCTGCGGCAAAGAACTAAACCGTTCGCGAAAAAATCGTATAATATCGCGTACCGCGCTCCGCAAAAGGGACGCGGTATTCGTTTGCCCGAAAAACGCGCTTTTTCGCGTGGTTCGGGCGGAAAAGGTAAAATTTTTCTAATTTTCACCCACTTTTTCCTGAAATAGTATAGCTTTCTTTGAAAGAATGTGTTATAATATACGCAGGAGTTTGCGGCATAATTTGCCGTGCGGCGTGCGCGCACCGTAAAGGGCGAACGCGCAACGGCTCCGTGCCGTGTAAACCACCGCGTCGTCATTGCGAGCGGCAAAAGCCGCGTGGCAATCTCGGTGTTCGGTAACGTAACGTGAGATTGCTTCGGCGTGGAACTCCTCGCAATGACAGAGGGGAAGACGAGAAAATCGACTTTGTAAGTCGCGCGCACCGTAAAGGGCGAACGCGCAAACTCGCATAAAAAAGAAATGAAAGAGCGTACTCGCTTTTATTTGATAGAAAATTCGTACGATAGAAAATGCTAAGGAGAAACAACTATGCAACCTATTTACAAACGCGTACTGTTAAAGCTTTCCGGTGAGGCGTTGGCAGGCGATCAACGGTTCGGACTCAATCACGAAATCATTGCTCCCGTCGTGGATCAAATCGTAAAAATTCACAACATGGGCGTACAGGTCGGCTTGGTCATCGGCGGCGGCAACTTCTGGCGCGGTCGTCAGGGCACGAATATGGACAGAACGACGGCGGATCACATGGGTATGTTGGCGACGGTTATGAACTCGCTCGCGATGATGGACGCGATCGAACAACGGGGCGTTCCCGTTCGCGTACAAACGGCGTTGGATATGGTATCGCTGGCTGAACCGTTCATTTTGCGTAAGGCGCTCCGCCATTTTGAAATGGGCAGAATCGTCATCTTTGCGTGCGGTACGGGCAACCCCTATTGCTCCACCGATACGGCGGCGGCACTCCGCGCGTGCGAAATCGACGCGGACATTCTGTTGATGGCGAAGAACGTGGACGGCATTTACGATTCCGATCCCAAAACGAACCCTGCCGCGAAGAAATACGAAGAGCTGAAATACGCCGACATCATCAATCGCGGTTTGAAGGTGATCGATTTCACCGCCGCGACGATGTGTATGGAAAACGACGTGCCCACTTTGGCGTTCGGTTTGAACGAGGAGAACTCGATCGTGCGCGCGGTATGCGGCGAGAGTTTGGGTACGATTATCAAAGTGTAACTACGGAAAAAGTATAGCGAAATATAAGGAGAACGAATATGTTAGAGAACGAAAAAATTGAAGAGATGATGTTAGAATTGGAAGAGAAGTCGGAAAACTCGATCAAGGCTTTGGAGAGCGATTACGGCGCGCTGCGTACGGGTAGAGCGAACCCGAAGATTTTGGATAAGATCGAAGTGGAAGCGTACGGCGGCATGAGCAAGTTGATCGAACTGGGCAACGTTTCCGCTTTGGACGCGAGATGTTTGCAAATCAACCTTTGGGATAAATCGCTGTTGAAAGCGGTGGAAAAGGCGATTTTGCAATCGAATATCGGTTTGACGCCCTCGAACGACGGCAATGTGATCCGTTTGGTATTCCCCGTGATGACGGAAGAGCGCAGAAAGGAACTTGCAAAGCAAGCGAAGAAGATGGGCGAAGACGCGAAAGTTGCGGTGAGAAATCACCGTAGAGAGGCGATGGACGTCATCAAGAAGTTGAAGACGGCGAAAGAGTTGTCCGAAGACGAGGCGTCGGGCTGCGAAGCGGACGTGGAAAAGTCCGTTTCCGGATACATGGCGACGTTGGAAACGATTATTTCCGCAAAAGAAAAGGAATTGATGTCTATATAAGCTATGTTTGGGAATAAAATAAAAGCAGGCGTGCGTATTCCGCAACATATTGCCTTGATTATGGACGGAAACGGGCGTTGGGCGAAGAGGCGTTGTTTGCCGCGTTCGATGGGACACCAACAGGGCATGAAACGAATGATCGCCCTCTTGGAGCACGCGTACGACGTCGGCATACCGTACGTAACGGTATACGCGCTTTCCACGGAAAATTTGCGCCGTCCGCAGGTGGAATTGGAGGGGCTTTACAACCTCGTTCGCAACTACTTTGCCGAGTATATGCGCAATATTTGTTCGCGCGGCGTGCGGTTGCGTATCGTCGGGGATATTTCCCCCTTGCCGCAGGACGTGCAGGACACCCTGACGGCGTGTGCGGCGGAAACGGAAAAATACGCCAAGGACGGACGGGAGTTAAACTTCGCGTTCGGCTACGGTTCGCGTGCGGAGATCGTCCGTGCGGTCAATCGTGCGGTGCAATCGGGCGAACGGGTAACGGAGGAAAGTTTTTCCAACCTCTTGTATACCGAAGGGCAACCCGATCCCGATTTGGTGATCCGAACGGGTAAAGAGTGTCGGTTGTCGAATTTCCTTTTATATCAAGCGGCGTACGCCGAGTTATATTTTTCCAAACGTTTATTCCCCGATTTTTCCAACCGTGCGTTGGACGAGGCGATCGTATGGTTCTCCAAACGAACGCGTCGGTTCGGAAAGACGGACGAACAGTTAAAAAAGTAAAAAACGGGGTGGGCAGGTATGCGTTGAAATCAATTCGACACGTACCCGTTTGCTAAATAAGGTAGAAAAAAACAATGAAGAAAAGAGTAATTTCAGGGATCGTATACGTGGCGATATTGCTGGTATTCTATTTGCTTAAAATATTCGTGCACGATTTATGTTTCGATCTGTTTATATGGTTTTGCGCTATCGTCGGTACGTACGAAATGGTGCGCGCGAACAAAGGAAATATGACGAAGCCCGAACGGGTGATCGTTACCGTATTCAGCTGTTTAGCCATTCCACTCGCTGCGATCTTCGAAAGCGGTATCTTGGGATTGAACGGACGGCAATATGGCTTGCACGTCGTCAGCATTTTGTTCTTCGTGCTTGCCGTCGCGCTGTTGGTACTCCTCGTCGTGTGCAACGACAAAACGAGTCTGCAAAGCGTGGGAACGTCCTTTTTGGCGGCGGTATACCCCACGTTGTTGTTGTGTATGCTCGTCAACGCGAACCACGTGCCCGTTTTGGAGGGTGCGTTGCCCGGTACGCCTGCGTACGCGTTCAACAGCGATTTGATGATTTTGTTCATCTTCGTCGCGTCGCCCGTCGCCGATTGCGTGGCGTTCTTCGTGGGACGTTGCTTGGGTAAGAAATATCCGCGCAAACTCGCGCCGAAGTTGAGCCCCAAAAAGACGGTCGTCGGTGCGATCGGCGGACTGATCGGCGGTTTGTTGGCTGGCGGTATCATCTACGTGGCGTACAGTGCGATCGTGGGCAGCTTCCAAACGATGGGGCTGTGGTTGCCCGTCTATTTCATTATCGGCTTTTTAACGGCTGCCGCCGCGATTTTCGGCGATCTCGTGGAGAGCAGTATTAAGCGGCAGTTGAATATCAAGGACATGGGCACGATTATGCCCGGACACGGCGGCGTGTTGGATCGTATCGACGGTACGCTGTTCTCGACGATGGCGGTATATCTTTCCTTCGTCTTCGTGAGAATGATTATTTGGCCGTTCATCTAAGCGGCGTGAGGAGTGGGCTATATGCGTGAGATTTCGCTGATCGGTTCGACGGGTTCTATCGGCGTGCAAACGTGCAACGTGGTACGCAACCACCCGAACGAATTTAAGATCAAAAGTTTGGTTGCGAACGCTTCCGCAGAAGCGTTTTTGCAACAGGTGCGCGAGTTCCGTCCGGAATACGCGGCACTTGCCGACGAAAACGCGGCAAAGCGGATCGAAAAGGAAATGCCGAGCGGCGTAAAATTCGCCCACGGTAAACGGGCGGCGGAAGAGGGCGTGTGCTACGGAGATACCGCCGTGGTTGCGGCTACGGGTTTCGCAGGTTTGCGTTATTCCCTCCGTGCGATCGCCGAGGGGAAGCGGTTGGCACTCGCCAACAAGGAAACGCTCGTGTGCGGCGGCGCGCTGGTAATGCGCGAAGTCAAGGAAAAAGGAGTGGAGATCGTTCCGATTGACAGCGAACATTCGGCGTTGTGGCAAGCCCTCCATTTCCGTTTGAACGCGCCCTTCAAGCGGTTGATCATCACGGCGAGCGGCGGTCCGTTCTACGGGTATACGCAAGAGCAGTTGCGCGCGGTAACGCCGTCGTCGGCGTTGAAACACCCCACTTGGAAAATGGGTGCAAAAATCACTGTGGACAGCGCGACGCTACTCAACAAAGGGTTCGAGGTGATCGAGGCGAAATGGCTGTACGATACTTCGATCGATAAAATTCATACAGTAGTGCAACCTGAAAGCATTATCCATTCTATGGTGGAGTTCGAGGACAACGGCATTTTGGCGCAAATGAGCTATCCTACGATGGAGTTGCCCATTCAGTTGGCGTTGACCTATCCCGATCGCTTGCCGTGCGCGTTGCCGCCGATGGACTTTGAAAAACTCGGTTCGTTGCGCTTTTTGCCGTTGGAACGCAAGGCGTTCCCCTGTTACGATTTGGCGTTGACGGCGGCGGAACAGGGGGATAACTACGCCTGTGCGCTGAACGGCGCGGGCGAAGTGGCGGTGCACGCTTTCTTGCAGGAAAAACTGTCCTTCCTCGGCATTGCGGATACCATTCGGTACGCGCTTGAAAAGACGGAACGGCTCGCACCCGATAGCTACGAAGCGTTGGTGCAGACGGACGAACGGGCGAGGGCGTTGGCGCGCGAATACGTGGCGTCGCGCACTTGATAAACGGATAAGACGGAGGGAAAGATGGTATTGATAAATACGATCTTGGCGGTAGATTTCGGCGCGTTTATGCAGAGCGTCGGCAGCGTATTGCTTGCCGTAGCCGTGTTGTTGGCTATGGTTACCATTCACGAATTCGGGCACTATTTGGCAGGGAAGGCGCTTCGGTTTAAGATAAACGAATTTGCGGTGGGGTTCGGCCCTGCCGTTTTTAAGCGGCGCAGCAAAAAGACGGGCGAATTGTTCGCCTTGCGGATCATACCGCTCGGCGGCTATTGCGCGTTCGACGGCGAGGACGAGGACGACGAACCGCAGGACGAACCGTTCGAGGAGTCGTCCGAAAAAACTGCCGCGGACGGGGAGTATCCCGAACCGCAGGGCGTGCGCTTTAACGAGCAAGCCCCTTGGAAACGAATTATCGTGTTGGTGGCAGGCGCGACGATGAACTATCTGTTGGCACTCGTGTTGCTGTTCGTGATGTTTGCCTCGTTCGGGCGTATACACTCGTATATCGGTAGCGCGGTGGAAACGCCGACGGCAAGCGCGACGGGGCTGTGCGCAGGGGATATCGTGTTGTCGGTGGACGGCAAGGATATTTATATGGCAACCGATTACGTGGATATTTTGTCGGGCAAAAAAGAGGGCGACGAAGTGTCGGTGGCGATTTTGCGCCGCGACGAAAATCGAGTTTGGCAACGGCAGGACTTGATTGTTGCCTTGCAAACGGATTGCAACTTTTCCAGCATGACGCAAACGGATGGCGTACTGACGGCGTTCGGTTTAGATCAAACGCAGTACGGCTTCGGTTCGGTTACGATGAAGACGGGGTTTTGGGAAACGATCGGCTCGGCAACCGTCTATTCTTGGAAAATCGGCGGTACGGTGTTGCGTTCGCTCGGCGAATTGATCACGGGGCGATTGTCTATTCAGTCGATGGGCGGTCCGGTGGCGACGATCAAAATGACGTCGGAGATCGCTTCGGCTGGAGTGTTGCCGCTGCTGAATATCGCGGCGTTTATCGGCGTAAACCTCGCCGTGTTCAACCTGTTGCCGATCCCTGCCCTCGACGGCAGCAAAGTGATTTTTTGCCTGATCGAATGGATACGGAAAAAGCCCGTCAACCGCAAAGTGGAAGCGGTCATTCATTTCGTGGGACTGATCGTGTTGTTCGGGTTCGCCGTGTTGGTGGATGTGTTGCAATTGTTCGCCTGACGACGATAAGGACGAGAAAACGATATTACGACGCGTTCGACGCCTATCACGTGAAAAAAGACTTGTCGGCGATGACCAAGCTGTTTGCCGAATATATCAACGCAAGGCTGGACGAATATCTAAAAATCTTATGATTTTCGAAGCCTGCAACAACGGGCGAATACGTTGAAATACTTGCGTTTTCGCCGCCGTCTTGCGCACCGTGAAAAATATTTAGCAAAATCGATAAAAAAGTTTCACTGTCAAGTAAAAATGCTTGA
This sequence comes from uncultured Clostridia bacterium, assembly GCA_964504025.1. Classification (GTDB taxonomy): domain Bacteria; phylum Bacillota; class Clostridia; order Christensenellales; family Borkfalkiaceae; genus Scatosoma. The sequence goes on from CAZDCO010000003.1 coordinate 7,120, forward strand.
CAGGCAGGGCGGAGATGGTGTATAATACGTATACGCAAAGGGGGCTGCTATGAAGGACGACGTACAATTTCTTCGGCTTTGGGATACCTATTCGCCTTTGCTGACGGCAACGCAACGGGAAATCACCGATCTATATTTCAATTTCGATCTTTCGTTGGGTGAGATTGCCGAGCAAAAGAACGTTTCGAGGCAAAGCGTGTCCGATTGTTTGCATAAGAGCCGTAAACAGTTGGTCGCGTACGAGGAAAAGCTCGGTTTTTTGCGTGCGTTGGACGGGCTGTCGAAAGAGTATTCCGCCTACGCTACGGAAACGGAGCGTTGGATCGAGGCGACGGCGGAATCGCAACCGCAAATGCGTTCGAGCTTGAACGAGTTGCAACTCCGTTTGCGCGGCGTGCAAAATTCGTCGAACGTATCCGAGGACGTTTCGGACGGGGAATAAGGAGAGTGCAATGGCGTTATTCGGTTCATTATCGGAAAGACTTAACCATATATTTTCCAAGCTGACGAAGAAAGGGAAGCTGACGGAGTTGGAGATCCGCGGCGCGATGCGCGAAGTGCGCGTGGCGTTGTTGGAAGCGGACGTCAACTTGCGCGTGGCGAAGCAATTTATCGCGGAAGTTTCCGAAAAGGCGGTCGGACAGGAGATTTTATCCTCCTTGAACCCTGCGCAGCAGGTTATCAAGATTGTCAACGAAGAGTTGATCGCGCTTATGGGCAGCAAGAACGCGAAGCTGGAAGTGTCGCCGAAGCTCCCCACCGTCATTATGATGTGCGGTTTGCAGGGCGCAGGTAAAACGACGCTTTGCGGAAAGTTGGCGTTGCACCTGAAAAAACAAGGCAAAAAACCGTTGCTCGTAGCAGGGGATATCTACCGCCCCGCGGCGATTGCGCAGTTGAAAGTGGTCGGCGGAAACGCAGGCGTGGAAGTGTTCGAGAAAGGCACGCAAAGCCCCGTAAAAACGGCGAAGCAGGCGATCGAATACGCGCGCTCCATGAACTACGACACGGTGATTTTGGATACGGCAGGGCGTTTGCAAATCGACGAAACGCTGATGCAGGAGTTAGAGAACGTCAAGAAAGAAGTGGAAGTAACGGAAACGTTGCTCGTCGTAGACGCCATGACGGGGCAAGAAGCCGTCAACGTCGCCGATACGTTTAATGCACGGCTGGACGTAACGGGCGTGATCTTGACGAAGTTGGACGGTGATACGCGCGGCGGTGCGTGCTTGTCGATCAAGGCGGTAACGGGCAAGCCGATCAAGTTTATTGGCGTGGGCGAGAAACTGACCGATTTAGAGCCGTTCTATCCCGAACGTATGGCGTCGAGAATTTTGGGCATGGGCGACGTGCTTTCCCTGATCGAGAAAGCGCAACAGGCGATCACCGAAGAGGACGCCAAGAAAATGCAAAAGAAAATGCTCGCCAATAGCTTTACGCTGTCCGATTATTTAGAGCAGTTTGCCATGATGAAAAAGATGGGCGGCGCGCAGGCGATGTTGTCTATGTTGCCGGGCGCGAACAAACTGAAAGTCAACGAAGGCGACGTGGACGAGAAGAGAATGGAACGCACGAAGGCGATCATTCTTTCCATGACGAAGCAAGAACGGGATAACCCGTCGATCATCGACAGTCGTCGGAAACGCCGTATCGCGGCGGGATCGGGCACTTCCGTGCAGGAAATCAATCAGTTGTTAAAGCAATTCGAGCAAACGAAATTGTTGATGAAACAACTCAAAGGCGGCAAAGGAAAATTCCGCTTGCCCTTCTAAAAAACAGCCGACGCTACGGCGCGGCGATAAAAAAGTTACCAACGCCGCAAGGCGAAAAAAATAAAAAACAAGATATACTTTGGAGGTATTTATTATGGTTAAAATGAGACTTTTGAGACTTGGCGACAAGAAGAACCCTATCTACCGTGTGGTAGTCGTGGACAGCAGAAAGGCAGCAACGGGCGAATATATCGACTGCGTTGGCCACTATCGTCCCACCTGCGATCCGATCGAATTGACGATCGACGTTGAAAAGGCGAAGAACTGGCTTTCCAAGGGTGTTCAACCCACCGAAACGGTTAAGAACTTGCTCGTAAAGACGGGTGCTATGGAAAAATCGACCAAACTCAGCGCAGCAAAGACCAAGACGAAGAAAAAAGCGTAAGTTCTGCGTAGGGGAGAAGTATCATGCTTGATTTAATTAAGTACATTGTAGAGCAGTTTGCCGAAGACAAGGAGAACGTCGAATACGAAGTCAACGAAAAGGATCGCGTAATCGAAGTTACCGTCGTGCTTTCCCCGTCGGATATGGGTAAAGTGATCGGCAAGCAAGGCAAAATTGCGAAAGCAATGCGTACTATCGTCCGTGCGGCAACGCCGGCAAGCAGCAAGAGATACGTCGTGGAAATTCGCGAGCGCGGCGGCGACGCGGTAGACAGCGACGACGCGGAATAAGCAAAACGATTCCGTAACGACATAAAAAAGGCTTTCACGAGCGGAAGCCTTTTTTTGGCATTTTATGAAAAGCGAGGTGCAAGTATGGAAAGATTAGTGATCGCCGAGGTATTGAAGCCGCAGGGGATTCGCGGTGAGTTGAAAATCAAAACGTTTACCGATTATCCGGAGGACGTCAAGGCGTTCAAGACGCTGTATATCGACGGCACGGCGTATAAAATTTTGTCCTTCCGCGTCGGCACGGACGGCGCGGCGTACGTAGGTTTGCGCGGCGTACCCGACCGCAACGCCGCGGAAACGTTGCGCGGAAAGCTCGTCGAGGGCGAGCGTGACGACGCCCCCCCTTTGGAAGAGGGACAATATTATATCGTCGATATGATCGGGCTGCGCTGCGAAACGGAAGAGGGCGAAGAGTTGGGTACGGTAACGGATATTTCGCTTTTGTCCTCCGACGTGTATACGATAGAAAAAGCAGGAAAGAAGATACTCTTTCCTGCCGTAAAGGGCGTCGTGAAAAAGGTGGATATCCCGTCGAAAAAGTTGATCGTGGATAAGACCGTCTTTGACCAAGTCGCCGTATATTAAGCTTTCTTGTCTATTTTCATTTGCTTTTCGAGTGCGTCGAGCGCGCCCGTTTTCGCGAGTGTAATCAGCGCGAGTACGGCGATGAGGCAATCGGCAGGCAAATAGATACATTGATAGAGGAAGGAATAGATAAAGGCGTTTGCCGTTGCCCACGCAGGGAATTCGACCCAAACGGCGTCGTTGAGGAAGAAGATAACGCCCGAACAAAAATGGCTGATAAACCGCAGGGCGTACACGGCGATACAACCCCAAACGAGGGGAGCTACTTGCTTGCGTTCACGACGCAATTTGCCGAATAGACCCATGACGCCGATTGAAGCGAACGCGAGGAGATAATCGAAAACGAAGGTGGCAGGTGTGAGAATATACGGATCTTCGATGAAATTGAGTAGACCGTGTATCAACCCGACGAGCAGTCCGTCGCCTACGCCGTAGAAATAGGCGTAGAGCATAATGGGCACGAAGGACGCGAAGGTGATCGAGCCGCCGCTTTCGATGGTGGGGATCTTGAATACCGCAAGGGTAAAGGACGTCGCCACGCAAACGCCGCCGAAGGCGAGCCGTTTCGCGGTATATTGCTTTTTCCGCAAAACGCCGATGAGGGCGACGATCGCGACGAGGAGAACGACTGCGCCGACGGAAATCCATTTGACGATATCCGTAGCTTCTTCGCTCACTTCTAAAAGGGAATAGAGAAACATAAGACACTCCTTCTCCGTCGTACGCATTTTCCAAAAAAGAAAAACACTCCCGATCGCAACGCGCGCGGAGTGCAAAATTACAACTTGGAAACGCGGAAAAGTTCCGCGTATGACAAACGTCTATCTTTCGCTCAAGTATTACCTTGCCGATTCAAATGGTATAATCTCAGCCTTCGTTAAAAAGCACCCACGACGGATATTTGATTTTTAGTATCGTCAGTATACCACACTATATCGATAAAGTCAAGCAAAATAAGGAGAAAAAATTATGCGTTTCGATTTTTACGCCTACTTGGACAGAATGAAATATATCAAGCGTTGGCAGTTGATGCGCTCCGTTCGCGAAGAGAACATCATGGAACATTCGCAATCGGTCGCGGTGTTGGCGCACGCCCTCGTAACCGTGCATAACGAAGTGTACGGCGGCAAGGCGGACGTTTTGAAAACGGTGCTGTACGCCGTGTATCACGAAACGAGCGAAGTGATGACGGGCGATTTGCCCACGCCGATTAAATATTACAACCGCAACATACAGGGCGCGTATAAAGCGTTGGAAAAGAACGCGTGCGAAAAAATGTTGCAGGGTCTGCCGACGGAGATGCAGGGCGCGATTTCCCCCTTCGTATTGGCGGACGAGGACAGCGTGGAATACCGCTTCGTCAAAGCCGCCGATCGCTTGGCTGCCTATATCAAGTGCTTGGAAGAACTCCGCAGCGGCAATCACGAATTTTCCAAGGCAAAGGAGAGTATAGAAGCAGATTTGCACGCGCGAAATATGCCCGAAGTCGAGTATTTCTTTGAAAATTTCATTCCGTCCTTCCATTTGACGTTGGACGAGTTGGAAACGCTGTAAGCTTTTCACGAGATTTTCAAGCTTTTTTAATTTTCTTAACGAAAATACGCAATATACTATATAATAGAATAAAAACGAGGGAAGAGGATTTTTAGATATGAGAAGTTGGATCAAGAAAACGCTTTGTTGCCTTTGCGCTGTAACGACGGTCGTGTCGGCGTTGTCGTTTTCCGCTTGCAATCAGCAGGTGATCAACGCCTACGATATCGCCGTGAAAAACGGCTTCGAGGGTACGGAAGAGGAATGGTTGAACAGCTTGCACGGCAAAGACGGTCAGGACGGCGAAAACGTTACGGTGGACGATTTATACAACGCCGCCGTCGCCGAAGGCTTCCAGGGTACGAAGTACGAATGGATTCAATCGTTGCAATTCGATTTGCCTGCGCAGAACGATACCCAAACGATCGCCAAGAACGTAACGAGCGTTGTGAGTATCTTTTGCAGCTTTAACAAGTCGAACGGACTCAGCTCGGCAGGCGGTAGCGGCGTCGTGCTTGACGTCAACAAGAACAGCGGCACGGCGTATATCGTAACGAATTATCACGTAATCTACGACGGCGAGGCTGCGAACGGCGGTTTCTCTAAAAACATTTATCTTTATCCCTACGGCGAGATCGTCGGCTTTGATACGACGACGGGCAAGGACGATACGGGCTACGGAATCAAGGCTACGTATATCGGCGGCGCGATGGATTACGATATCGCGTTGTTACGGGTAACGGGTAGCGAAAAGGTGCGTACGGGCGCGTTGACGGCGGCGACGCTCGGCGATTCTAACGACGTAACGGTGGGCGAGAAGACGTACGCGATCGGAAATGCGAACGGCTTGGGTGTTTCGGTAACGTCGGGGATTCTCTCCGTCGATTCGGAAACGATTGTCATGTCGGCGTTGGACGACGCGAAGCGCAACGTGTCCTGCCGCGTTATGCGTACGGACGCCGCGGTGAACCACGGCAACTCGGGCGGCGGCTTATTTAATTTGGAGGGCGAGCTGATCGGGATCACGAACGCCAAGAACGTGGAAGAAGATACCGACAACGTGTGCTACGCGTTGCCGATCACGATGGTGAAATATCTCTTGCAAAATATCGCCAAACAAATTACGTTCGGGCAGGCAGGTTACGGCTATCGCGCGACGCTGGGGGTTACGACGACGGTGTTAGAATCGTCGATGTACCTTGACGAGAACGGGAAGTTGTCGGTGAAGAACACGACGTATATCTATGAGATTGAGAAGGGCAAAGCGGCGGACGGAAAGTTGAAGGTGGGCGACGTGTTGCAATCGGTAACGATCGGCGGCGTAACGACGGAGTTGACGCGGAATTTTTATCTGATCGATCTTTTGTGGCAGGTGCGTTTCGGCGATACGATCGCGATCACCGTGCTGCGCGACGGACTGAACGAGCAAAAGGACGAGGTAACGGTGGGGATCACCTTTAACAATCAAGCGTATTTTACGACTTACGCATAAACGGAATACAACGACGCCGCGAAGAGGAATTTTCGCGGCGTATTCTTTTTTACGGGGTTGACAAACGGCGCGTTTTATAGTATACTTATACGAAAGGCAGAAAGGAGAAAACGATCGTGCGAACGGAAGAGTTTTTAGAACTGTTATCCCGATACTCGCAAGAGGAGAACGGGCTGGAAAATTTGAAAAACGGTGTGCCGCTCGGCACGGACAGCGTGGGGAACGTCGTAACGGCGTGGAAGAAAAACGTTCCGTTTGCCCTGCGCCAACTTTGCGTAACGGGTCCGAAGCGTACGGCGTTTATCAAGCGCGTCGTGGCGACGTTATCCTGTTTATACGAACGTTCGGAAGTGAATTTTTTGGTGATTTCGCCCCGTCCCGACTACGGCGAGGCGTTCCGCTTACAAACGTTGGACATCACCGCGCCCTTTATCCGCACGAAAGCGGACGTGAACGCCGCGCTCGCCTGCGTGAAAGACTTGATGCGTATGCAACAATCGGGCGCAGGGTATCCCAAACTCTTTTTGATTTTGGACGGTTTGGAAGAACTCGTCGGTGGTAATACGAACGGCGATTTGGAAGAATACCGCGTCTTTTTCGAGGCGTTGACGAGGCGGAACAACGTGGCTGTGATCACGGGCGTGGAACTTAGGAAGAGTATTTTCAGCGGCTATCCCGGTGCGTTCGTGGGCGTGGGCGGTTGTTTGGTAACGACGCGCGAGGACGGCGTTGCCGACGTTACGTACGTGCAGGACGATTCGTCTTTGTCGTTGCCTACGGTACTCCATTTCCCTTCCGCACCGTCGTTTACCGAAACGGTGATCTATTTGAACTCCCTTTTGCCGTCGGAGAACGAGTTGGCGACGAGGGCGGACGAATAATGCGCGCAACCGATTTGCGTGCGATCGTCGAGCCGTTGTTGGCGTGGTACGAAGAGCACAAGCGCGCGTTACCGTGGCGGAACGAGCCGACGCCGTACGCCGTGTGGGTGTCCGAGATTATGTTGCAACAAACGCGCGTCGAAGCGGTCAAGGGGTATTACGAGCGGTTCACGGCGGCGTTGCCGACTGTGGAAGACTTGGTGCGGTGCGACGAGGAACGGTTGCTGAAATTGTGGGAAGGCTTGGGATATTATAGCCGCGTACGGAATATGCAAAAGGCGGCGAAAACGATCGTCGCGGAGTTCGACGGAGTGTTTCCGCGCGACGTACGGACGTTACAAACGCTTGTGGGCGTGGGAGAATATACCGCAGGCGCGATTGCGTCGATTGCGTTCGGTGAACGGGCGGCGGCGGTGGACGGGAACGTATTGCGCGTGTTGGCGCGCTGGCAAAAGGACGATACGCCCGTGAACGATACGCGGCGCAGGGCGGCGTTGCGCGAGGAATTGACGGCGGTATATCCGCCGCGCGGCGAAGGGTGCGCGGCGTTTACGCAAAGCTTATTCGAGTTGGGTGCGTTGGTGTGTAAGCCGAAAATGCCCGATTGCGCGGCGTGTCCCCTTCGAGATACGTGCGCGGCGTACGCGGACGGCGTGCAGGGGGAATATCCCGTGATGCCGCAAAAGAAAGCCAAACAGGAAGAAGAAGTGTACGTTTTCGTGATAGAAACGCCGCAGGGAATATGTATTCGTCGGCGCGAAGAGGGCGTACTTCGGGGTATGAACGAGTTGCCGTCGTACGTGCGAAGCCGTGGCGAAAGGGCGGAAGAAGTGTTGAACGAGTGGGGCGTGTATGCGTTCACGGAAATCGCGCGTAAAAAATATACCCATATATTCACGCATATTCGTTGGGAAATCACTTGCGTACGGGTATGGACGGAGAGTGCGCCGTTCGATACCTATTCGATAGAAGAAATTGCCGAGTCGGTATCGTTGCCGACGGCGTTTCGACAATGTTTAACGATTTTGAACGCCGGCGGGCGAAAGGAGTAGAGAAAAAAATGAAAGTATTGTTGGTGAACGGAAGTCCGCACAAGCACGGTTGCACGAACAGGGCGTTGGAAGAGGTGGCGCGCGCGTTGAACGACAACGGCGTGGAAACGGAGATCTTTGCGATCGGGAACATCAAGGGCGGCTGTTTGGCTTGCGCGGCGTGTGGAAAACTCGGAAAATGCGTGCAAGAGGATAGCGTAAACGCGTTTGCGGAAAAGGCGAAAACCGCCGACGGATTCGTGTTCGGTTCGCCCGTATATTACGCTTCGCCGTCGGGCGCGATGATCAGCTTTATGGATCGTCTGTTTTACAGCGCGTCGAAGGAGATGGCGTTCAAGCCTGCGGCTGCGGTGGCAAGCGCGCGTAGAGCGGGCACGGTGGCGACGTTCGACGTCTTGAACAAATACTTTACGATCAACAATATGCCCGTCGTATCGGCGAATTACTGGAACGGCGTGCACGGTGCGAATAACGCGCCGACGGACGTGGAAAAGGACGAAGAGGGCTTGCAAACGATGCGCCTGTTGGGGAACAATATGGCGTGGTTGTTGCGCTGTATTGCGTTGGGAAAGGAGCAGGGCTTGCAACCGCAACGGGAGAATAAAATTCGTACGAATTTCATTCGCTAATCGATTACGAAAAAAGAAAAAACGCGCCGCGTTTTCCCGAAGAGTGGGGAGAACGCGGCGCGTTCGTATATGCTTTGCGGTGGGTTATACGAAGGGGTGCTCGACCCGAATGACGCAAAAACAATTCGGGTTTTCTTCGCGTATCTTCGCGGCGACGGCTTTTTCCGCCTCACTCGGCGGCGTGGGATCGTCGCCCGGGAGCACCAAATCGAAAATCAGGTTAAAGGAGCGTTCGCCCTTCGTCATGCGAAAATCGTGAATGGTGTAATCGGGATTGACCGCTTTTGCTGAACGCTCGGCAAGCGCGCGGAGTTCGTTTACCGTTTCGTCGCCGACGACGATCGGATCTAAATGCACGGTAACGATACAGCCGAATTTTTCGTGCATATCCCGTTCCAACGCGTCCACTTCCTCGTGCGCGATATTGATGTCCGAATCGGACGGCACTTCGGCGTGAAAGGATACGATTTGCCTGCCCGGACCGTAATCGTGTACCATAACGTCGTGGATACCGACGATTTTGGTATAGTTTTTGGCAAACGAGTAGATGTCTTGGATAAAGGAGGGATCGGGGGGCGTGCCGAGGAGCAAGTCGATCGTTTCCTTGGCGGCTTTGACGCCCGTAAACAAAATGAACGCGGCGACGAGAATACCTGCCCAGCCGTCGATTCCGACGCCCGTGTATTTGCCGACGATCGCGGCGACGAGTACGAGCGTCGTGGCGACGCTGTCCGTCAAGCTGTCCGCCGCGGAAGCGGAAAGCGCGGAAGAATCGATCGTAGCGGCGATCCGCTTATAGAAGAAAAACAACCAAATTTTTACGGCAATCGCGACGAGCAGAAGAATTACGGTGATCGCGCCCACTTCGGGCAGGACGGGGTTGATAATTTTATCGATAGACGATTTTAACAACTCGAACCCGACCAAGATAATCAACATATCGACGATAAAGCCCGTTACGTATTCTAACCTGCCGTGTCCCAAGGGGTGTTCTTTGTCTACGGGCTTGCTTGCCAAACGGAAGCCGATCAGGGTAACGATCGCCGAGCCTGCGTCGGAAACGTTGTTGAAAGCGTCCGCGATAATGGCGACGGAAGCGGCGAGGATACCTAACGTAAGTTTGCACGCAAACAATAAAAGATTGGCGATAATGCCCGTGAATCCTGCCAAGGAAGCGTATTTGCCGCGTACGCGCGCGTCGCGTGCGTCGGCGTTTTTGCCGATAAAGAGTTTGATAAGTAGTGTAGTCATAATTCCGATTTTTGAGAAGAAAGCCGACGAAGTCGTCGGCTGTATCTTTTGCGTTGGGGTGGGGCGACGGTTATTTTCGTTCGTCGTCCTCCCGTTCTTCTTCGCGGCGTACCGCAGCGCGCGCGGTGAGGGTGTTGATTACGTAGTTCGTGATTTTTACGGCGAGGACGATTAAACCGATTACGACGAAGATTGCAAGCAGACCTTGCCATAAAATCGTCAGGGCTTGTAACACGACCTCCCAATTCAACGGAGTTAAATTTTCAAAAGCCAACAACTGAAAAACTTGCATGAGCGACCTCCTTTATAATACCAAACCGATAATCAAACCGCCGACGATCGCGGACGCGATTTGACCGGAAACGTTCGCGCCGACCGCGTGCATAAGCAAGTGGTTGGACGGATCTTCTTTGATACCCATTTTCTCTACGACGCGCGCCGCCATCGGGAACGCGGAAATGCCTGCCGCACCCAGCATGGGGTTGATTTTTTCCTTGCTGAACAGGTTCATCACTTTTGCGCACAGTACGCCGCCGACGGTGTCGAAGACGAACGCGAATAAGCCGAGTGCCATGATGATCAGCGTTTCAAAACTCAAAAATTGCGACGCTTGCATTTGGAAGGAAATGGTGATACCGAGAAGGAGCGTGATGATATTCGAGAACGTCGTTTGCGCCGTTTCGGATAACGATTTCAGTACGCCGCACTCGCGGAGCAGGTTGCCGAACATCAACATGCCGACGAGGGAAAGGGAGTCGGGCGCGATCAGTCCGGAAATAATCGTTACGATGACGGGGAAGAGGATACGCATGAGGGGTGTTACCTGCTTCGCGCTGTATTTCATTTTGATAAGCCGTTCTTTTTTCGTCGTGCAAAGGCGCACTACGGCAGGTTGTACGATGGGCACCAACGCCATGTACGAATAAGCCACGACGGTGATCGGACCGACGTAGTTCGACGCGAGTTTCATAGCGACGAGAATGGACGTAGGACCGTCCGCCGCGCCGATAATACCGATAGAAGCGGCGTCGTTCAAGGGGAAGCCGATCAGGGCTGCCAAGATGATGGTAACGAAAATGCCGAGTTGCGCCGCGCCGCCCAACACGAAGAGTTTGGGGTTGGTGAGTAGCGGTCCGAAGTCGATCATACAGCCGATACCGATAAAGAGTAAGAGGGGCATTGCCTCGCTCGCCTTGATACCGACGTCAAAGAGCGATTTGATAATGCCGCCGTCGGCGATCACGGGGGAGAGGGGGAGGTTGACGAGGATTGCGCCGAAGCCCATGGGCAACAACAACGCGGGTTCCATGTCTTTCGCGATTGCCAAATAGATCAACAATCCGCCGATGCACCACATGACGACTTGCAACGGATCTAACGCCGCGAAGCCTTGAATGAGAAATTCCATAAACGATCTCCATAAGATAATGATATAAACATTATAAAACAAACGGTGGGAGATGTCAATAGAAAAACGGGGAAGAACGAAAAAAATAAAATCTTGCAAAATCGTAAAAAATTGTGAAAAACGGCGCAAAAACGCTTGCCAAACGACGAGAAATCGTATATAATAGCACTTGACTTCGAGCGTTCCGCTGCCTTTTTTTTGGGTATGGTGAGGAATCATGCAGCAGGTTATGAACGTTTCGTAAATAACGGAGGTAAGTAAAGTCATGAAAGGATTGATTGAAGCTATCAACGCGGAAAACGTAAAAGCAGAAGTTCCTTCCTTCGCTGTGGGCGATACCATTAAGGTCGGCTACAAGATTATCGAAGGCGGCAAGGAAAGAGTGCAAAATTTCGAGGGCGTTGTTATCGCGAAGAGAAACGGCGGTATTTCGGAAACGTTCACCGTTCGTCATATCTCTTACGGCGTAGGCGTAGAAAAGACCTATCCTCTTCACTCCCCGAAGATTGCATCCATCACGGTTGTAAGACGCGGTAAGGTAAGAAGAGCGAAGCTCTACTATTTGCGCTCGTTGACGGGCAAGGCTGCCAAGGTCAAGGAAAAAATTTAAGCACATATCTTTCGGACGATCCGAGAAAGGAAATCTACCCAAAGTCAGCGGTAGGTTTCTTTTTTTATGCTGCTCGACGGGGCAGGTATGCGTTGAGTTTCGTTGGGTATAGGCAGGTGCGCGTTGAGTTTTGCTGCCGTATCGCGCTCGCAATGACAAGGGGAGCGGAAAAGACGGAGTTTGCGCGGCAGGATAAACGGGAAGAGTGGTGGATAATTTCCAACGTTATCGTTGTTCGCCGCGTTTTTTTGCGCTGTCATTGCGAGGAGTGTAACGACGAAGCAATCCCTTGTAGTGGTATCGCAACCGAGATTGCCGCGCTGCGCTCGCAATGACGGGAAAACAGACGTGTGTACGACGGCGAACGTTCCGTGCTGCATGAGATTGCCACGCTACGCTCGCAATAACGGGGGAACGGAAAAGATAGAGTTTGCGCGGCAGGATAAACGGGAAGAGTGGTGGATAATTTCCAACGTTATCGTTGTTCGCCGCGTTTTTTTTGCGCTGTCATTGCGAGGAGAGAAACGACGAAGCAATCTCCTTGTGGTGGTATCGCAAACGAGATTGCCACGCTGTGCTCGCAATGACCGTTTTTCACCACCACGCGCCGCTCGCAAGGACAAGTCGCACGCAACTCCGCACTACGCCTACGGCAAGGGGAGCGAACGCCACGCGCGCGACGCGAGCGAAACTCCGCGTTGCGCCTACAACGGGAAGGGCGCGGAGAAAATTGGAACGGGAACGGATATTTTTTGTAAAAAATTGCCTTGAAACTGTTTACTTTTTTCCTCGTTTAGGGTACAATAATATCGGAGTATATATAAGGTAGGGAAAACACGAATGATTGCCAAAGTACAAAGCTATGCTTTATCGGGACTGGAGGGCGTCGCCGTTACCGTGGAAACGGACGTATCGCGCGGACTTCCCTCTTACGAAATGGTAGGTTTACCTGACGCGGCTGTGAAAGAATCGAAAGAGCGCGTAAAAAGTGCCGTCAAGAACAGCTTGCTACAATTTCCTACCCATAGGATCACCGTCAATCTCGCACCGGCGTACGTCAAAAAGGAAGGTTCGTCCTTCGACTTGCCCGTCGCTGTCAGCTTGATGTTGGCGTACGGCGAGTTGGTCGCCGACGTATCGGATACGGTGTTTTTGGGCGAACTTGCCCTGAACGGCGATTTGCGCCCCGTAACGGGCGTGTTGCCGTCGTTGATTTCCGCACGAGACAAAGGGTTCACTACCTTTATCGTTCCCTACGACAACCGCAAGGAGGCAGGGTACATTCACGGCGTAACGGTATACGCGGCGAAGTCGTTGCGCGAAGTGATCGATCACCTTTCGGGCTTGCAACCTTTACAGCCCGTGGAAGCGGAGCGTTTTCAAGTGAGTAGCGCGAACGAGTTATCCTCGCACGATCTTGCGTTCGTCAAGGGACAACCGATTGCCAAACGTGCTTTGGAAGTGGCGGTGGCAGGCGGCCATAATATTCTATTCGTTGGGCCTCCGGGCAGCGGTAAGACGATGTTGGCGCGTTCCATTCCCACCGTTATGCCCGATATGGATTTTGACGAGGCGTTGGAGATCACGAAGATCCATTCGGTAGCAGGTACGCTGGGGGATAGAGGGATCGTTTCCGTCCGTCCGTTCCGCAGTCCTCACCATACCGCGACGACCGTTTCCTTATGCGGCGGCGGTTCGCGCGCGGTGCGCCCGGGCGAAATCAGTTTGGCGCACGGCGGCGTACTCTTTTTAGACGAATTGCCCGAATATAAGCGTTCGTCGTTGGAGAGTTTGCGACAGCCGTTGGAGGACGGCGTCATCACCATTTCCCGTTCGACGGGCACGGTAACCTATCCTGCGAGTTTTATGCTCTGCGCGAGTATGAATCCCTGTCCTTGCGGCAATTACGGCAGCGCGAAGCGGCGTTGCAACTGTACGCCGAACGATATTCGGAAATACCGTGCGCGCGTATCGGGGCCGCTGTTGGATCGTATCGACATTCAAGTGGAAGTGGACGGTGTGGAGTACGACGATTTGGTTTCCGAAACGAACGAGGAAAGCAGCGAACAAGTCAAAGCCCGTGCGGACGAGGCGCGCAGAATACAGCGTATGCGGTTCGAGGGCAGCGAGGTGAAATCGAACGCCGAAATGGGCGAAAAGGAAACGCGGAAATATTGTCGTTTGGACGAGGAAGGGGAGCGCGTATTGCGCGAGGCGTTTGAAAGCCTGCACCTTTCCGCGCGTGCACGTTCGCGAATCTTAAAAGTGGCGCGCACGATCGCCGACTTGGATCACTCCGAAAACATCACGTCGGAACATTTATACGAAGCCATTTCCTACCGTACGTACGGTGCGGAACATTCCGATTTAGATTAAAGGAAAGTAAGCTATGAACGTTGTAGAGATCGTCAAAGGCACAGCAGCCTATCCGAGCGAGTGGGCGGACTTGCCCGACGCGCCCGATAGGTTGCAATGCGTAGGGGAGATCGGCTTGCTTGCCACGCGCAAGTTTACGGTCGTCGGTTCACGCCGTACGCCCGTAGCGGCGTTGCGCTTAGGCGAAGAAATCGGCAAGACGCTCGCAACCGCGTATACGTTGGTATCGGGAGCAGCGGACGGCGGCGACACGGCGGCAATCGAGGGTGCGTTGAAGGCGCACGGCAAAGTGATTTGCGTATTGGCAGGCGGTTTGTCGGCGATTCCGCAAGCGAATTATCCGTTGATGCGCGCGATCATGGAACGGGGTTTACTCGTATCCCCCTACCCGTACGATACGCCCGTGCGGAGTTATTCGTACGAATACCGCAACAAATTGCTGGCGGCGCTCGGCGAAGGTACGCTCGTGTTGGGGGCGGCGGAAAAGAGCGGCGCGCTCATCACCGCGAAGTACGCGAAGCGATTCGGCAAAAAACTGTTCGCGTTGCCCTACGCGCCGGGTACGGCGTGCGGCGCAGGCTGTAACGGACTGATCAAACAAGGTGCGTACCTGACCGAAAGCGCGGCGGATATCTTTGCGCAAGCGGGGGTGGAAGTTTCTACTGTTCGGCGTAGCGCGGCGGCGTTGACGGCGGACGAGGAAGGACTGTTGGCGGCGTTGCGAGAGTGCGGAGAAACGCACATTACCGCGTTGTCGCAACGGACGGGCATACCCGTCTTTAAGGCACGGACGGTGCTTTCGGCGTTGGAAGTCAAGGGCTTCGTCGTTGCCGTGGGCGGTAACCGCTACGCGCCTTTATAACGAAAAATCGAAAAAAATTTAAGTTGAGAGAAAGGAAGATAGAATGGATTTAATCATCGTAGAGTCGCCTTCCAAGGCGAAAACCATTTCCAAATACTTGAAAGGACAATACCGCGTGGACGCGTCCGCAGGGCACATTCGCGATTTGCCCGTGCATACGCTGGGCGTGGATATTGCCAACCGTTTCGAGCCGAAGTACGTCAATTCCGAAGGGAAAGAGGACGTCATTCGCCGTTTGATCGACGCGACGAAACGCGCGGACAAAGTCTATCTCGCAACCGACCCTGATAGAGAGGGAGAAGCGATCGCTTGGCATTTGCAAACGGTGTTGGGCTTGGACGAAAAGGCGGCGAATCGTATCGAATTTAACGAAGTGTCGCCGCGCGCGATCGAAGCGGCGTTGCGTGCGCCCCGTCCGATCGATTATAACTTGGTAGACGCGCAACAGGCGCGCCGCGTACTCGATCGTTTGGTGGGTTATAAACTGTCCACGCTGTTGAACCATAAGATCGAGGACAAGAACGGCAACGGCAAACGCACCCTTTCGGGGGGCAGAGTGCAATCCGTCGCGCTGCGGTTGTTGGTGGAACGCGAACGGGAAATCACCGCGTTCAAACCCGAAGAGTATTGGAATGTGACGGCGGAGTTGCAGGACGTCGCGACGAAATTCTCTCCCTTTAAGGCGATGCTTGAAAAGCGCGGCACGAAGAAGTATAAACCCTCGTCCGCGGCGGAAACGGAGAGCGTGTTAGCTGAACTTGCGAATGGCAAATTCGTCGTCGTCAAGGTGAAGAAATCGATTGCGAAATCGCACGCGCCCGCTCCGTTTACGACGTCGTCCATGCAACAGGATGCGTCGACGAAACTCGGCTTTACCGCGCCCGAAACGATGACGTTGGCGCAACACTTGTACGAGGGTATTGAAACAGAGAACGGCGATCATATCGCGTTCATCACCTATATGCGTACTGACTCCGTCCGCGTGTCCAAAGAGGCGCAGGAAAAGGCGTTGCAACGTATCCGTCAGGTCTACGGCGACGAGTATGCGCCCGAAAAACCGAACTACTACGCGTCTAAAAAGGGCGCGCAGGACGCGCACGAGGCGATTCGCCCGATCGACGTGGAAATGACGCCCGAAAAGGCGAAAACGTTGTTGGATAAAAAGCACTACGCGTTGTATAAGTTGGTGTACGAACGCTTCTTGGCGTCGCAGATGTCCGAAGCGAAGTATAACAGCGCGCAAATGGAGATCGATAATAGCGGCTATATCTTTAAGGCGAGCGGCAAAGTGTTGCTGTTCGCGGGCTTTACCGCCGTGTACCAAGACGTCGCGAAGAAAGAGGACGACGAGGGCGTTGCCGCGGCGAAGTTGTTGCCCGATTTGCAAGAGGGGGACGAGTTGAACGCCGTTTCCTTGCAAAAGGAACAAAAATTCACCAAACCGCCTTTGCGGTATACCGACGCTTCCCTCGTCAAAGCGATGGAAGAAAAGGGAATCGGCCGTCCGTCTACCTACGCGACGATCATTTCCAAGCTCATGCAAAAATACGTCAAGAAAGACGGTAAATATATGTACCCTGCGCCCATTGCCTACGACGTCGTGGATATGCTCGTCAAATGCTTCTCCGACGTCATGGATATCGGCTTTACGGCAAACATGGAAACGCGCTTGGACGATATCGAGGACGGCGGCGTAAATTGGAGGGACGTCATCGGCGATTTCTATCCCGAATTTGAGAAAAACCTCTTGAAAGCGTCCTCCTACGGCGACGAGCAAACGCAAATCGTTTGTCAAAAGTGCGGCCATTTCATGTTGCGCCGTATGGGTAAATTCGGTAAATACTTGGCTTGCTCCAACTATCCCGAGTGTAGAAATATCGTCAGCGAGAACAAGGAAGAAATTTCTTCGGTGCGCTGTCCGAAGTGCGGACAAAACATGGTGGTGAAGAGCGGTAAATTCGGACGCTTCTTGGCGTGCCCGAACTATCCCGATTGTAAATCGACCGCGCCCATGCCCTCGGACGAAGAACCGAAGCTTGCAGGAAAATGCCCCGAATGCGGTTCGCCGATGACGGTGCGGCAATCGAAGCGCGGTAAGGTGTATTATAGTTGCCTCGGCTATCCCGAATGTAAGTTTATGAGTTGGGACGTGCCGACGGGCGAGAAGTGTCCGCAATGCGGCGGCGCGATCGTGTTGACGGCGCGCGGCAACAAGCGTTGCAGCAACAAAGATTGTTCCTATCGAGTGAAAGCGGAAAAGAACGAAAAACAGACGGAGAACGAAAGCGGCGCGCCGACGTTCGCGAGCGATTTTGAAGCACCGCCCTTGATGGACGAACCCGAATATTTCGATAAGTTGGATTGAACGGAATGAAAGATTGTGAAGTAACGGTGATCGGCGGCGGACTTGCCGGGAGCGAGGCGGCGTACTATTTGGCGTCGCACGGCGTGAAGACGACGTTGATCGATATGAAACCGCATAAGAAGACGGCGGCGCACGAAAACGACGGCTTTGGAGAGTTGGTATGCTCCAACTCGTTGAAGAGCAACGATGTACACGCGAATGCTTGCGGCTTGTTGAAGGAGGAAATGCGTCGGCTCGGTTCTATGATCATGGAAGCGGCGGAAGCGACGAAAGTGCCTGCAGGCGCGGCACTTGCCGTCGATCGCGAAGCGTTCTCGGCGTATATCACCGAAAAATTGCGCGCTTGTCCCCATTTGACGATCCGCTCGGAAGAGGTAACGGCGTTGCCTGAAATCGAAAAGGACGGGGACAGGTATGCGATCATTGCAACTGGACCGCTGACTTCGGACGGCTTGTTCGCCGATATTCGGGAAAAGACGGGCGGCGAGCTGCACTTCTACGACGCCTCCGCTCCGATCGTGTCCGCGGACAGCGTGGATCGGGAATATTCGTTTACGGGCGATCGCTACGGCAAGGGCACGGGCGATTATATCAACTGCCCCATGACGAAAGAGGAATATTACGCGTTCGTGGATGAGCTGTTGCAAGCGGAACGCGCCAACGCGCACGAATTTGAAAAGGGCGAAATTTTCGAGGGGTGCATGCCGATCGAAGTGATGGCGTCGCGCGGCAGGGATACCTTGCGCTACGGCACGCTCAAACCCGTGGGCTTGTTGGACGAAGAGGGCAAGCGCGCGTACGCGGTGTTGCAGCTGCGCAAAGAGAACGCGCACGGCACGGCGTATAATTTGGTCGGGTTTCAAACGAATTTGAAATTTCCCGAACAAAAGAGGGTGTTTTCCATGATTCCTGCGTTGCGGCACGCGGAGTTCTTGCGCTACGGCGTGATGCATAGAAATACGTTTATTCACTCTCCGTCCGTTTTGAATCGCGATTTTTCGTTTAAGAATAATAGGCGTATCTTTTTCGCAGGACAGATCACGGGCGTCGAGGGGTACGTAGAAAGCGCGGCGAGCGGCTTGTTGGCGGCGATCGCGATCTACGACGAAATTTGCGGCGTTGAACCGCGCGTATTCGACGATACCTGCATTTGCGGTGCGTTGCAAACGCATATTTCCTCGCCGAACAAAGACTTTCAACCCATGAACGCGAACTTCGGCATTTTACAGCCGTTGCCCACGCGGATCAAGGACAAGAAACAACGGTACGCTGCGCTGGCGGAACGCGCGCTCGCTACGGTAGATCAACTTTCCGCAAGAAGTTAAACAGGAGAAAACAGCTATGGAATTTAGAGGAACGACCATTTGTGCCGTGAAAAAGGACGGCGTAACGGCAATCGCCGGCGACGGACAGGTTACGATGGGCGAATCGGTCATTTTCAAGAACTCGGCGATCAAGGTACGCCGTATCTACGGCGGCAAAGTCATTTTGGGCTTTGCAGGTTCGGTAACGGACGCGTTCGCCCTCACCGAACGGTTCGAGGGTATGCTCAACAAGTTTTCGGGCAACCTGATGCGTTCGGCGGTGGAGCTTGCGGAGCTTTGGCGGAGCGATAAAATGGGTAGAAAGTTGGACGCTATGATGATCACGGCGGACGAACATACCTTGCTCGTTTTGTCGGGTACGGGCGAAGTGATTGAGCCGGACGAGGGCGTATGCGCGATCGGCAGCGGCGGCAATTACGCGTTGGCGGCGGCGCGCGCACTCTATCAGGAAACGGACTACGACGCGGCGACGATTGCGAAAAAGGCGTTGAAGATCGCTTCGGAAATTTGCGTGTTCACGAACGATAACATTCGTTTGGAGACGGTAGGCGAGCCGACGCCGAAAACGACGAGAAAGAAAAAGGAGAAAAACGCGTAATGGATTTATCCCCGAAACAGATCGTAAGACAGTTAGATAAATATATCATCGGGCAGGACGAAGCGAAGAAAGCGGTGGCGATCGCGTTGCGTAACCGTTACCGTCGCGCGCAACTGCCTGCGGAGATCCGCGAAGAGATCACGCCGAAAAATATCATTATGAAAGGACCTACGGGCGTCGGTAAAACGGAGATTGCCCGTCGGTTGGCAAAACTCGTCAAAGCCCCGTTCGTGAAGGTGGAAGCGACGAAGTATACCGAAGTCGGATACGTCGGCAAGGACGTCGAAGGCATGATTCGCGACCTTGCGGAGTGCGCCTATCGCTTGGTGAAAGCGGAGAAGGAAGAGGAAGTCAAGGCGAAAGCGACGGCGGCGGCGGAACGTCGTATCGTGCGAGCGATTGCCGACGCGAAAAAGGACGAGCGCGGCGAGACGGCGAAGGACGTTTGGGAAAACGGCTTGTTGGAAGATTTCCGCAAGGGCGCGTACGACGCGTTTACGATTGAAATGGAAGTGGCGGATATTCCGCAACCGATGGAACTCGTGCCCGGCGGCGCGGCGATTTCGATCGGCAGTATTTTCGGGGATATGTTCCAACCGAAGAAGAAAAAGCGGAAATTCACCGTGAAGGAAGCCTTCCAAATCGCTTTGGAAGAGGAATCGGGCAAGCTCGTGGACGAAGACGCGATCAAGAGCGAGGCGTTGTACCGCGCGGAGAACGACGGAATCGTCTTTATCGACGAGATCGATAAGATCGCAGGCAAGGGCAACCAAAACGGCGCGGACGTCTCTCGCGAGGGCGTGCAACGGGATATTTTGCCGATCGTAGAGGGCAGCACCGTGGTTACGAAATACGGACCCGTCAAAACGGACTTTATCCTGTTCGTCGCCGCAGGCGCGTTCCACGTGTCGTCGGTGGAAGACTTGATCCCTGAATTGCAGGGTAGATTCCCCGTGTCGGTAGAGTTGCACAGCCTGAAAAAAGAGGACTTCGTGCGCATTTTGACGGAGACGGAAAACTCGTTGACTTTTCAATACGCGCAGTTGCTCGGCGTAGACAATATCGATTTGCAATTCGACGACGGCGCGATCGAGCGTATCGCCGAAGTGTCGGTGGAGTTGAACGCGACGAGCGAGGATATCGGCGCGAGAAGATTGCATACGGTGATGGAGTATTTGTTGGAGGATATTTCCTTTAACGCAGGCGGCGGCGATTATCCGCGGTTTACCCTGACGATCGACCGAAAATACGTGGACGAGCACCTGCAAAAGTTGACGGGCGATAGAAATTTAAGAAAATACGTGTTATAAAGAGAGAAGAGATTATGATTAACGTACCTAAAGGGACGAAAGACGTTTTACCCGGTGAATCGTACAAGTGGCAATACGTGGAGGGCGTATGCCGCGATACGGCAAAGCTGTTCCACGTGAAAGAAATTCGTACCCCCGTGTTCGAACATACCGAATTGTTCCAACGCGGCGTAGGGGAAACGAGCGACGTCGTAACCAAGGAAATGTATACCTTTAAGGACAAGGGGGATCGCAGTATTACCCTGAAACCTGAGGGCACGGCAGGCGTCGTGCGTTCGTTTATCGAAAATGGTATGTCGAACGGCGTGTTGCCTGCGAAAATGTATTATATCATTCCTGCCTTCCGCTACGAGCGTCCGCAGGCAGGACGTTTGCGCGAATTTCATCAATTCGGCGTGGAAATTTTCGGGGCGAAGTCGGCGCAGACGGACGCGGAAGCGATCGTGATGGCGGATACGCTGTTGAAAAAGTTGGGCTTGCGCGTGAAGTTGTATATCAACTCTATCGGTTGCCCGACCTGCCGCGCGGCGTATAATCGTGCGTTGAAGGCGTTTTTCGAGCCGCATTTGGACGAGCTTTGCTTCGATTGCAAAACGCGTTACGAAAAAAATCCTCTGCGCTTGTTAGACTGCAAGGAAGAGAGCTGCAAGGCGATCAATCGCAACGCACCGTCTATGCTCGATTATTTGTGCGACGATTGCGCGAAGCATTTTGAAGAAGTGAAGGCGTGTTTGGACGGCGTGGGGATCGAATACGAGATCGACAGCCGTATCGTGCGCGGCTTGGACTACTATACGCGTACGGTGTTCGAATTCGTTTCGGACGACATCGGCGCGCAGGGCACGGTATGCGCAGGCGGTCGGTACGACGGCTTGATTGAAAGCCTCGGTGGTAATCCTACCCCTGCGGTCGGTTTTGCCGCAGGTATCGAACGGTTGTTGATCGTGATGCAGCAAACGGGCGCGGCGTTCCCCGAAGCGGATACGCCCACCGTATATTTTGCAGGTATGGACGAGGCGTGTCGGAAAAAGGCGTTCGCGTTGGCGTACGAACTCCGTAGCCGCGGCGTGCGTGCGGAAACCGATCAAATGGAACGCTCGATCAAGGCGCAATTCAAATACGCCGACAAAATCGGCGCGCGTTACGTAGCGGTGATCGGCGGTAACGAGCTGGCGGAAGGACGGGTAAACGTGAAAAATATGCAAACGGGCGAAAGTGAAAGCGTAGACTTTGCGCGCCTGTCCGAATATTTTTCCGATAAATAAAACAAACTGTTAAAAGGAGAAAAGAAGTATGATAGAACACGTAACGGGAAAACGGTTGGAAGAATTGATCAAGACGTCCGCGCTGCCCGTCGTTTGCGATTTTTGGGCGACGTGGTGCGGACCTTGTCGTATGCTTGCGCCTGTCTTTGAAGAGGTTGCTGAGCAATTCGACGGAAAGGCAGTTTTCGTGAAGGTGAACGTGGACGAAGAAGAGGACGCGGCGAGGGAATATGGCATTACGTCCATTCCTAACGTATTGTTGTTCAAGGACGGCAAGCTGGCGGCGAACCACTTGGGTTTTGCGCCTGCGGAAGCGTTGCAAGCGTTCGTGGCGGAACACGTATAAGACTCGACGAGCGTCGGGCAGGGAACTCCCTGCCCTTTTTCTTTTGCGCGATAGGGGGGGAGCGTAAAGGGTAAAAAGCGACTACCCGTCGAAGGGGCTTCAACGGGTAGTCTATGATATTGTGAATGAAATTTTATGAAATTGTCAACGATTAGTAGTTTTCCGCGCGTACTTGGAAGTAAGCTTGGGGGTGTGCGCAAACGGGGCAAAGCTCGGGCGCTTTCTTGCCGACGACGACGTGTCCGCAGTTGGAGCATTGCCATACCGCGTCGCCGTCCTTGGAGAAGACCAAATCGCCTTTCACGTTGGCAAGAAGCTTCTTGTATCTTTCTTCGTGTTCCTTTTCGATTGCCGCAACGCCGTCGAACAATTCCGCAATCTTATCGAAACCTTCTTCGCGCGCTTCTTTTGCAAATTGACGGTACATATCCGTCCATTCGAAGTTTTCGCCTTCGGCAGCCACCAAAAGGTTTTCCGCCGTCGTGCCGATCTCGCCGCCGTTCAACAGCTTGAACCAAATTTTCGCGTGTTCTTGTTCGTTCTTCGCCGTTTCTTCAAAAATAGAAGCAATTTGAACGTATCCTTCCTTTCTCGCCTTGCTTGCGAAATAGGTGTACTTGTTTCTCGCTTGCGATTCGCCTGCGAACGCCGTTTGCAGGTTCGCTTCCGTCTTTGAGCCCTTCATCGCGTTCTTCTCTTCAAACACGCCGCTCTTCTTGCAAACGGGGCAAACTTCGGGAGCTACGTCCCCTTCGTGTACGTAATGACATACTTTACATTCAAATTTCTTCATACCTTTTACCTTCTTTATCGTATTTCTTTTACTTAATAGGACTAAGTTTTATTAAGTGATATAAGTATAATATAAAAATAGGAATTTGTCAAGGGTTTTTGGAAAATATTTTCAAAAAATTTTTTCGTAGCGAACGGGGGAGAAAAAACGCGTAATTTAACAAACTTTTAACCTTTTTTTCATATTTTTACAATATAAATAGTGTATACTGTGTGGTGTATCGTGGCGGAAAGCGCGGTAACGGTGTTGACATTTTTCGGAAAAGCGTTTATAATGGTGGGTGCAAGGAGCGGATATGAAACCTTTTAACGAACGAAAAAAGAAGAAAATCGAAAGAACGCTGCTGAATAAGCGGAGTTATAAGGCGATCGTTTACAGTCGCTTTTTTATCTGCTTGCTTTCGGTGTTGTTGCAGTTGGCGGTGTACGTCGTACTCGTCTACGGCATTGCGTACGGCTCGAAATTTGCAACCGCCGTGCAAATCGTCATTATGTGTGCGGAAGTGGGCGTGGTGCTGTACGTCATCAACAAGAGCGAACGCACCTCCTCGAAGATGAGTTGGATCATATTGTTGCTACTCTTCCCCGTGTTTGCCGTACCCATGTATTTGATGAACGGTAACGGTAGACCGACGAGAAAGATGAAAAAGGCGTTGCACGCCACCTACGACGAAACGTACGAGGACGTACGCGAGCAGTACGGCGAACGCCCGTTGCCCGAAATCGAGCACCGTAGCGACGGCGTAACGCGATACCTTGCCGACTATTGCCGCTATCCCGTATTCTATAACGGGGAAATCGACTACTATAAGTGCGGCGAGGAGATATTCCCCGTCGTGAAAGAAGAGTTATTGAAAGCGAAAAAATATATTTTGCTCGACTATTTTATCATCGCGCCGGGCAGAATGTGGGGGGATATCCTGCATATTTTGCAACAGAAAGCGGAAGAGGGCGTGCAGGTGCGTATCATCTACGACGACTTCGGGTGTATGAAGACGCTGCCGCCGAAATACGAGCGGTATTTGGAGAGTTTGCACGAGAATATTCGGTGTATGACGTTTAACAACGTCGTGCCCTTCTTCGCCGTGCGTATGAACAACCGCGATCACCGTAAGATCCTCGTCATCGACGGCAAAGTGGCGTTTACGGGCGGCTATAACTTGGCGGACGAGTATATCAACGAACGCTCGCGCTTCGGCTATTGGAAAGATTCGGGCGTGCGTATCAAGGGCGAGGCGGTTACGTCGTTTATCCGTATGTTTTTCTACACTTGGAACGCCTTTTATCCCGAAAAAGAGGATGTGCGCGACTATTTGTGCGACTACGAAGAAACCTCGAATACCGCACGGGCGACTTCCCTTCGCATACAACCGTACGACGATTCACCACTCGATTCGGTTAGCGCGGGAGAATCGGTATATATCGACATAATCAACCGCGCGGTGAACTACGTGTACGTGTTCACACCCTATTTAATTTTGGACGACTTGTTGCGTACTGCGCTGTGTAACGCGGCGATGCGCGGCGTGGACGTGCGTATCGTTACGCCGGGGATTCCCGATAAGAAAACGGTGTACCGCTGTACGCGCGCCAACTATCCCTTGCTCATGAAAGCAGGCGTGAAGATATACGAATATACCCCCGGCTTTATCCATTCGAAGAGTATCGTTTGCGACGATACGTACGCGGTGGTGGGGACGATCAATTTCGATTATCGAAGCCTGTACCTGCATTTTGAGAACGCCGTCTATTTTGCCGGTTGCGACGCCGTGCTTGATTTGAAGCGCGATTGCGAGGAAACGTTCGCCGTGTCGAAAAAGTGCACGCCCGAAAATACCAAACGGGGAATCGTCGGACGGCTCGTCGATTCGGTGTTGCGCGTGTTTGAAACGCTGCTGTAAATCGTTGAATATAGAACAAACCGCTTGCGAGAGTAACGCAGGCGGTCGTTTTTTGCGCTTTCGTTGCGTAACGGCGAAAACGGGGCGAAAAAAACTGCGGCGACAACGATAACGTTGGAATAGATTATTGATTATATTATATATTTTTTAATCTCCTTAATGTCATTTTAATGTCATTGCGAGCGGCACGCCCTCGTCGTCATTGCGAACCGCAGGCGTGGCAATCTCCCGTCGAACTCATTGTCATTGCGAGCGAAGCGTGGCAATCTCCTTTTCGACAAAGCCGCAAGAGATTGCTTCGTCGTTGTACTTCCCGCGATGACGAAACAAAGAAACTTCGTGCAAAACTCTTTTTGGAAAAGTTTTTTACGAATAGTTTAGAACGGCGGAAAACGGTTTACAAATATAACGAAAAATAAAACGAAAAGGAGTGACGAATAGTATGGATATGCGTAATTTTACGGAAAAATCGGCGGCGGCGTTGCAAGCGGCGCAGTCGTTGGCACAAGAGTACGGCAATCAAGAAATAGGGCAGCTGCATTTGCTGCACGCGCTGCTTTCGGACGACGACGGGCTGGTTAGACAGCTGTTGGAAAAGACGGGGAAGGACGTGCGCGGTATGCAAGCCGCGACGGAACGGGCGGTGGAAAAATTGCCCAAGGTACGCGGCGGACAACTTTACGTCGGTTCGGCGTTGGCAACGGCGTTGAACGCGGCGTCGGAAAAAGCCAAGGAAATGGGAGACGAATACCTTTCCGTGGAACACTTGTTCTACGCACTCACGGAAAAGGCGGACGATGCGGTGCGTAAAATATTCAAAGACTACCGCGTGGAGCAAAACGAGTTTATGGTCGCGCTTTCCAAAGTGCGCGGTTCGCGGCGCGTTACGGGGGAAAACCCCGAAGAGACGTACGACGTGCTGAATAAATACGGTACGGACTTGGTGGAAAAGGCGCGTGCGCAAAAAATCGATCCCGTCATCGGCAGGGACGAGGAAATTCGGAGCGTGTTGCGGATCTTGTCGAGAAAGACGAAGAACAATCCCGTACTCATCGGCGAGGCAGGTGTCGGTAAAACGGCAATCGCCGAGGGGCTTGCCATTCGTATCATGAAAGGGGACGTGCCCGATTCCTTAAAGAACAGAAAGGTATTCTCGTTGGATATTGGCGCGTTGATCGCAGGCGCGAAATTCCGCGGTGAGTTCGAGGAGCGTTTGAAAGCGGTGCTTGCCGAAGTGAAGAAGAGCGAGGGCGGCATTATCCTGTTCATCGACGAGTTGCATACGATCGTCGGGGCGGGCAAGACGGACGGCGCGATGGACGCAGGCAATTTGTTGAAGCCGATGTTGGCGCGCGGCGAGTTGCATTGTATCGGTGCGACGACGTTGGACGAGTATCGGAAGTATATCGAGAAAGATCCTGCGTTGGAGCGTAGATTTCAGCCCGTCATGGTCGGCGAACCGACGGTGGAGGATACCGTATCGATTTTGCGTGGCTTGAAAGATCGGTACGAAGTGTACCACGGCGTGAAAATTCAAGACGGCGCGTTGTTGGCGGCGGCGAATTTGTCCAATCGGTATATCACCGATCGGTTTTTACCCGATAAGGCGATCGATCTCGTGGACGAGGCGTGCGCGATGATCAAGACGGAGATGCAGTCGATGCCGTCGGAAATGGACGAAATCGCGAGAAAGATTATGCAGTTGGAAATCGAAGAGAACGCCCTGAAAAAGGAAACGGACGATCTGTCGAAGGCGCATTTGGACGAAATCAAAAAAGAACTGAGCGACTACCGTGCGGAATACGACGGTATGAAGGCGAAATGGGAGAATGAGAAGAACTCTATCGCCGACGTGCAAAAGTTGCGCGAGGACTTGGAAAAGGCGAACGCACAGCTGGAAAAGGCGCAAAGGGAGTACGATTTGGAGACGGCGTCCAAGTTGCAATACGGTAAAATTCCCGAACTGAAAAAGCGTTTGGAAGAGAGTGAAAAACGCAAAACGGAGGGGGCAGGTAAGCGTACGAGTGAAAATTCGCTCCTGCGCGATCGCGTAACCGAAGAGGAAATCGCGCGTATCGTGGCGCGTTGGACGGGGATTCCCGTAGCGAAACTCGTCGAAGGGGAGCGCGAGAAGTTGCTTCGGTTGGACGAAACGCTGCATCAACGGGTGATAGGGCAAAGCGAGGCGGTAACGGCTGTCGCCGACGCGATCTTGCGTTCGCGTGCGGGTATCGCCGATCCCAACCGTCCGATCGGTTCGTTCCTCTTCCTCGGGCCTACGGGCGTGGGTAAGACGGAACTTGCCAAAACGTTGGCGCGCGCACTCTTCGACGACGAGAAGAATATGGTGCGTATCGATATGAGCGAATATATGGAGAAGTACTCCGTGTCGCGTTTGATCGGCGCGCCTCCGGGATACGTGGGCTACGACGAGGGCGGTCAGTTGACGGAAGCGGTACGCCGTCGTCCGTACAGCGTGGTGCTCTTCGACGAAGTGGAAAAGGCGCACCCCGACGTGTTCAACGTGCTGTTGCAAGTGTTGGACGACGGACGAATTACCGACGGGCAAGGGCGCACGGTCGATTTCAAAAACACCGTGATCATCTTGACGTCCAACCTCGGTTCGTCCGCGATTTTGGAAGGCATTACGTCGAGCGGTGAAATTTCCGAAAGCGCGAAAGGGGAAGTCGAACGGTTGTTGAAAGCTTCGTTCAGACCGGAGTTTTTGAACCGTTTGGATGAGATCGTATTCTTCAAACCGCTGACGAAGACGGAGATCGGCAATATCGTCGCACTCTTCCAAAAGGAACTTGCAGCGCGGTTGCAGGAAAAACAACTCGGTTTGCGCTTGACGGAAAACGCGGTGGAGCATATTATCGACAACGGGTACGATCCCGTATACGGCGCAAGACCGTTGAAACGGTATATGCAACACACGCTGGAAACGGCGATTGCGAAACGGATCGTGTCGGGCGGTTTGGCTGCCGGCGACGTGCTGGTGGCGGACGTCCGCGACGGAGAGTTGACGATCGGCGTGGAAAAGAAATAAAGCAAAGCGGACTACGCTTTCGTTGCCGCCGCGGTGGAAAAACCGCGGCGGTTTTATAATACCGCGTTTGTCGCTTGCAATTTTCGTCGAAACGTGGTATACTTATCGTATATCATACGAAAGGGAAAAGGAGAGTGCGGAAAGGCATGAAAATTATCCATACGGGGGACGTGCATATCGGTTCGAGTTTTGCGTCGCTGTCGGGCGAACGGGCGAAGTTGCGGCAGGCGGAAATTATCGACGGATTTCGTCGGCTGTGCGCGTACGCGTGCGAAAACGGAGTGGCGGCGGTATGTATCGCAGGCGATTTGTTCGACGGGAACGGCGTCAACGCCGCGATCAAACGGGAAACGCTGTCGGCAATCGAACGTGCCGCGCCCACGCAATTTTTCTACGTCTCCGGCAATCACGACGACGAATTTTACGCCGACGAAAGTTTGCCGAGCAATTTTCACTCCTTTTCACGTAATCACGGGTGGTTGACGTACGACCTGTCCGAAAACGTGTCGATAACGGGTATGGATACCCGTAATTTTTCGGAAGAGAATTTCCGTCGGCTGTTGTTGAACGCCGCGCGTTTCAATCTCGTATTGTTGCACGGCGATACAGGGCAGTCGTCGAGCAAAGAATATTTGCCCCTTTCCCTCCTGTCCGCTTCGCCGATCGATTATTTGGCACTCGGACATATCCACCAACCGACGTTGCAGGCGGTGCGCTTGAACGGGCGCGGCTGTTACCGCTATTGCGGTTGCTTGGAGGGTAGAGGCTTCGACGAAACGGGCGCGCGCGGTTTCTTCTTGTTGGAAGTGGAGAACGGGCGGTTGCAAAGCGAAAAATTCTATTCGATCGCCACGCGCGAAGTGTGCGTCGTGCGCGTAGACATCGGCGGTTGCGATACGTACGCGGCGTTGGAAAACGCCGTATTCGGCGCGGTGGGCGAGATCGAGGGGAAACACCTCGTCAAAGTGGTGCTGTGCGGCAACTACTCGCCCGATTTGAAAAAGGACTTGTCGTTGCTTTCACGAAAACTCGGCGAGCGGTTTTTCGCCGCGCGCGTAGAGGACGAGAGCCGTTTGCGCGTGGATACGTCGGCGTACGCCGACGACCGTTCCGTGTACGGCGAATTTATAAAGGAAGTGGGCAGGTATGCGTTCACGGCGGCGCAAAAGGAAGAAATTTTAGAAGTCGGTTTGAAAGCGTTGCGGGGGGAGGAGATAGAGCTGTGAGGATAGTATCCGTATATATCGTCGGGTTCGGCAAGTTCGTGCAACGGCGCATGGACGTGTCGCAAAATATCGTCCAACTCAAACAGGACAACGGCTGGGGCAAGACGACGTTCGTGGACTTTTTAGAGTGTATGTTCTACGGAATGGACGACGGGCGAAAGAAGAGCGTTGCGGAAAATTTCCGCGTGAAGTACCGTCCTTGGCAGGGCGAGGGCTTCGGCGGTACGCTCGTCTTTACCGCCGGCGGCGCGACCTATCGCGTGGAACGGACGTTCGGTAAAACACCGTCGTACGATCAAACGCGGATCTACGACGAGAAAAACAATCCCGTATACGCCTTCGGAGATAAGGGCGAGAAACTCGGCGAAACGCTGTTCGGCGTCGATCGGGAGAGTTATCGTCGGACGGTGTACCTGCCGCAGGGCGAAATTCGCATGCAGGGCTTTCCGCAGGACGTGCAGGGGAAACTGTCGGCGTTGTTGACG
The DNA here is from genome assembly GCA_964504025.1 of uncultured Clostridia bacterium. GTDB lineage: Bacteria > Bacillota > Clostridia > Christensenellales > Borkfalkiaceae > Scatosoma. The sequence goes on from CAZDCO010000003.1 coordinate 36,908, forward strand.
GCGACGGACGAGAAGAGTGGCAAAAAGGACGCCGTAACGCTTTTGGACGAAGCGGAGCGCGCCTTGCGCAGTAAACGCGCGCCTAAAACGGGCAGACTGGACGTCTTGGAAGAACGGTTGATAACGCTCGAAGGGCGTAGAAAGGAATTGCTTTCGTCGGTGGCGGCGGCAAAGGAATTGCGCGAAAAGGCGGAAGCGGAAGGACGGGCGTTACTCGCCGCGGAAGCGCAGTGGCGCGAGACGGACGAAAAACTTGCGGCGTATACGCGCCGTAAAGAATACGCGGCGAACGAAACGTTGCGACGGGAATTGCAAAACAACGAACGGGAAACGCAGCGCGCGTTAGGGGCGTTGACGGCGTTTTTCGGGGATACGAACCCCGAAACGGTGAACGTCGGCGGTTTACGCGCGGCGTTGGACGAATATTACGCCGTACGCGAACAAGCGGAACGGGCGAAAGAACGAACGCTCGAAGCCGAACGCGCCGCGGTGGAAGTGGAACGGGCGCGTATGGAATGGACGGCGGCGGAGAAGTCCGCGGAGACCTATCGCTCCCTTCTAAACGAAGAGAAAAAGGAACGGAAAGATACGGCGCGCGAAGAAAAGAAAGCTCGTAAACGCGCAGGCAAACGGGGCGGTTACGCACTCGTCGGCGTTTGTTTGTTCTTGGCGACGCTCCTGCTCGGTTTGACGCAGGTGAGTGCGAACGCGGTGCTCGGCTATGTCCTGACGGGCGTCGGGGCGGTGGGCACGTTGCTGTGTTTGCGCTCCTTTTGGAAAAATACCTTGGCGTTCTCCGCAAAAAATAGTGCGAATAAACGGTTGAACGAGGAGTATAAGGCGGCGGCTTTGGCGGCGGCGCGCGCAAAAGAGGCGTATGAAACGCTTTGCGAGGGCGCGCAACGAGCGGACGCGGAACGCGCGGAAAACGAAACCTTGACGGCGAGGTTGCAATCGCTCGATACCGCCGTGCAAAACTTCCTCTCCCATTTTGCGGTGGATAGAGGGTACGATTATCGCGCGGCGGCGGACTTGATCGAACGGAACGCCGCGGAGTACGCGCGGCAACGGGAACAGTTGCTTGCGTTGCAGGAAAAACTTGCGGCGTTACCCACGCCTACGGGCGCGGACGGCGGTTACGACGAGGGAGAATATACGCGGTTGCAGGCGTTGCGCGTGCGGTTGGATGAGGAACGCGCCGCGCGGCAAAAGACGGGCGCGACCTATCGCGCGCAGGCGGAAGCTTGTGCCGCCGAGGGGGCGAAACTTGCCGAATGTGAAGAAACGATCGCGACGTTGCAATCGGAGCGCGCGCGTTTGGAAAACAGACTGTACGCCGTCAAGACGGCGAAGGAGTTGATCCTCCGCGCGAGGGAGAATTTGGCGGCGCAATACTTAGTCCCCGTGGAGAACGCGTGTAAGCGGTACGCCAAGGGACTTGGGATTCCCGACGGGGAAAAGTGGCGGTTTTCCTCCTCCGCGCAACCGCTCGCCGAGGAGAACGGCGCGCTTCGGGATAGCGAATATTTCAGCGCGGGTATGCGCGGCGTGTGGGATTTGTGTATTCGGCTGGCACTCGTGGAAGCACTCTTTCAAAAGGAATTGCCCGTGCTTTGCTTCGACGACGTCTTGCGCGATTTTGACGATCGCAGGACGGAAACGGGCAAGCAACTCTTGCGCGAATTGTCGAAACGGTATCAGATCGTCTATTGCACTTGCAAGGAAGAACGCGCCCTGTAACGGTGTTTTTTCGGCGTGAAAAATTATGAAAAAACGGTGAAAGTATTTTTTTGCGGCGCGCATTTACTTGACTTTTGAAATCGGAAAAAATATAATATACAAATATATAATGAAGATCGATAAGAGATTGCCACGCGGCGTACCGCCGCTCGCAATGACAGTGGGCTGATTGCCAAGCCGTGCCTGACGGTTCGACGACGAGGGCTGATTGCCAAGCCGCGACCGACGGTTCGACGACTGTTTCCCGTCATTGCGAGGAGCGAAGCGACGAAGCAATCTCAAACGAAAAATGAGAATATTAAAGGAGAGTATATTTAAGGAAAGAAACGATGAAAACGGAAAAGAAAAAACAAGAAAGTATACTAAATACGATACGACCTTTGCTCAAAAGCGTAAGACAGTATAAAAAAGTATCGCTGATCACACCCCTCTTCATGGCGTTGGAAGCGTTATGCGAATGTCTTATGCCCTTCTGCATGGCAAAACTCATCGGCGCGCTCCAAGTGGACGGACTTGCGGCGGACGCGGCAATGCAAATTATTTTGCAATACGGCGCGATCCTCGTCGCTCTTGCGATTTGTTCGTTGGTAAGCGGCGCGTTGGCAGGAAAATTCGCAGCGACGGCAAGTTGCGGCTTTGCGTGCAATTTGCGGCACGACTTATTCTATAAAGTGCAAAAATTTTCCTTTGCAAACGTGGATACGTTTTCCACATCCTCGCTCGTTACGCGTTTGACGACGGACGTTACCAACGTACAACAATCGTACCAAATGTGTATGCGAATCGCCATTCGCGTACCGTTGCAGTTTATGTTCGCGATCATCATGAGTTTCATGGTGAACCCCAAACTCGCTTGGATATTCTTGGCGGTCGTACCCTGCCTGGCAGGCGTCATCATCTTGGTGATGCGTTTCGTCATGCCTTTCTTCCGCAGAATTTTCAAGAAATACGACGCGCTCAACAACTCCGTGCAAGAGAACGTGGGTGGTATCCGCGTGGTAAAATCGTTCGTGCGTGAGAAGTACGAAACGGAGAAATTTGAAAAGGCGGCGGGCGAAGTGCGCGACGACTTCACGAAAGCGGAGAAGATTATGGCGCTCAATAACCCGTTGATGTCCTTCTTCATGAACTTCGCTTCCATTTTGGTATCCGCATTCGCGGCGTACGCGATCGTGGATAATACCCATTGGGCGGCGCACGCAGGCTTCGGCGCAGGCGATTTGTCCGCGTTGATTTCCTACGGTATTCAAATGTTGTCCTGCTTGATGATGTTCTCCATGATCTTCGTCATGCTGTCCATGTCGTTAGAATCGGCTCGCCGTATCAGCGAAGTGTTGACGCAGGAATCCGACCTCGTCAGCCCCATAGACGGCGTCAAGGAAGTGAAAGACGGCAGCGTGCGTTTCGAGAACGTAACCTTCAAATATTCGAAGAAAGCGTCGAAGGCGGCGTTGTCCGACATCAATTTAGATATTCGTTCGGGAGAAACGATCGGTATTTTGGGCGCGACGGGTTCGTCGAAAACGACGTTGATCCAGCTCATTCCCCGTTTGTACGACGCGACGGAAGGCGAAGTGTACGTCAGCGGCGTCAACGTAAAAGAGTACGATTTGGATACTCTCCGTCAACAGGTCTCCGTCGTATTGCAAAAGAACGTACTCTTCTCGGGTACGATCAAGGAAAACCTGCGTTGGGGCGATGAAAACGCCACCGACGAAGAGATCGAGCGCGTTTGTAAGCTCGCTTGCGCGGACGAATTTATTCAATCGTTCCCCGATAAGTACGATACGTATATCGAACAGGGCGGTACGAACGTTTCGGGCGGTCAAAAACAACGGCTTTGTATCGCACGCGCACTTTTACGTAAACCCAAAGTATTGATTTTGGACGACTCGACGAGTGCAGTCGATACCAAGACGGACGCGATGATCCGTCATGCGTTCGCGGAGGAAATTCCCGATACCACGAAGATCATCATTGCGCAGCGCGTGGCGTCCGTGGAAAACGCGGATAAGATCCTCGTGTTGGACGGCGGCAAGATTATCGCAAGCGGCTCGCACGCGGAATTGATGCAAACGAGCGACGTTTATCGTGAGATTTACGAAACGCAAACGAAGAGTAAAGCTTCGGACGAAGAAAAAGGGGGTGAAGCGTAATGGCGGAACAAAATACGCAAGTACAAAAGCCGCGCGCAATGCGCCCTATGCGCGGTCGCGGTATGCCCGTGCCGAAAGGCTCTATCAAAAAGGGTACGCTCGGAAGACTGTTGAAAACGGTCGTAAAATATTATAAATGGCAAACGATCGTAGCGATCGCGTGCATTTTGCTCACTTCGGTAGGCAGTCTCGTGTCCTCCGTCTACATGCAACAACTTGTCGATCGCGTAGTTATGCCGGCGTTGGAAAATGGCTTTACGTCGGAACTGCAAGCCACGCTCGTGGGCTTGATCGTCATGATGGTATGCATATACGCCGTCGTCATTTTGGCAAACTTCTTCTATACGCGCTTGATGGCGACGATTACGCAAGGCGTACTCTTCTATCTGCGTCGGGATATGTTCTCTAAAATGCAAAGCTTGCCTATCAAATACTTCGATACGCACGCCCACGGCGATATCATGAGTACGTATACCAACGATACGGACGCCTGCCGTCAACTGATCGGGCAAAGTTTGCCCAACCTGTTGAGCGGTTCACTCACGTTGATCGTGTCGGTATGTATCATGCTCACGTATAGCTTTTGGCTCTCCCTTGTCGTGCTGTGTTGTACCAACGATACGGACGCCTGCCGTCAACTGATCGGGCAAAGTTTGCCCAACCTGTTGAGCGGTTCACTCACGTTGATCGTGTCGGTATGTATCATGCTCACGTATAGCTTTTGGCTCTCCCTTGTCGTGCTGTGTTGTACCATATTGATGATGGTCGTCGTCAAACGTATCGGCGGCAACAGCGCGAAGTTCATGGTCGCGCAACAAACCTCGCTCGCTCGCGCGGAAGGTTTCGTCGAAGAGATGATGAAAGGGCAAAAGGTCGTCAAAGTGTTCACCCACGAAGAACGTGCGAAAGAGGACTTCGACAAAATCAATCAACAACTTTTCAAAGACAGCGAACGCGCGAATATTTTCGGTAATATCCTCGGTCCGATCTTGGGCAATATCGGTAACTTTACCTACGTATTGCTTGCGATCGTCGGCGGTGCGCTCTTCGCGTTCAACGCGACGAATTGCAGCTTCTCTACCATTTTCGGCGGAGATACGGCACTCGGTATCGGCGTGATCGTAGCTTTCCTCGGCATGTCGAGAAACTTTACGCAAACGGTCAACCAAATGTCGCAACAAATTTCCATGATCGCCATGGGTCTTGCCGGTGCGAGCCGTGTATTCACCCTCATGGACGAAGAACCCGAACAGGACGAAGGATACGTTACCCTCGTCAACGCCAAGGAAGCGGAAGACGGTACGTTGACGGAAACGACGGAACGCACGGGCGTATGGGCTTGGAAACATTATCATAAAGCGGACGACACGACGACGTATACGCGCTTGCGCGGCGACATCGTCATGGATAGCGTAGACTTCGGCTACGTTCCCGAAAAGCAAGTGCTTACGGACGTTACGCTCTACGCGAAACCCGGTCAAAAAATCGCCTTCGTCGGCGCGACGGGCGCAGGCAAGACGACGATTACCAACCTCATCAATCGTTTCTACGATATTGCGGACGGTAAAATTCGCTACGACGGCATCAATATCAACAAGATTTGCAAGGACGACTTGCGCCGCTCGCTCGGTATCGTGTTGCAGGATACCAACCTCTTCACAGGCACGGTTATGGACAATATCCGTTACGGGCGTTTGGACGCGACGGACGAGGAATGTATCGCAGCGGCGAAACTTGCCAACGCGGACGATTTCATCACGCGTTTGCCTGACGGCTACGATACGCTGTTGACGAACAACGGCGCGAATTTGTCGCAAGGTCAACGTCAGTTGTTGTCGATTGCGCGCGCGGCGGTTGCCGACGCACCTGCCATGATTTTGGACGAGGCGACGTCGTCGATCGATACGCACACCGAAGCACTCGTCAACGACGGTATGGATAAACTGATGCACGGCCGTACGACGTTCGTAATCGCGCACCGCTTGTCCACCGTTATGAACTCGGACGCGATTATGGTACTCGACCACGGTAGAATTATCGAACGGGGCACGCACGAACAACTGATCGAGCAAAAGGGCACGTATTATCAGTTGTATACGGGTGCGTTCGAGTTGGAATAATAGAACCGCGAGAACGGAAAGATTTAACGAAAGGAAGAAAAGCAACCGTGCAATATCGGTTGCTTTTTGCTTCGTGATATGATATAATCGTACTATCAAACGAACGGAAGTAGACCATGAACAACGAACATTTTTCCTTTGAAGTGATCAAGACGGACGAAGAAACGGGCGCGCGCGCGGGTATTTTCCACACGCCGCACGGCGATATCGAAACGCCCGTGTATATGCCCGTAGGCACGCAAGCGACGGTCAAGGGGGTATTCCCTCGCGATTTGAAAGAGGCAGGCTCGCAAATTATTTTGTCGAATACCTATCACCTCTATATGCGCCCGGGCGACGAAATCGTAAAAAAGGCGGGCGGCTTGCACAAGTTTATGAACTGGGATCGCCCCATTTTGACGGATAGCGGCGGATTCCAAGTATTCTCCCTCGGCAAGCTGAACAAAATCACCGACGCCGGCGTAGAGTTTTCGTCGAACGTGGACGGCAGCAAGCACTTCTTTACCCCTGAAAAGGCGATGCAGGTGGAACAAAACCTCGGCGCGGATATCATTATGGCGTTCGATCAATGCAGCGAATACGGCTATACGCACGCGCAAGCGGACGCGGCGATGAAGCGCACGGCGGCGTGGTTGGAGCGTTGTTACAAGTATCACGACGTACCCACGCAGGCACTTTTCCCGATCGTACAAGGGAATATGTATAAAGACCTTCGCGCGGAGAGTTTGGCGCGCACCCTTCCCTTCGTTAAGCACGGTATCGCGATCGGCGGTTTGTCCGTCGGTGAACCGAAACCGTTGATGTACGAACTCTTGGACGACTTGCAACCGAAACTCCCGACAGACGTTCCTCGCTATTTGATGGGCGTCGGCTCGCCCGATTGCCTGATCGAGGGCACGCTGCGCGGCGTGGATATGTTCGATTGCGTGTTGGCTACCCGTATCGCGCGGAACGGCACGGCGATCACTTCGCGCGGCAGAGTGGTGGTGCGGAACGGTAAATATAAAGAGGACTTCACGCCGCTGGATAGCGAGTGCGATTGCTATTGCTGCAAGCATTATACGAAGGCGTATTTGCGGCACTTGATCAATACGGGCGAAATGTACGGCGCGATGTTGTTGAGTTTGCATAACATCACCTTCCTGCATAAGTTGATGAAAGGGTTGCGCAACGCCATTCTCGGCGGCTATGTCAAGGAATACGTACGCGAATTTTATCGCAAGTACGGCGGAGAGGGCATTTGGTAAGAAAAAATCGTACGGAGGAACGTTTGCGCTCTTCCGTATTTTTTGCGTCGCGGCGCGCGCGGTTGCGGCGAAAAAAGGCGTAGGCGGGCGGCAGGTATGCGTTGAACGCGAAATCGCCGCAGGTTTTCGTAAATGAAAAATAGGTGAAAACGAAAAAAATTGAAAATAGTGTGAAAAATTGCTTGCAAAAAAGGCGAAAAACGGCTAATATAGAGTATAGAATAAAAGCGACGCGGTAGCATTTGCCGCGTTATAAGGAGAAAGAGTATGTATAATTTGTTGACTTCCTCTTCCGATGGAGGAAACGGCGGCAACGCTTGGGAATCGATTATCTTTATTGTAATCTTGATCGCGGTTTTCGTGGTTATGATTGTGATGAACCGTCGCAACCAAAAGAAGAGACAGGAAGAAACGCAATCGTTGTTGGACGCGTTGCGCCCCGGTCATAAGGTAAAGACGATCGGCGGTATTTGCGGCGTAGTGGTAGAAGTTTGTCGCGACGACAACACGTTCGTGTTGGAGACGGGTACGGAACAAAGCGGCAAGTGCTATTTGAAGTTCGATATGCAAGCGATCTATCAAACGGACGCCGTAGCGGACAAGACGGTGAAGACGGAAGAAGCGAAAGCTGAAGAAGTGAAAGCGGAAGAGCCGACGGAAAACGCGGAAGAAACGACCGAAGAGAATAAAGCGGAATAATTCCCATAAACAGGAATAAAGGAGAAACGCCTTCGCATACGATAATGCGGAGGTGTTTTTATATGCAAAAGGACGTAACCGCTTCTATGTTTCAAACGATCAAGGGCACGGCGATCGCGCTTGCGCTTTCCCTGCTTTCCGCCGTGGTATTCGCCGCCGTGTTGCGCGCAACGGCGTTGCCCGATAGCGTAATCTATCCCGTCAATCAGGCGATCAAGGCGTTATCGATCGTCGTCGGCGTATTATGCAGCGTGCGCGGCGAGCGCGGATTTTGGAAGGGCGGCGCGATCGGGCTGGCGTTCACCGCGCTTTCCTATTTGGCGTTTTCCGCGCTCGGCGGCGATTTTTCCGCGTCGTGGTTGTTGCTTGCGGAAACGGCGACGGCGTGGGCGACGGGCGCGTTATGCGGCGCGTTGGCGGTAAACGCGCGCCACGGAGAAGACTAAGCGGAGAAAAAAGCGGAAGAAACGCAAAAAAGTATGGGAAATTCTCCTAAACCGCTTGCAATTTCCGTAAAAGTATATTATAATACTATTACAAAATCCAAATAGATAGGAGAAAACGGATATGATTAAGACGATTGCAAAACCTGCAGAGAAGAAAGTAACGGGCTGCGGCGAATGTAGAAGCACCTGCCAATCGGCGTGCAAAACGAGCTGCACGGTAGGCAACCAATCCTGCGAAAGAGTTACGCGCGAAGATAAGATCGAACGTAAATAAGCAGTAGAAAAAAACTCGGCGGTAAACATAAAACGGCGTATGGTTCGCGTACGCCGTTTTTAGCCGATTATCGAAATTTTTTTATAACCGTGCGGACGAGCCGTACGGCAGGAGTATATTTTGATTCACGTATTCAATTATAGAGAGCACAACTATATCTACGACGTCGGCAGCGGTTCGTTGCACGAATGCGATACCGCCACGGCGGATTATTTGAAAGCGCAAAACGGCGAGGACGTCGACGTTACCTATATTTCCGACGAACAAATCAAAGAGATTTTATCGGACGTAGAAGGTTTGAAAGAAGCGGGACTGTTGTATAAGGACGAAGTGAAAGCGTATCCGATCAAGAGCAACGAGATCAAGGCGCTTTGTATCCATATTTGCCACGATTGCAACTTTCGTTGCCGCTATTGTTTCGCGGACGAGGGCGCGTACCATTCCAAACGGGAGAGTATGAGCTTGGAAACGGCGAAAAAGGCGGTTGATTTCCTGATCGAAAACAGCGGTAAGCGCAAGGTGTTGGAAATGGACTTCTTCGGCGGCGAGCCGTTGATGAATTTCGACGTATTGAAGCAAACGGTGTATTACGCCAAGGAAAAGGCGGCGGCAGTCGGGAAGAAATTTTTGTTCACCACCACGACGAACGCCCTGCTTTTGAACGACGAAACGATCGAATTTTTCAACGCGGAAATGGAAAACGTCGTGCTTTCGCTCGACGGCAGAAAGGAAGTGCACGACGCGATCCGTAAGACGGTGAACGGCAAGGGCACGTTCGATCTGATTATCGATAAGATCAAGCGGTTTATTTCCCTGCGCGGTACGAAGAGCTATTACGTGCGCGGTACGTTCACGGCGAAGAACCTCGATTTTGCAAAGGACGTGTTGTTTATCGCCGATCAGGGCGTGGACTCCATTTCCATGGAACCCGTCGTTACGGACATTCCCGATTTGCAAATTAAGGACGAGCATTTGCCGACGATCAAGGCGGAATACGAAAACCTTTGCGAGGCGTATTTGGAACGCCATGCCAAGAACGAGGGCTTTAACTTCTTCCATTTCAATATCGATTTGGAGGGCGGACCTTGCCTTTCCAAGCGCGTATCGGCGTGCGGCGCGGGCAACGAATATTTCTCCGTTACCCCGAACGGCGACCTCTATCCCTGCCATCAATTCGCAGGGGACGAGAACTTCCGTATGGGTAGCGTAACCGAGGGCATTACGCGCCCCGATATTCGCGAACGGTTCAAAAATTCGTGCTTGTTCACCCGTAAAAAATGCGAAAATTGCTTTGCGAAATTCATTTGTTCGGGCGGTTGCAACGCGAATAACTACCATTTCAACGGCGACATCGACGAACCGTACGAGATGACGTGCGAAATGATGAAAAAGCGGATCGAATGTGCTATGCACATCTTAGCCGCGAAGAAAATGGCGAAAAACGACTAAAAACCGATAAAACGAAAGAAAAATTTTTTTCTCCGCCGTCGATATAACTTGACGGAATACGAGAAAATAGGGTATAATAAAGAAGTATTTATCAGTAGTTTCGGCGTATAGCCGAACAGCAGGAGGCACTATGGGCAAGAAAAAGTCGACGGTATTGATGGTTCTCATCACCATCTTGATCGTCGTGATGAGCGTGGTTACGTTGGTTCCCTTCCCCTTGTCGGAGGTGAACAGCTTTAACCCCACCGTTTTGCAATTTGACCTCGGCGCGGATTTGGACGGCGGCTATTACGCCTACTATTATCCCGAGGGAATCAAGACGGAAACGGAGTTCGTCGAAGACGGCGACAGCGCGGACGATTACATCAAGCACGGCTCGTTGTATTTAAGCAAGGAAAGAAAATACGGCTTGGTAACGATCGGTTCGGACGGTAACGCAACCGTTTCCGAAGAATTCGACGCCGAATTTAAGGCGGCGGCGAAGACTATCGCACAACGTTTGGAAAACAGAGGATATTCCGATTATCGCGTGGCAATCGTGGACGATTACGCGTTGCGCGTGGAGTTGCCTGCGTCCGATAACACGGCGAACGCGACGTTGACGGGATATTGCTTCACGGGCGCGATTACGCTGACGAAAGGCACGGTGTCCGCAGCGGAAAAGCTGGACGAGCTGAAAGCGGACGACGCGAAGATTACCGATTATATTTCCGGTTTCAGCGTGGCGCATAACTATAAGTGGTCGTATTTGAAAATTCACCTCACGAAAGCAGGTAAAGAGCTGGTGAACGGAATCAAGAGCGAGCTGTCTACGGCAAGTGCTTCCTCCGATGCTTCCGCGACGGCGTTGTATTTGCAAATCGGCGACGCGAAGTTGACGGGCATCTATCAGGACAACATCACCGATAACGATATCCGTACCATGTACGTGGAGAACAACGCGGAGCTCGTGGCAACGTACGAAGTGTTGCTCAATTCGGCGTTGCACAATTCGTTCTCGTTCACGTTCAGAGATACAATCGACGTGCAACAATTCGACGCGGTGTACGGTGAGAACGTATTGACGTTGTTGTATATCGCGCTCGGCGTGGCGATCCTTGCGGCGATCGTGGCGGCAATCGTTACGATGCGCGGCTACGGCGTTTCGAGTGCGTACGCAAGCATGACATATTTGCTCGTCGTGGCGACGTTCTTGGCGTTCATTACGGGTAACGCGGCGTTCGAGGTAACGCTCGGCACGGTTCTTGCGTTCCTGCTCGGTTTCGTATTGATGAACGGTATGCAATATTATATCTATCACGCGATCAAGGCGGAATTTGCTTTGGGTAAGACGGTACAGTCTTCCGTCAAGGGCGGTTACAAGAAAACGCTGTGGTCGGTGGTTGACGTGTACGTCGTTGCGCTGCTCGGCGCGTTGAGTTTGTTGCTCGGTGGCGGCGGCTTGGCTACGTTGGCTTGGCAAGCGGTGATTTGCGTATTGACGGCGGCGTTCTGCAACCTGTTGTGGGCGCGAGTGATCAACTGCATGTTGCTTTCGACGGCGAAAAATCAATATAAATATTTCCGTTTCGTAAGGGAGGATGACGAAGATGACGAATAAGATATTCTCCAAAACGGTTGGAAAGGCGACGTTGCTGTCTATCGTTATGGCGGCGGTGGCTGTCCTGTCCGCGATCTTGACGGCGATCTTCGGCGTATCCTACGCGGCGACTTTGGACGACGCGAATACGTTGACCGTAACAGTGAACCAACTGTTCTACGCCGATAGAATGGAGGACGTGGACTCCGTTTGCAACGCGGAATTCGACAAGCAAGGCTTGACGGTAAAATATCATCAAAACGCTTTGGACGGCGCGGACGGTACGATCACGTACTTCTTTGCGGCGGGCGACGAAGTGGAAAGCAAAGTGGCTACGGCAAAGGCGAATTTGAACGATGCGTTCGCGGCAAAGCAAGAGGGCGAATGGAGCAACGTCGTGTTCATCTATTCGGTAAGCTCGGCAAAGGAAACTTCGTTGGCGAAATTGCCGACGAGCTACGCGATCCGCGCGGCGATTGCGGCGGTGGTATTCGCGCTGTTGGCGTTCGCGTACGCGACGTTGCGTTTCGGCGCGGTGTCGGGTATCGTAACGGGCGTTTCTACCCTTTGCGGCGCGATTTTGTCGGCGGCAGTCGTGTTGTTGACGCGTATGCCGATCACGAACTCGTCCTTGTCCGTGTTTGCGGTTTCGTCCGTGTTGGCGGCGGCGTTCAGCGTTTGGACGATGCACAAATTCGCGGCGAATAAGACGGAAAAGACGACGGAGGAAACGGCTGTCAACGCTACGGCGGTGAAAGAGATCGGCGCGGTTTCCGTAGTCTTCGGCGCGGCGCTCGTGCTGGTTGGTGCGGTGGCTACGCAGTCTACCCGTTGGTTGGCGTGCGAGGCGTTCGTGGCGTTGATCGTAACGGCGTTTATCGGTTTATTCTTTACCCCTGCACTCTATTTGCAAGGCAAGCAAGCGGCGGAAAAGCGCGCTTTGAATAACGCGCAATACGGCAAGCAACGCGCGGAAAAGCAAGAGAGAAAGGCGGCGAAAAAATCGTCGGAAGAGCAAGTGGTTGCGGACGACGAAGATTAAATAGCAATTTAGACGGGGCGGTGAGGAGGCAGGTCCACTCTCCGCCCATTTTTTACACGGCGCGGCGCAAGCACGAAGGAGTTTTATGAAAAAGATCGTACCCGAATATTCGTTTTCGGCGGAACAATTAAATACGGTATCCACCTTGGCGAAGCGTATGGGTTTGACGGAGCAAATCACGCGCATATTATACGCGCGCGGCGTGGATACGGACGAAAAAATACGTCGGTTCATGCACCCGTCTAAGGATAATTTTCTTTCGCCTTTTTGCATGCGCGGTATGCGCGAAGCGGTCGATTTGATTACGCAAGCACGCGACGAGGAACGTACGGTTGCCGTCTTCGGCGACTACGACGCCGACGGCGTTTGCGCTTCCGCAATCATGTACCACGCCTTGAAGAAATTCGGGATCGAGGCGCACGTGTACGTACCCGAACGCGCGGACGGCTACGGCTTGTCCGTCGATATGATCGATCGCATTTTCGACGAGTGTAATCCCGAACTGTTCATCACGGTAGACTGCGGCATTTCCAACGCGAAAGAGGCGCAATATATCTACGAACTCGGTTCGGACATCGTCGTTACCGATCACCACGAGTTGCCCGAAACGCTGCCCGATTGTGTGATCGTCAACCCCAAATTGAAGGACGATTATCCGTACGATAACCTTTGCGGTGCAGGCGTGGCGTTCAAGGTGGCGTGCGCGCTACTCGGTGAAGAAGCGTACGAATATTTAGACTTTGCGGCTTTGGCTACGGTGGCGGACAGCGTGCCGTTGCTCGGCGAGAACAGGGACATCGTAACGGAAGGTTTGAAAATTTTCAACGAGCGTATGCGTCCTTGCTTTGCAGGTTTGGTCGGGAAGGTGTACGACGGCATCACCGCGCAAACGCTTGCCTTTACGGTTGCGCCGCGCGTGAACGCCGCAGGCAGAATGGGGGACGCGTACGCCGCCTTCCGGTTGTTTACCGCCGAAAGCGACGAGCAAATTTACGAATTATCGAATAAACTTTGCAACTATAACACGGAGCGGCAAAAGCGTTGCGACGAGCTGTACCTTTCCGCGAAAAAGAAGTTGTTGGAAAAAGGCGCGTACGGCAACGTCATTATGTTGTCGGACGAGAGCTGGAATTCTGGCTTTATCGGGATCGTAGCGGCGCGGATCGCGGAGGAGTATAACCGTCCGACGTTGTTGTTCGTGCATAACGGCGATATGTTGAAGGGGAGCGCGCGCAGTATCGAAAGTGTCAATATTTTCAACGCGTTGCGGAATTGCTCGGAACATATCGAGGAGTTCGGCGGACACGCGCAGGCGGCAGGTATCAACGTCCGCGCGGATAAATTCGACGACTTGGAAGCTGCACTCAACGCGGAGATCGGCAGGTGCTATACGCAGGAAGACTTCGAGCAACGGGTATACGTTTGCGAGGAGTTGCGTTCGGCGTTGCCCGATAAATTTGTCAAAGAGATTATGAGGTTAGAGCCGTACGGCGTGGGACATCGTCGTCCGTTGTTCTCCGTAACCGCAGGCGCGTGCGCGGCGAAACCGCTGAAATACGCCTCTCCGCACTTGGCGCTCCGTTGCAAGGGAATAGACCTCACCTATTTTTCGGGAAGCAAGCATTTGAAGATTATCGAAGGCGACGTGCAAAAGCAATTTGTTTTTGAAATTTCCGTATCGCGGTTCAAGGGACGGGAATACGTCAAGGGAATCGTACGGGAGTTGTTGTATGACGGCAGAACGGGTAAGTCTACGGCGGATAGTATTTTCGCCAACGCGGTATCGCGGTGCAACGGCGAGGATACGCACGGGGAACGGGTAACGCTGTCGTTGGACGAAACGCACGCCTTGATCGCGAAATTGCGCGAAGAATGTGCGTACGGCACCTGTTTGATTGCCTCCGATCGGCGTACGCTGCGCTTTTTTAACGAGTTAGACGAGCTGGGTTGCGACCTGTTCTATCCGTCCTCGCGGAATTTGGCGAACGCGTTGATCGTATCGCCTGCCGCAGACGCCGATCTGTCGGGCTATCGCAACTTCGTGTTCTTGGATACTCCCTCCGATTTTCACTTGACGGCGTTGACGGGGAAGAAGATATACGTCAACCGCGACGTATGCGGTTATAAAATGTTCGAAGCGTTGCCCGTGGCACGCGATCGACTGTTGGAAATTTTCTCCGCACTCCGCAAGAGCGTGAGTTGTTTACTCGGCGAAACGGCGGAAGAGTTGGCGTTCGCCTGCGACGGTTTGGGCTTTGACAAACGGGAGTTTATCTTTGCCGTGAGCGTCTTTGAAGAGCTTGGTTTGGTGGCGTTCGGCGACGGTAAATTGACCGTCTATCGCGGCGTGAAAGCGGAGCTGACGGACTCCGTCGTGTATAGAAAGGTATGCGCCTTGCAAGAGGGCGAATAATCGCAAATGGCGGCGGCGCGAACGGTTTTTGGGGATAAGTTTGGATAAGGAAGAGAATCATGGAAAGCACCTTGCAAAAAATAAAAGAGAATTATAACGAGCAAGAAAGCGGCATGTTGCAACGCGCGTACGATTACGCGGCGACGGCGCACGCCAACCAAAAGCGCGCTTCGGGCGAGCCGTATTTTATCCACCCGTGCGAAGTGGCGAAAATTTTAATCGACTTGGGCTTGGACGCGGCGACGATTGCCGCGGCGTTGTTGCACGACGTAATCGAAGATACCGAATCGACGGAAGAGGATATTCGACGCGAATTCGGCGAAGAGGTGTTGGCACTCGTTTCCGGCGTTACGAAGTTGGAAAAGATCGTGTTCAAATCGCAAGAGGACGCGGACGCGGAGAACTTCCGTAAAATTTTCGTCGCCATGGCAAAGGACGTGCGCGTCATCATCATTAAGCTTGCCGACCGTTTGCATAATATGCGTTCGTTGAACTTTTTATCCTACGAACGGCAACAGCGTATGGCGAGCGAAACGCTGGAAATTTACGCGCCGCTTGCAGGGCGTTTGGGTATTTCCCAAATTAAGTGCGAATTAGAGGACTTGTGTTTGAAATACCTCGATCCCGAATCGTACGAATATTTGGTGTATAACATCAGGGAAAAATTGTCCGAACGGCAAGAATTCGTCGCGCAGATCGTGGAAGAAATCAAGGGAATGATGCAACAGGACGGCGTGAGCGGCGAAGTGTTCGGTAGACCGAAGCATTTTTATTCGATCTATAAAAAGATGAAGAACAAGGGCAAGACGCTCGATCAAATCTACGACCTGTCGGCGGTGCGCGTCATCGTGAAAGACGTGCGCGAATGTTATACGGTACTCGGCGAGATCCACGAGCGTTGGAAACCGATCCCCGGTAGAATTAAAGATTATATCGCCACGCCGAAGCCGAACAAGTATCAATCGCTGCATACGACGGTGATGACGAAGTTCGGACAACCTGTGGAAATTCAAATTCGTACCGAAGAAATGCACCGCATTGCGGAATTTGGTATCGCGGCGCACTGGAAGTATAAAGAAGGGCGCACGGGCGAAGAGGACGGCAAGTTTGAAAACCGCCTCTCCTGGCTGCGCGAAGTGATGGAATGGCAGGGCGACTTGAAAGACTCGAAAGAGTTTATCAGTGCCTTGAAAACGGAATTATACAGCCACGAATTGTTGGTGTTTACGCCGCGCGGCAAAGTCATTTCTCTGCCGCCCGAGGCAACGCCCGTCGATTTTGCGTACGCGATCCACTCGGAAGTGGGCAACCATTGCACGGGCGCGCGCGTAAACGCGAAGATCGTGCCGTTGAATACGACGCTCGAAGTGGGCGACGTGGTGGAAATTATCACTTCGCCGAACTCGAAAGGGCCGTCGAGAGATTGGTTAAAGTTTATCAAATCGTCGTCGGCAAAGGCGAAGATTAAGCAATTCTATAAGAACGAACTGAAAGAGGAAAATATCCGCGTCGGGCAGGCGAAGCTGGAAGAAGAGGCGAAAAAGCGCGGCTTTACGCTGTCTGCTTTGCTTACCGACGAGAGCTTTAAGCGTATTTCCGAACGGTTTTCTTTCGGCGAACGTGAGGAAATGTTCGCGGCGGTCGGCTACGGCTCGGTATCCGTCAATCAAATTATTTTCAAATTGATTGATCATTACCGCAAGGAAACGCCGCTTGCCTTTGAAGTGCATGCAGGCGACGGCGGCAATCGAACGCCGGGCGGCGTGCTCGTCAACGGGCAATCGGGTATGCTCGTGCGGTTCGCGGGTTGTTGTTCGCCCGTACCCGGCGACGCGATCGTGGGGTACACTTCGCGCGGGCGAGGCGTAGTCATTCACCGTTGTGATTGTCCGAATATCGCAGGCGTGGATCAGGCGCGGTTGTTGAGTGCGTCGTGGCGGATCGAAGCGGGCGCGAAACAGCGGTATAACGCGAATATCGCCATTCGGGCGGCGGATCAGGGCGCGGCGATTGCCGTTCTGTCCTTCGTGGTGGCGGACTTGAAATTATCGATTACCGCGATCAACGGGCGTATGGATAAAAACCGCGACGCGGTCTTGGAAGCGTCCGTATCCTTGTCGGATATTTCCGAAGTCGATTTACTGATCAAGAAAATGCAAGCGGATAAGAGGATATACGAAGTACACCGCATAACTTAAACGGGTAAAGGCGTTGATTTGCGGCGCATTTCTTCGTCGCGTTTCGGTCGCGTACTTCCGTGTACGCTCCCTCAACGCTCCTTGAACTGCTTGCAACTGAACGCTTTTACTTCGGGAAAAGTTTGTTGAGTGGTACAACGGCGGAAAACGCGAACAAAAAGTGAAACGGTATATCCCAACATTATTGTTGTTCTCGCACGTTTTTTCTTTTTGTCATTGCGAGGAGCTTTGCGACGAAGTAATCTCTTGCCGTTTTTTCGAAAACGAGGTTGCCACGCCTACGGCTCGCAATGACGATAAAGAACGAGATTGTCGCGCTACGCTCGCAACGACGGGCGACGGTTACGCAACTCAAAAATCTATCAAAAGAGGCAAACGCTATGAAAATATACACCGTCCATCCGCACTTATTCGGGGCGAACACCTACCTCGTTACGGCGGACGACCGAACGGCGATCGTCGTCGATCCTGCGCAACCGCGCGTGGCGGCGGAAGCGGTAAAACGAGGTTTATTGCCCGTATGCGTGCTGCTCACCCATTGTCATTTCGATCACGTCGGCGGCGTGGAAGCGTTGCGCGCGCAGGGCGCGAAAGTGCTTTGTTCGGCGGAGGAAAAACCGTTGACTTGCACGCAGGCGGATATGTCGCACGCGTTCGGCGCACCGCAAGCGCAGTACGCGGTGGACGACGTGTTCGCGGACGGCGAAGAAAAAAATGTATGCGGAATACGCGTGCGCGCGATCCTGACTCCCGGACACACCAAGGGTAGCGTATGCTATCTCTTCGAGCACGGAAACGAGCGCGCGCTTTTCACGGGCGATACGCTTTTTGCAGGCAACGTGGGGCGGTGCGATTTGTTGACGGGTAGCACGGAGGACTTGCGTTGCAGTTTACGGAAATTGTCGGCGTTGCCCGATATAGATGTGTACCCGGGACACGGCGAACGCACGACGCTTGCCGAGGAAAAACGAACGAATCCCTTTTTACAGGATATATGATATGTTGACGACGAATTGTTCTTTTTTGGAAAACGAATTGTTAGACGCGGCGCGGCTGTTCAAAACGCAGCCGCAAACGATTGTACACGACTTCCGATACGAAGAGGGCGTTTTTTTTAACGACTTTACAGTAGACGGGCGTTCCTTTTCGTTCGTAGATAGGGGGCAGGTATGCGACGAATTGCAATTTAAGCGGCTGGAACGCCGCTTTGCAAAACTCCGGTTGTACGAAATTTTAAGCGAAACGTACGGGCAAAAGATGCCGTGGGGCGCGTTGACGGGGATTCGCCCGACGAAGCTTGCCTATCAGGAAAGGGAAAACGGACACGATTTTGCCGATTTATTCCGCACTATGCACGTCAGCGAGGAGAATATCCGCTTGGTGCGCGCCGTGCTGGAAACGCAAGAGGGCATTTACGAGAAACGGGACGGCAACACCGACTTTTTCATTTCCCTGCCCTTTTGTCCGTCGAAATGCGCCTATTGCTCCTTCATCACCGCGCCGATCGAAAAGACGCGCGCCTTCGTACCCGATTATCTTTCCTGCTTGGAAAAGGAAATCGCCGCGGCGGCGGACGAGGTGGGGCGTTTGCGCAGCGTGTACGTCGGTGGCGGTACGCCCTTTGCGTTGGAAACGGCGGACTTGCGCCGCGTGTTACAGGCGACCGCGCCTTTGATCGAGCGGTTTAACCCGAACGTGGAATACACCGTCGAGGCAGGCAGACCGGACGTATTCACCGACGAAAAACTCCGCTTGTTAAAGGACTTCGGCGTCAATCGAATTTGTATCAATCCGCAAACCTTTTCGGACGAAACGCTGCGCGCGATCGGACGGAAGCATACGGTGGCGAACTTCTATAACGCCTACGCCTTGTCCGAGAAATACGGCTTTATCGTCAACGTCGATTTGATCGCAGGCTTGGAGGGGGAAACGCCCGACGGCTTTGCGCGCGGCGTGGAACTTGCCGCGCAGACGGGCGCGGACAACATCACCGTGCATTGCCTGTCCTTGAAATCGGGCGCGAAACTCAAAGAGCAAACGTCGTATATCGAAAACGCAGCCGTCTCCGAAATGATTGCTTCGTCGCGAGAAATTTTATCGCGCGAGGGGTACTTGCCCTATTATATGTACCGTCAAAAATATCAAGCGGGCAACAACGAAAACGTCGGTTGGACGAAACGGGGCAAGGCGTGCGTGTATAACGTGGACGTCATGGAAGAAACGGCGGACAATTTGGCGGTGGGCGCGAACGCCGTATCCAAACGGGTATATACGCAAAGCGGTTTGATCACGCGCCTCGCTTCCCAAAAAGATTTACCGACGTATATCGAAAAAGTGGACGAGATTATCGAGAAAAAACGTAATTTTTTCAAATAAAACGAAAAAATCGCGAAAAATCGTGAAAAATCAATTTACATTCCGTTCGGAATATGCTAAAATATTAATAACGTACGCTACGAGAAACGAATCTCCACGTTCCCCTTGGCGTATCGGGTTAATCAATTCCATAGGAGGATAAAAGAAATGGAAAAGAACGAAATTATCACTAAATTTGCAACGCACGAAGGCGACACCGGTTCGCCCGAAGTTCAAATCGCTTTGTTGACCGATCGTATCAATCACCTCAACGAGCATTTGAAGGAACACAAGCATGACAACCACTCCCGTCGCGGCCTTTTGAAGATGGTCGGTAAGCGTCGTGGTTTGCTCGACTATCTGAAAGAAAAAGATATCGCAAGATACAGAGCAATCATCGAAGCTTTGGGTTTGAGAAAGTAATGCAAGCGCGAGGGCGGGTTTGTTTAACTCCGCCCTTTTTTATAGGAAAACGCAGGGCGCGGACAAGCCTCGGCATAGGCGAAGCCGTGCGCGTGATTCATATCCACCGCTTGTCGTCGGGCGACGCTGGCGGCCAAGAACAAAAAAAGAATTATTAGACAAGGAGAATGACAACAATGCCACTTTTAGAAAACAGCAGAGTATTCAAAACGGACTATGCAGGGAGAGAATTGATCGTAGAAATCGGTAAATACGCGGAGCAAGCGAACGGCGCGTGCTTGGTACGCTGTGGGGACACGGCGGTGCACGTATCGGTATGTATGTC
>CAZDCO010000004.1:0-41558 GCA_964504025.1 uncultured Clostridia bacterium
CTCTCGCACGGATCTCCGTGTTTACGCGAGCGATGTCTCTCTTGCAGGTTCTGATGGAAACGGGATTTTCAAGTTGACCGGAAGCCAAACGGAAACGAAGGTTAAAAAGTTCGCTCTTGAGTTCAGCAAGCTTTGCAACCAATTCTTCACCGGTCATTTCTTTTACTTCTTTCGCTTTCATTATTGTTCACCGCCTTCTGCCGTTTCAGGCGCAGCCGCCACGGCTTCTTTCTTAACAAACTTGCACTTTACAGGCAACTTGTGCGCTGCAAGACGCATAGCTTCTCTTGCTACGTCTTCGCTTACGCCTGCCATTTCGAACATTACGCGGCCGGGTTTAACGACAGCCACCCAATATTCTACCGAACCTTTACCGGAACCCATACGGGTTTCCGCAGGCTTCTTGGTGATAGGCTTGTGAGGGAAAATGTCGATCCAAACCTTACCGCCACGCTTGATGAATCTCGTCATTGCGATACGAGCCGCTTCGATTTGATTCGATTTGATCCAGCCCAGCTCTTCGGATACGAGGCCGTATTCGCCGTATGCGATTACGTTACCCTTCGTAGCCTTACCCTTCATCGTACCACGATGTTGTCTACGTCTTTTTACTCTCTTAGGAATTAACATTACTGTTCGCCTCCTTCTACGGCTTTCTTGGCGGTCTTAATAACTTCGCCCTTGTAAATCCAGCACTTTACGCCGATCGTACCGAACGTCGTGTGCGCTTCTGCAAAACCGTAATCGATATCCGCGCGCAACGTTTGAAGGGGAATAGAACCTTCGTGGTAGCTTTCGCTTCTCGCGATTTCCGCGCCGTCCAAACGACCGCTAACCATCATCTTGATTCCCTTAACGCCCGCTCTCATGGAACGACCGATCGCTTGCTTCATGCAACGTCTGAAAGACATACGCTTTTCAAGTTGCGCTGCAACGCCTTCCGCTACGAGTTGTGCGTCGCAGTCAGGTCTCTTCACTTCCGTGATGTTGATGCTGATCGCTTTGCCGTTCGTAAGCTTCGCAAGATCTTTCTTGATAACTTCGATTTCCGCGCCGCCCTTACCGATGATTACGCCGGGACGTGCCGTGTAGATCGTTACGACGATTCTCGCAGCCGCTCTTTCGATCAAGATCTTGCTGACTGCCGCCGCGTAGTACTTCTTCTTAAGGAAGGTACGAATTACGTTATCTTCTTTGAGGAATTTGGAGAATTCTTTTTTGTCTGCATACCAAGTGGTATTCCAATCAGCGATAACGCCGACTCTCAAACCGTGAGGATTAACTTTCTGTCCCATGTTATACTTCTCCTTCCAACTTCTTAACGTCCAAAATTACGGTGATGTGGCTCGTTCTCTTCAAGATCGCGTGCCCTCTGCCCTTCGATACGGGTTGCATTCTCTTCAACATTTGACCGCCGTCCGCGAAACATTCCGCAACGTAGAGGTCAGCTCTGTCCATACCCATATTGTGCTCTGCGTTAGCCGCAGCGGACATCAACACCTTCTTCACTGCAAGTGCGCTCCCGTTTACGCTGTAATCAAGGATTGCCTTTGCTTCTTTATAGCTCTTTCCACGAATCAAAGCGAGAACGGTTCTCACCTTGTAAGGGGAAACTCTGATATATTTAGCGACTGCGTAAGGGCGCTTTTCTCTCTTTTCCGCAACCCTTTCCGTCTTCTTCTTCATATTCGTTGCCATTATCTATTCTCCTTATTTACCCGGGGTAGTCGTCTTTGCGGTGTGACCGTGGAACGTTCTGGTGGGTGCAAACTCACCGAGTTTGTGACCGATCATATCTTCCGTCACGTATACGGGCACGTGTTTTCTACCGTCGTATACCGCAATGGTATGTCCAACGAAATCGGGGAAAATCGTAGATGCTCTCGACCAAGTTTTGAGTACCTTTTTCTCGTTCGATTCGTTCATTGCCTGAATTCTGCTCAAAAGCTTCGCTTCGACGTAAGGTCCTTTCTTTACGCTTCTCGACATTTTTCTAAATCCTCCGATTAGTTAATTCTCTTGAGAATGAACTTGTTGGTTGCATTCTTCTTCTTTCTCGTCTTGTAACCGAGTGCCGGCTTGCCCCAAGGGGTCAACGGGCCTGCGTGACCGATAGGCGACTTACCTTCACCACCACCGTGAGGGTGATCTACGGGGTTCATAACCGAACCTCTAACTTCCGGTCTCAAACCGAGATATCTTGCTTTACCTGCTTTACCAAGGGAAACGAGTTCGTGGTCTACGTTGCCGACTTGACCGATCGTCGCACGGCACTTCAAGAGGACGTATCTCATTTCGCCACTCGGCATTCTGATCGTCGCATACTTGCCTTCCACAGCCATGATTTGTGCGGAAATACCGGCGCTTCTTGCAATCTGACCGCCCTTGCCGGGGGTAAGCTCGATGTTGTGTACCATCGTACCTACGGGAATATTTTCAAGGGGCAACGCGTTGCCGACTTTGATATCCGCCTTAGGTCCGCTCACAACCTTGTCGCCTACGTTCAAACCGACGGGAGCAAGGATATAGCTCTTTACGCCGTCAGCGTATACGAGGAGCGCGATGTGCGCGCTACGGTTGGGATCGTACTGAATGCTTTGTACGGTTGCGGGAATATCGTCTTTCGTTCTCTTGAAATCGATCACACGATACTTTCTACGGTTGCCGCCACCGATGTGTCTGGTGGTAATTCTACCCAGGTTGTTTCTACCGCCGCTATGACGTTGATCGTGCATCAACGAACGTTCGGGCTTAGCACCGGGCGTTAAATCGTCGTTGGTAAGGACGGTTACGAAACGGCGTCCAGCCGACGTAGGTTTATACGTTTTAATAGCCATTTTCTATTTCCTCCTGATTAAGACAACGACTCGAAGAATTCGATAGCCTTGCTATCTTCTTTCAAAGTTACGATTGCTTTCTTTCTATCGGGCGTGTAGCCTTCGTGTCTACCCATTCTCTTCAACTTGCCCTTGCAGGTAACGGTGTTCACTTTCGCAACTTGTACGCCGAAAAGCTTTTCAACCGCCAACTTGATTTGAATTTTGTTTGCGTCCTTCTTTACGTAGAAGGTGTATTTCTTCGACGCGATACCGTCGTAGCCCTTTTCCGTGAGTACGGGCTTCAAAATGATGTCTTCAGCAAACATTACGCGTTGACCTCCTGAAATTTCTCAACAGCAGCCTTCGTCATAACCACTTTGTTGTTAGCTACGACTTCGTAGGTGCTCAATTGTGCGAGGGGCAACGTTGCCAGCTTGGGAAGGTTAGCCGCCGCACGGATTACGTTCACGTCGTTGTTATCCATAACGACGATCGCCGTTTTGTTCAAGCCGAGCGCCTTTGCAAACGCCGCCATTTCCTTCGTCTTGGGTGCGGTTACTTTCAATTCGTCTACAACGATAAATTCGCCGTCAGCCACTTTCTTGGAAAGCGCGGATAAAAGCGCAGCCTTCTTCGCCTTTTCATTCATCTTCTTGGAGAAGTCGCGAGACTTGGGTGCGAACACTACGCCGCCCTTGATCCATTGCGGAGCACGGATAGAGCCTTGACGAGCACGACCGGTGCCTTTTTGTCTCCAAGGTTTGATACCGCCGCCGCGAACTTCCGTTCTCGTCAAGGTCGATTTCGTACCTTGTCTTTCGTTCGCAAGACGGGTTACGACCGCTTGATGAATTAAAGATTCCTTAAATTCGACGCCGAATACGTTGTCGTTAAGCTCGATTTCGCCTACTTCCGCGCCGCTCATATTCAATACTTTCATGGTTGCCATTTTGCGTTACCCTCCTTACTTGCTCTTCACGCTATCCGAAATGGTAACGATGCTACCTTTAGGACCGGGAATTGCGCCTTTGATGAGAATTGCGTTTCTATCTAAGTCCACTTTGACAACTTCAAGATTTTGAATGGTTACGTTCTCCACACCGTATTGACCGGCGAGGTGCTTATTCTTGAATACTCTCGAAGGGGAGCTGATAGAACCCATAGAACCGGGCTCTCTGTGTACGGGGCCGGTACCGTGCGTCATCTTCAATCTTTGTTGATTCCATCTCTTGATAACACCGGTGAAACCGTGACCTTTCGTCACGCCCGAAACGTCTACCTTGTCGCCTGCCGCGAACACGTCTGCTTTCAGCTCCGCGCCCACCGCATACGTTTCAGCGTTCGCCACACGGATTTCTTTCAAAACCTTGTGGGGCTTCACGCCTGCTTTCTTAAACTGACCAAGCTCAGGCTTCGTGAGAGCCTTTTCGCTCGTTTCGATAAAGCCCAGCTTCAACGCGGCGTAACCGTCGTTTTCCACCGTCTTTACTTGCACTACGGGGCAGGGACCTGCCTCTACTACCGTGACGGGAATCAACTTACCGTCCTCTGCGAAAAGTTGCGTCATGCCAACTTTGCGTCCGATGATTGCTTTATTCATTGATAAAGTTCACTCCTTAAAATTTTATTTATTCTCGAATACCTTAAAAAGTATTTCTCGGCTAAATGGGGATAAGCTTAGAGCTTAATTTTGATATCTACGCCTGCGGGCAAGTGGATCGAATCCAAAAGCTTCGCGTTGGGCGAGTAGATGTCGATGATTCTCTTATACGTTCTCATTTCGAATTGTTCGCGAGAATCTTTATACTTGTGGGGGGAACGAAGGATCGTTACAATCTCTCTTTCCGTAGGAAGGGGAATAGGACCGGAGATCTTTGCTCCGCTCTTCTTCATCGTTTCAACGATACGGCTCGCTGCTTCGTCTACAAGCTCGTGATCGTATGCCGCTAACTTAATTCTGATTTTCTGTACTGCCATTTGTGTTACTCCTTTTTGTTTATACTAACGTTTTATTTACCGTGTCAACTCATCCGTGTGTATCGAGGCGTTCCGCAAAATAAAAACTCTCGTGGTTTACCGAGCGTTCTTACGCAAAGCCTCGGTTAGTCGCAGGAATCGAGTTCCCACTTTTGTCAACGGAAATTATCTGTTCGGGCGGCTTCTTGCCTGAAATTTCAGTAACTTCCCGTATCAACCCATACACCGCATATTTACACAGCTTATCAATAATAACAAATTTGCAAGCGTAAGTCAAGCGTTTGAACATATTTTTTGAAAATTTTTTTACTTTTTTTCAAAAAAGCGAATATTCTTCCTTTTCGTGCTTTTTTCTACCCCTTTCGCGTACATTATTATATTATACGCGTGCGCGCACGCGCGCGTATAGCGGCGTAAAAAACGCCCCTCGGAAGCCAATTCGCTTCCGAGGGGCTTGGATATAGCACTTTCGTTTCCGCCTTTACGCTTGCGTTTTCGCGTTCAAAAGCGCGTCCTTTTTATCTTGCAAATATTTGCGAGCGGCTTGTTCCGCCTCGTCGATTGCGTTATCCATTTTATTCTTCGCCAACGCGCAAGTTTGCACCGCGGCTTCTTTCTTTGTCGCCAAATCTTCCCGTTGCGCGTCCGTCATTTGCCCTTCCATTTCCGTCAACACGCCGTTCGCCTTCGTCCGCAACGTCTTGGCGTACGTTTGCAATTCTTCCGCCGACAACGTACCGTTTGTCAACGCCGCGCGTACGTCCGCCGCCAACTGATTAAAGTCGGCAATCGCCGTTTGCAACGTTTGCGGCAGGAGAGCCAACGTCGTCCCCGTAAACGCCCCCACGCATGCTTCCGCAACCGCGATCAAACTTTCGATCTCCTTCTCACGCTCGGCTACGACTTCTTTCAATTTCGCTTCGATTGCACTTTCCGCTTGGTCGAGTGCCGTAGACAGCTCGTTCTTCATCGCCGTGAGTTGCTCTCCGGCAGGCGTATTTTTGAACAGTACGTCCGCGTACGCTTCCACGCTCGTTACGGTGATTTTGCCGTCGCTATTGGCAAGTTTCGCACGGTTTTCCGCCGTATCTTCCATATCAAACGCGTCCAGCACCGCCTTGATTTGCGCTTCCGGGAGTTCGTAATTACTTACCTTTTGTTTCAACAGCAAGCCCGTTGCGATCACGTCGAATCCGCACGCGCTCGTTTGATACATCATATACGAAGCCGCGTACGGCGCGAGTTTCGTATCGGTAGCATACGTCATATACGCCGCCACTTGCGCAGCCGTAACCGCCTTTTCGTATACCGCGCGCGCCGCCCGTCTTGCGTCCTCAAACGCTTCCGTCGCAAAGGCGTCCGCCTGTTCGTGCGCTTTGGAGATATACGCCACCAAAGCTTCGTCGTCCAACTTCACCGCCGCTTCCAGCGTAATTTCACCCGTTTCCGAAGCGGATACCGCCAAACGGAAGTCCGCAATCGTCATCGACTGTATCGCCGCGTCGTCGGGGTGTTCCTTCTTGAATTGCTCGAAATCGCGCACGAGAGAGAACGCACCCTCCGCGTCCGTCGTTACCGACAAACCGAGTCCGCTCGCCGTCGCCGTGATTTTCGCGTTGATTTTCGATTGCAACTTTTCGGCGTTCTTACCCGACACCGAAGTGTTGACGACTTTGTTGTCTTCACTCAAAAAGCCGTATTCCACGGCAAGATCGGTGATTTTCGCCACCGCCTTTTCCACGTCCTCGCCGACGATTCCGCTTACGATATTGCCGTTATCGTACAGCAACACTTTACCGTCTTCGTTCTCGCCGTATACGCTGACGACTTTATTCTTCCCGTCCACCGTCAATTCCACGGACGGATTGACGTCCAAACTGACGAACGTAGCCGCCTTTCCCTCGTCGCCTTCGCCGCAGCCTACCGCCGAAAAAGCGAATACCGCCGCACACAACACGCCGAGCGTTTTACTCCAAAATTTCTTCATGTTTTCGTCCTCCTACAATAATATAATATTACTTATAAAACGATTAGGGCAACGAGCAAGTTATCCTCACTCGCCAAGCCCATTATAACATACATTTTTACAAATGTCAATACTTTTATAAAAAAATCTCCCGAATATGCACAATCCGAGAGATTTTGTATATATTTTTTTCGTAATCGCCGCGTTTTTACAAAACGGGCATACCGTGTACGCGATTACTTGTTTTTATCCTTGAAACGAGCCTTGGCGCGCAATTCGCTGTCCAAGATACGTTTTCTAATACGCAACGACTTCGGCGTAACTTCCAACAACTCGTCGTCGGCGATAAATTCTAAACATTCTTCCAAACTCATCTTCGATACGGGAATGAGCGTCAAAGCGTCGTCGCTGCTCGAAGAACGGGTATTCGTCAAATGTTTCGTCTTGCAAACGTTTACGTTGATATCGTCGGAAAGGTTGGTGTACCCGACGACCATACCCTGATACACGGGCGTGCCGGGCGTAATGAACAGATTGCCGCGTCCCTGCGCGTTGAACAAGCCGTAGGCAACCGCCTCGCCCGTCTCAAACGCCACCAACGAACCCGTGCTTCTGCGTTGCATATCTCCCTTGTACGGCTCGTACGAATAGAAAATGGTATTCATGATACCCTGTCCTTTCGTATCCGTCAAGAACTCGCTCTTATACCCGAACAAACCGCGCGAAGGCACGGTAAATTCCAAACGCATACGGTTGCCGATCGCCGTCATTTGCACCAAATTCCCCTTACGATTGCCCATCGCGGAGAATACCGGTCCCGTCATATCTTCGGGTACATCCGCAACGAAGCGTTCGATCGGCTCGTGGCGCACGCCGTCGATATCCTTATACAACACTTTCGGCGTAGATACCTGGAACTCGTACCCCTCTCTTCTCATCGTTTCGATCAAAATGGAAAGGTGCATTTCCCCTCTACCGCAAACGCGGAAGCTGTCCGCGCTCTCCGTGTCGTTTACGCGCAACGATACGTCGCGGAGGAGTTCTTTATACAAACGATCGCGGAGTTGGCGCGTCGTTACGAATTTACCCTCTTTGCCTGCAAACGGGCTATCGTTGACGGAGAACGTCATCTCCACCGTCGGATCTTCGATCTTTACGAACTGTACGGGTTCAACGGCGGACGGTTCGCAAACGGTGTCGCCGATATTCAACCCGTCAATTCCCGAAAACACGACGATGTCCCCTGCCTTCGCCTGCGGCACGGAAACGCGCTCCAACCCCTCGATTTGATAGAGGTTGACGATCTTGCAATTCGTACGCACCTTGCCGGGCATATTGTAGTTACAAATGGATACGGGCTCGTTCGCGCGAATGACGCCGCGCTCGATACGCCCGACGCCGATACGCCCGACGAACTCGTTATAATCGATACACGATACGAGGAGTTGTCCCTTGCCCTCGACGTCCATATCCATGGGCGGAATCGTCTCCAAAATGGTATCGAACAGAGGATTTAAGTTTTCTTCCTGTTTATCGGGCGTCAACGAAGCCGTACCCTGACGGCCGCAACAATATACGATCGGGCTTTCCAACTGCTCGTCCGTCGCGTCCAAGTCCATCATCAAAAGCTGCATTTCTTCCACGACTTCGGCAATACGCGCGTCGGGACGATCGACTTTGTTGATGACGATAATCGTCTTCAAGCCGAGTTCCAACGCTTTTTGCATAACGAATCTCGTTTGCGGCAACGGACCTTCCGCCGAGTCAACCAAAATGATCGCGCCGTTCACCATCTTCAATACGCGCTCTACCTCACCCGAGAAGTCCGCGTGCCCCGGCGTATCGATAATGTTGATTTTCACTCCCTTATAGTGCGCGGAAGTATTCTTCGCCAAGATGGTAATGCCGCGCTCCTTTTCCAAATCGCCGCTGTCCATTACGCGGTCTTGTACCTGTTGATTTTCACGGAATACGCCGCCCTGCGCCAACATTTCGTTGACGAGCGTCGTCTTGCCGTGGTCTACGTGTGCGATGATCGCTACGTTTCTCAAATCTTCTCTAATCACTTGTGTTTTCTCCTCTTTGCGTAAACTTTTGAACGTCGTTATTATAATACATTTTCGTCAATTTAGCAACGAAAAACGGCGTGTTTGCGCTATCTTTTTTTAATTTTATTAAAAAGCCGTCCGCTTTCCACGAAAAAAACCGCCGCAAATGGGCGGTCTTCCTCTTACAACGCTTTCGGCGTCGCGTTGCGATAAGTCGTGAACCGAATGACGTTGCCGTTATCCTCGATCGGTTCGCTTTCTTCTACGAGCGTGAAATTTTCCAACGCGTCCAAATTCGGAAAGAATACGTCGGCATTCCCCACGGCGTCCACTTTCGTTACCAACGCTTCGTGGCAATAGGGCAGCAACGCCTTATAGATCTCGCCGCCGCCGATCACGTATATATCCTCTTCTTCGCGCGCTTTCAACGCCGCGAACAACTCTTCATACGAGTGGACGATTACGCAGTCGTCTCGTACCTGCCCCCTCGAAAGGACGATATTTTCCCTGTTTTTCAACGGTTTTTGATTCGGAAAAGAACGTAGCGTATTGCCGCCCATCACCACGGTATGTCCCGTCGTCGTTTCCCTGAAAAACCGCATATCTTTCGGCAACGAGAACATCATATCGTTGTTCTTGCCGATTCCCCATTCCCTGTCGGCGTGTACGATCGCTTTTATCATATCGCCACCGGAATTTTCTTGTCTAACGTTTCGTACTCGTAATCGATCAATTGGAAAGAATCGACGGTAAAGTCGTAAAAATCTTTCACGTTCGGATCGACGATCAACTTCGGCGCGGCGTGGCGAGGCTTTTCCAGTACCTCTTTCACGATCGGGATATGTCTATCGTAGATATGCGCGTCGGCAATGACGTGCACGAGCTCGCCCGCTTTCAAGCCCGACACTTGCGCCAACATAATCAGCAACACCGCGTATTGCACCACGTTCCAGTTGTTCGCCGTCAACATATCGTTCGAGCGTTGATTCAAAATGCCGTTCAGCGTACCCCCCGTTACGTTAAACGTCATCGAATAGGCGCAGGGATACAAGTTCATTTCGTGCAAATCTTGGAAGTTATAAATATTCGTCATGATGCGACGGCTGGCAGGGTTGTGCTTCAAATCGTACAACACTCTGTCCACCTGATCGAACTCACCCTCTTTATATTGATGCTTGACGCCGAGTTGGTATCCGTACGCCTTGCCGATCGAACCGTTCTCGTCCGCCCAGCTGTCCCATATATGAGAGTGCAAGTCGTGCACGTTGTTGCTCTTCTTTTGCCAAATCCACAACAACTCGTCCACGCAAGACTTAAACGCCGTACGGCGCAGGGTGAGAATAGGAAATTCCTCTTGTAGATTATATCGGTTGACGATCCCGAATTTTTTTACCGTATGCGCTTTCGCGCCGTCCTCCCAATGGGGACGCACGTCCAAATCGGTATCCCAAAATCCGTTTTCCATAATGTCTTTCATGTTTTGCGCGAAAATTTCGTCGGCTCTGCTCATAGCGTACTCCTCTCTTTCTTCGTTTTCCTTGCAAGTATACCATATTTTACGACTTTCGTCAACGAGTTAAGGAATTTTTTTGAAATTTTTATCCGCATAACAAAATCTTTTCACGATTATTTTTAGAAAAAGTTGACAAACGCGAAAAAAACGGGTATTATATATACGTACGATAAAATATTAAGCAAGGAGATTTTCTATCTTATGAACAAAAAAACGGTAAAAGATATCGACGTTAAGGGCAAAAAAGTCCTCGTCAGATGCGATTTCAACGTACCCATGAAAGACGGCGTAATTACGGACGAAAACCGTATCGTCGGTGCGCTTCCCACCATTAAATATTTGATGGAACAGGGCGCGAAAGTCGTGCTTTGCTCGCACATGGGCAAACCCCACAACGTCTTCGATGACAAGCTCGAACTCAACAAGAAGGAAAAGGCGAAGATAGCCGCACTTCCCGAAAACGAGCAGGAAGCGGCTACCGCCGAAGCTTTGGAAAAGGCAAAGAAAGACGTGAAAAAACTTACCCTCGCTCCCGTTGCGGCTCGTTTGAACGAATTGCTCAACGGCAAAGTTACCTTCGCTAACGACGTCGTAGGCGAAGATGCAAAAGCAAAAGTTGCCGCTTGCAAAGAGGGCGAATGCGTATTGTTGGAAAACCTCCGTTTCCACAAGGGCGAAGAAAAGAAATTCCCCGAATTTATGGAAGCGCTCGCTTCCTACGCGGACGTATACGTAAACGACGCGTTCGGTACGGCGCACCGTTCCCACGCTTCCACGGCAGGTATCGTAGAAGCAGGCTTGGTTAAGACGGCGGCTTGCGGTTTCTTGATCGAAAAAGAACTTTCGGTGATGGCGGACACGTTGGAAAACCCCGATCGTCCTTTCGTAGCGATTTTGGGCGGCGCAAAAGTTGCGGACAAGCTCAACGTTATCTCCAACTTGCTTGAAAAGTGCGACACGCTCGTCATCGGCGGCGGTATGGCGTACACCTTCCTCAAAGCGAAGGGCGGCAAGATCGGTACTTCCCTCGTAGACGACGAAAAGATCGCGTACTGCAACGAAATGCTCGCAAAAGCGGAAAGCCTCGGCAAGAAGATCGTTCTTCCCGTAGACACCGTAGCGGCAAAGGCGTTCCCCAACCCGATCGACGCGGTTATCGAAACGGAAGTATTCCCCTCCAACGCGATCCCCGACGATATGATGGGCTTGGATATCGGTCCTGAAACGAAAAAGTTGTTCGCCGAAGTGGTAGCGAACGCAAAATCGGTTATCTGGAACGGTCCTATGGGCGTATTCGAGAACCCCATTTTGGCGGAAGGTACGAAAGCGGTTGCGCAAGCTTTGGCAAGCGTATACGGAAAAGCGACGACGATCATCGGCGGCGGCGACAGCGCGGCAGCGGTACAAGTACTCGGCTTCGCGGATAAGATGAGTCACATCTCCACCGGCGGCGGCGCATCTTTGGAACTCTTCGAAGGCAAAGTGCTTCCTGGCATCGCGTGCTTGAACGATAAAGAATAATCGAATAAAAAATTAAAGAGGATATATACTATTATGCGTAAACCTATTATTGCAGGTAACTGGAAAATGAACAATACCGCATCGCAGGGCGTTGCGCTCGTAAACGCGATCGCTCCCCTCGTAACGGACGCTTCTTGCGACGTCGTCGTTTGCGTTCCGGCAATCGACATTCCCGCGGTTAGCGAAGCTTTGAAAGGCACGAACATTAAGCTCGGCGCGGAAAACGTACACTTCGCGGAAAAGGGCGCGTACACGGGTGAAATCTCCGCGGCTATGCTCCTTGAATACGGCGTAGAATACGTCATCATCGGACACAGCGAACGCCGTCAATACTTCGGCGAAACGGACGAAACGGTCAACAAGAGAACGCTTACCGCCCTTGCGGCAGGTCTTACCCCTATCGTTTGCGTAGGCGAATCGTTAGAGGAAAGAGAAACGGGCAAGACGGAAGAAGTGCTCTATACGCAATTGAAAGACGGTTTGAAGGATATCGAAGACGTCAAGAAGATCGTCATCGCGTACGAACCCGTTTGGGCAATCGGTACGGGCAAAACGGCGACGGCGGCGCAAGCCAACGAAACGATCGCGTTTATCCGTAAGACGGTCGGCGAACTCTTCTGCCCCAAGTGCGCGCAAGCCGTTCGCATTCAATACGGCGGCAGCATGAACGCAGGCAACTGCAAAGAATTGATGGCAATGGATGAAATCGACGGCGGCTTGATCGGCGGTGCTTCCTTGAAAGCACCCGACTTTGCGGCGATCGTAAACTTTGACAAGTAAACTGTAAATTAACGCGAGTAGAAAAGGGGTATGTACGCAATCAACGCGTACCTGCCCCTCTCGTTTGAATAAAGGAGAAAAGAAAATGGCGAAAAAGCCTTACGCTATCATCATCATGGACGGCTACGGGTTGAATCCCGATTGCAACGGCAACGCGATTTGCGTAGACGGTAGCAAATACGTCAACGAACTGAAAAATAACTATCCGCACGCCCAACTCGGCGCGAGCGGCATGTCCGTCGGTTTGCCCGACGGTCAAATGGGCAACAGCGAAGTCGGACACCTCAACATCGGTGCTGGTCGAATCGTTTATCAAGATTTGACGAAGATCACCAAGGATATTCGCAACGGCGAATTTTTCAAGAACCCCGAACTCCTTCGCGCGATGCAAGCGACGAAAGAAAAGGGCACGAAATTGCACGTATTCGGCTTGGTTTCCACGGGCGGCGTACACAGCCACACCGAACACCTCTACGCGCTGATCGAAATGGCGAAAGCGCAGGGCTTGGATAACGTGTACGTACACGCGTTCACCGACGGCCGCGACGTCGCTCCCACTTCGGGCGCGGACTTCTTAAAGGCGTTGCAAGACAAACTCGACGAATTACACTTCGGTAAAATCGCTTCCGTTTCGGGTAGATACTACGCCATGGATCGCGACAACAACTGGGATAGAGAAGAGAAAGCGTACGACGCCCTCACGCTCGGCGAAGGCGTACGTTTCGAGGGCAGCGCGGAAGACGCGGTGAAAACTTCCTACGCAAACGGCGTTACCGACGAATTCGTTTTGCCTACCGTACTCACCGAAAACAATCAACCCGTTGCGTTGATTGAAAAGAACGACAGTATCGTTTGCTTCAACTTCCGCCCCGACAGAGCGCGTCAAATCACGAGAATGTTCTCGCAAGAAAACTTCCCGTTCGTAGACGAAAAGACGGGCGCAACCCTCGGTTTCCAAAGAAAATCGGGCTATCTTGCCCCCACGTACGTCGGCTTTGCCGTGTACGATTCCTCTTTCGATAACGTCGGCGTGGCGTTCCCTCCCGACGAAATCACGAACACCTTGCCGCAATATATCGCCTCGTTGGGCATGCAACAGCTGCACATTGCGGAAACGGAAAAATACGCGCACGTAACCTTCTTCTTCAACGCGAAATTAGAAGCGCCCGTCGAAGGCGAAACGCGTATCGTGATTCCCTCTCCGAAGGTTGCCACCTACGATTTGCAACCTGAAATGAGTGCGTACCTCGTTACCGACAAAGTTTTGGAAGAGTTGGACAAGGGCGTTTACGACGTCGTCATCTTGAACTTTGCCAACTGCGATATGGTCGGACATACGGGCGTTATGGAAGCCGCCGTCAAAGCGGTACACACCGTAGACGAATGCGTCAAGAAAGTAACTGATAAAATTTTGTCTATGGGCGGCGCGGCACTCGTAACCGCCGATCACGGCAACGCCGATCAAATGATCGCTGCCGACGGAAAAACGGCGTTCACTCAACACACCACCTTCCCCGTACCCGTGATCCTCGTTTCCGAAGATTTGAAGCACGCGACGTTGCGCGAAGACGGCGTACTTGCTGATCTTGCGCCCACCCTTTTGGATATGATGCACGTCGCACAACCGAAAGAAATGACGGGCAAAACGTTGATTAAATAACGAAACGATCTTTTCCGCGGCGGCTTTTCTCGCCGCGGAAATATAAAAAAAGTAGAAAAACAGCCCGAAAAACACTTGCGTTCTTTCTACAAGTATGTTATAATCAATTAGTATTTGAAAACCAACTTTGAAAAAAGGATTGAAACATAATGCTTACTTTAACTACGTTATTAGACATTTCTTACGCAAACGATACGTTACAACTCGTCAGCTCCATTTTGAACACGACGCTCATCATTTTGATGGCGATCGCCGCACTCACCGCAATCGTGCTCGTTTTACTGCAGCCGAGCAACTCTACGGGTATCGACGCGCTGGGCGGTTCGAGCGAAACGTTCTTCGGAAAGAACAAGGGCAAGTCTATCGAAGCGAAAATGAAGAAATGGACTTGGATTTGTCTTGCCGTATTGCTCGTTTTGTCGATCGCGTTCTACGTGTTGCAAATACCTGCAATTTGGGCATAACGGTTCAAAACAACGATCTCGGCGGCTTGCGTATAAGCCGCCTTTTTTATTCCACTCCCCTGCGAAAAGCAAGGAGGCATTTGAAAGTATGAACAACAAAAAACGCATCGCGGAATTATTTGAACGGGGCACGCTGGCGAGAAAGACGCTCGGCGAGCTTTGTAAAACGCTCGATATCCCCTACCGCGAACGCCACCGCTTATCCTCCCTCTTGGACGAACTCGTAGACGAGGGCATTCTCTTCGTAGACGAGGAGGGCAGGTACGGAACGAGCGAACAATTAGGACTTTTACACGGCGTCGTTTCAGGCAACGAACGAGGGTTTGCCTTCCTGTTACCCGACGACCGCGAACGCTATCCGAACGACTTTTTTCTACCGAAAAACCGTCTACACGGCGCGTTGAACGGCGACGAAGTACTCGCTTGCCGTATCGCGGGCAAAGAAGGCAACGAAGCCGCGGTGGTGCAAATCGTAAAGCGCGGTAACGATACCGTCGTCGGCACGTTCCGTCGCGATCGTCGCGCAGGGTATCTCTACCCCGACGAGAAAAAGCTCTCCACCGTCGTATATATCCCCCTTTCGCAATGTTCCCGTATCCCCAACGGCGTGAAAGCCGTCGCAAAAATCACCGAATATCCGCACGGCAAAGCCCCCGGCGGCGAAATCGTGGAAGTGTTGGGCGAAGAGGACAACTTTTTCGCGGAAGAGTTATCGATTATCCGCTCCTATAAACTCCGCGAGGAATTTCCGCCGCGCGTGGAAAAGGACGCAGCACAATGCGAACGGCGCGGCATTTTCCCCGACGACTTACGCTCGCGAACGGACTTTCGCGACGAATTGATCGTTACGATCGACGGCGCGGACACGCGCGATATCGACGACGCCGTATCCTTACGCCGCACGTCGGACGGATACGTACTCGGCGTGCATATCGCCGACGTTTCCCACTACGTTACTCCCCGTTCCGCACTCGACGAAGAGGCGTACGAACGGGGCACGAGCGTCTATTTCCCCGATCGCGTACTGCCCATGTTGCCTAAGGCGCTTTCCAACGGCATTTGTTCGCTGAACGAGGGCGAGGATCGGCTGACCCTTTCCTGCGTTATGCACCTCAATCGCGACGGCGTCGTAACGCAACGCGAGATCGTCGAAGGCGTGATTCGTTCTACCTATAAAATGACGTACGACGAAGTTACCGCCATGCTCGACGGCGACGAAGAGACGTTGAAAAAATACGCACTCGCCAAAGACATGGTATACGCCTTTGCGGAATTGACGAAAATTTTACAAGCCCGTCGGGCGGCGCGCGGCGGCGTTTCTTTGGACGTACGCGAAGCCAAAATTTACCTCAACGACAAAAACGAAATCGTCATTCCCGATACGCCGCACGCCTTTTCGCACGAAATCATCGAAGCGTTTATGGTACTTGCAAACGAAACGGTTGCCGAATACATGCAAACCAAGGGCGCGCCGTTCGTCTACCGCGTACACGAAAAACCTACGGAGGAAAAATGCGCTTCGTTGCTTGCCTTTGCCTCGTCGATCGGCTTACAACCCCGTTTCCACGCGCAAAGCGTTACCCCGACCGAATATCGTCGGCTTCTCGAAAGCGCGAAAGAATTGCCCACCTACGACGTCTTAAACCGCGTCATGCTCCGTTCCATGCAAAAGGCGCGCTATTCCCCTGAAAATTTGGGGCACTTCGGTTTGGCAAGCGATTGCTATTGCCACTTCACCTCCCCCATTCGCCGTTATCCCGATCTGTGCGTGCACCGTATCATCAAAGCCACGCTGCACGAGGGCGTGGACGCCGCCAAGCAAACGTACGGCGCATTCGTCGCGCAAGCCGCGAAACAGTCTTCCGAGCGCGAGCGCGTTGCCACCGACGCCGAACGGGACGTAGACGACTTGTATAAGACTATGTTTATGAGCGAGCGAATCGGACGGGAGTACGACGCCGTCGTATCGGGCGTTACTTCCTTCGGCTTATTCGCCGAATTGCCCAACACGATCGAAGGCTTTATCCCGATCGAGAGTTTGTTCGGCAACTATGTATTCGACGAAAAACGGTTGCGCCTGATCGGTACGGATCGCGCCTACGCAATCGGCGAAGGGATACGCGTGCGCGTCGTCGACGTCGATTTCTACCGCCGCCGCACCGAATTTCGCTTGTTGCAACCACTCAAAAAAGAAAATAAGGACGACTGAACATGAAAATCATCGCAATCAATAAAAGTGCCTCGTTCGAATATTTTATCGAGGACAAATACGAAGCCGGTATTCGTTTGCAGGGAAACGAAGTCAAGTCGTTGCGGCTGGGCAACGTCAATATGAACGACAGCTTTTGCTTCGTTACGAACGGCGAAGCGTTCGTGAAAAATATGCATATCGCGTTCTACGAAAAATCGGACGGGTTCGCCCAAAAGGACACCCGTCGCGATCGGAAATTGCTCCTGCACAAAAGCGAAATCGCAAAAATCGTCGGCAAAATCAACCGTCAGGGCTATACCCTCGTTCCCCTCAAACTCTATTTCAAGGACGCCCTCGTCAAGGTCGAAGTGGCTCTTTGCCGCGGTAAACACACCTACGACAAAAAGCAAACCATCGCCGCGCGCGATGTCAAACGCTCGGTCGATCGCGATATCAAAAACGCAGGTTTCTAACCGCTCCGCTCCCCGTAACGCACGGGGAGTATTTTTTTACCGCCTCCAACCGCCGCTGCCGCGCGTTTGCACCAAGTGATACTCCCGTTTCAGCGCGCACTCCCACGAGGCGAAGCGTTCCGTCGTAGAAAAGAAATTCTCTCCCGTCGGCAACGCCGCCGCGCCGTACCCGTCCGCACAAAAGAACAGGGGTACGCCGCACCGAAAGGCGTCCGCTTGCAACAGCGCGGCGTGCACCCCTCTCGCGCCGCCGAACGCGCAAACGAGAAAATCGCTGCCGCACGCCGCCAACGACTTGGCGACTTCCGAAAAGTAGAGATCCTCGCCGACGATCACCCCCATTCGCCCGACTTTCGTCGCGTACACACGCAACGTCGCGCCGCAACTCACCTCGTCGTCGATCGCGTGCAGCATATCGGATACGCCGAGTAACCTGCCGTTTTCGGCGACGAGCGTCGACTTTCGCCTGTGCCCCAACGTATCGGTGATACAGCCGCAAACGACAATCGACTTCGTCGCGCCCGACAACCGCGCCGTCCGCTCAAAGAAATCCGTTTCCCCTCTCAATTCCTTTTGATACTCCACCGTCAGCCCCTCGTCTAACGGCAACAGCAACAAATCGGTTTGCCGCGCGCCGCCGCTCTCCGCCGCCCCCACGCCACCCTTGGTGATCCATTCTATCCGCATACGCTCTTCCTCCACTCTTTACTATACGAAAACGTGCAACAAAAGGTGCAATTTTCCGTATACTGTATGAAAGCCCGTTTTCGGCGCATACTGCTATAAGGAGAGTGAATGATATGTTTTGGTGGGGTTTAACGATCGGTTTATTTATCGGCGCGAACGTCGGAGTCGTCGTCATGGCGATGTTCAAAAGCTCGCGCGCATAACGAAAAAGCGTTCCCGAAAACACTTCGGAAACGCTTTTTTCGTCTTACGACGATTATTTGCAATATTTTTCCACGATCTGATCCATCACGTCCAGTTTGTCGATCATATCGCCGACGAGGGTCAAGTGGCAGCGCGCACGCGCCAAGTTTTGATCGGGATAGTGGATACGGAAATACTTATCCCCGTTCAGATAGTCGGTTAAGAACCGCACGCCGCACTCCGCCGTCATCGCGATCGCACCGAGTGCCAACGAGCCTTTCTCCGCGTCGGTCAGCGAATTTTTCACTTCGCCGACGAAGCCGCGCGTAAACGCTTCGTATTTATCCAAATCGAGGGCAACCTTACTCAAATCGCGTTCGTCCTCGTCCACCGTCGAACCTGCCACGCGAATGGCGTCGCCGAAATCGAAGGCAACCAAACCGGGCATAACGGTATCCAAATCGATCACCGTCAATTTTCGTTTGGTCTTCGCGTCGAAGAGTACGTTGCTCGTCTTCGTATCGTTGTGGGTAACGCGCAAGGGCAAGAT
This sequence comes from uncultured Clostridia bacterium, assembly GCA_964504025.1. Taxonomy (GTDB): domain Bacteria; phylum Bacillota; class Clostridia; order Christensenellales; family Borkfalkiaceae; genus Scatosoma. Next base: position 18,833 of record CAZDCO010000004.1, read on the forward strand.
CCCCTCGCGTTGCATGCGGTAGGGCTTCGTCGCCAAATCGCGAATTGCCTGATAGCCGTTGACAACGTCCTGTACGTCCTTCACCCTGCCCAGCTCGTCGCGCGCGATCGCCTCGTCCAACGCCTCGTAACGCATCACGGTGTTATGGAAGTGCGGAATGACGATATGCAACTTCTCCACGGGGAAGTCGGTCAGATAGTTTTGAAATTCCCCGAACGCCTTACCCGATTCTTCGATGATATACAAATCGTCCGTTTGCGTAAAGGACATCGAACCGTCGATATACCGACAACAACGCCAAAAGCCGCCGTCGGGCATAACGGTATGATATTCCTCTTCTTCCGTCTTAGAATAGTGCAGCACGTTACGCTTCGCCGTAACCCCCGTCGCCTTGATTTTCGCGCGGATAAACTCCGTTACGGCGGAAATGTTTTGCATCACCTTTTCAGGCTCGGTGAACACGTAGGTATTTACCTTTTGTACGATATAATCTTTCTCCTCGCCGTTGCGGAAATAGTACACGCGATAGGTCGAGTTGATGTGTCCGCTGTTGACGACTTCGTAGCGCAAATACTCCCCTTGAATGTGAAAACGGTTGCAAACTTCTAAAATCTTTTCTTCTTCTCTTTCCATTTTATCCCCGATATTTTCTTGCAAGATAAATGCAGATACAGTATAGTATGCAAACGCAAACCTTTCGTGCGCCTTTTTTAAAAAATCGACAAACGCTTTACGTTCACCGTACAAGTGTACCATATCCGCAAAAAAAAGTCAATGCTTTTTCGCAAAAATCACGCTTTTCCTCCCTTTACACATAAAAATCGCCCCGTTTTACATACTGTTCGTATATGTCGAAGTCCTTTCTTTTCCCCCTCGTGCTATCCCTATCCTTCTCCGTCGTCGGTTGTAACCGCACGGCGAATACGCCCGTCCGTCCACTGCCGTCGCACGCCACCGCGATTTTGCCGCCGAAGCCGACGATTGCGCAGCCGTCCGAGGGCGTTTGGGACGTTTCCGATATCGATCTCCGCTCCGTCAACCGCTCGAAAAAACTGCTCGCCTTTACCTTCGACGACGCCGTCGGCAACACGCTCGAAAACTTGCTCGCCGTGTTCGCCGCGTTTAACGAATCGCACCCCGACGCCCCTGCGTGCGCCACTCTCTTTTGCAACGGAGTGTATTTGCGCGACGACAACGTCCACACCCTCTCCGCCGCCGTCGCGTTGGGCTGGGAGTTGGGCAACCATACCTTTTCGCACGCCGATTTAACGACTTTGCCCGTCGAAGTGCAACGGGAAGAAATCGACAAGACGGACGTATTACTTTCCAAAATCGACGGCAAACCGCTACATCTTCTACGCGCGCCCTACGGCAAAATCGATCGCTCCGTACGCCAAATGCTCCCCGTTCCCGTCCTGTCGTGGAACGTGGACACCCTCGACTGGACGGGCGTTACCGCCGACGAAATCTACCGCACCGTCGTGGACGGACTTGCCGAAGGGAACGTAGTTCTCATGCACGACGGCGTAAAAAATACCGTCGCCGCCGTCAAACGACTGCTCCCCGATCTCTACGACGTCGGCTACCAAGTCGTCGGCGTTTCCGTTCTCGCCAAAGCGCACGACGTACCCTTACGCAATGGCGGCGAATATATCCGTATCCGCCCGAATATCCGTAGATAAGACGAACGCGCAAGCCGCACGGCTCACGCGTTTTTTTCTATCCGAATATACAGTTTCCGTTTCGTGTTTTCGTCCACCTTGACTTCATCCGCAATCTCCACGCCGCACACGACGTACACGACGCCGCCATCCCGATCGGCGACGAGCGGCAACCAAGCGCGTTCTTCCGGTTCGATTTTCTTCTCGTTGAAAAACTTTTTCAACGTCTTTCGTCCGCCGCCGAATTTCCGTATCGTATCCCCCTCCCGACGGAAGCGGAATACCGCGTTACGCGGCAATTTATCCATATCCAAAACCAACGTCTTCCCCTCGCTGTCAAAAGACGCAAGTGTGCAACTCACCGCATACCTGCCCCCGTCGAAGCCCGTCAAAGAAAAGGGCGCGACCAAATCGCGTTCTCCCTCGTAGGGCGTCGTTTTTTTCGACAATACGATCCCGTCCCCCGTCTTTTTCGCCACGATCCCCTGCGGCAAATCTACGCGCACGCCGCGCTCCTTTTCCTGCAACGCGTACACACTCTCCAAATGCGCTAAGGTATAATCTTTCTCCACGCCGAGTGTTTTCATCACCGTCAAGCACGCCCGACGGAACAGCGGTTTCGCCTCGCAAAACGCCACCAACCAACCGTCCGCACGCTCGCCGATCAACGCCGCGCTTTGCGCGTATAAATACTCGTCGTCCTCCGCGGCGATTTCGGCAAACCGCGCCAAATTCTCCGTCGCGCCCGGTACGGCTTCTTCCAACTTCGGCAGCACTTCCAACCGCAATTTGTTGCGCGTATACTCCGTTTGCAAGTTCGTGCTATCCACGCGATAGGCAAGTCCGCGTTCTTCGGCGTACGCGCGAATACGCGCTTTCGACCAACGCAAAAACGGTCTGATCAGTTGCCCGTCCCGTTCTTTCATGCCGCTCGCCCCCGACAGCCCCGCGCCGCGCGCGATACGGAACAACACCGTTTCCGCCTCGTCGTTCCTATGGTGCGCCGTGGCGATAAAGTCCGCCCTGCCGTCCGACAACAACCGCGCGAACGTTTCCCTGCGGAAATTTCGCGCAGCCGTTTCCACGCTACATTTTTCTTCTTCCGCGCGCCGAATACAATCTGTTTCAAAGGTATACGTTTCCACCCCCAACCGCGCGCAAAACGCTTGCACGAAACGCATATCCTCCACGCTCTCCTCACCGCGAATACCGTGCTGACAATGCACCGCCGACAGCGTAAAGCCGCACGCCGCCGCCTGCTCGTGCATATACTGCAAAAGCGCGACGGAGTCTACGCCGCCGCTAATTGCCACGCATATTTTTTTATGAGTAAACGCTCGCAAGTCCATCCTTCCACGCTCCGCTCGTTTTATAAAGCGCGGCTTCCGCGATAGGGAAAGCCGCGCACGTGCCGTTTTCGTTACGGTAAATCGATCTCGTATAAGTCTTTCGGGGGTAACGGTTTGGACGAATTTTCCACGAATTTCCGCACCTGCGCCGCCGCCTTTTCCACCGAAATATTCGTGCCTGCGCCTGCGATACAACCGCCGGGGCAACCCATACCTTCGATCAGGCAACCGTCTTTCTTGCCTGCCTTGGCAAGCAACAACATCTTCTTACAATCGGACAATCCCTCGGCGTGTTCGATCTTCACGTCCACCCCGGGATAGTATGCCTCGATGCACTTCTCGATTGCGGAAGCCACGCCCCCTGCAACCGCGTATCCTCTGCCTGCGCCCGTCGCTTCGTGAATGGAACGCTCCCCGTGATACTTGGAGAAATCGACGTTCTTCGCCGCGAAAATTCCTGCAAGTTCTTCAAACGTAATGACGAAATCGACGTCGCTACGCACGGACGCGCGAGACGCTTCCAACTTCTTCGCCGCGCACGGTCCGATAAACACGACGCGCGCCTGCGGCGTACGCTGCTTAATTCGACGCGCCGTCGCCACCATAGGCGTCAACGCTTGCGATACCTTATCGATCAACTGCGGAAATTGTTTCTTCGCCAACATTGCCCACGCAGGACAACAGGACGTCAACAGGAAGGGCAGCTTGCCGCTCACCACTTCGTCAACGTAGTGATGCGCCTCCGTAGCCGCCGCCACGTCCGCACCGCTCGCCACTTCGTGCACTTCCTTGAAACCGATATCCTTCAACGCGCCCTTGATGATCGCAGGCGTAATGCCTTCGCCGAATTGTCCCATAATCGCAGGAGCGACTTCCGCCACGACGTAGTCCCCCTTCTTGATCGCACGGATCAGCTGGAAGATTTGCGACTTGTCCGCAATCGCGCCGAACGGACAGCTAACCATACATTGACCGCAGCCCACGCACTTGTCGTTGTCGATCCGCGCGCGCCCAAGCTCGTCCGTCGAAATCGCCTTGATACCGCACGCTTTCGAGCACGGTCTTTCCTTGTACGCGATGGCGTCGTACGGACACGCCTTTTTACACTTGCCGCAATGGATACATTTTTCCTGATCGATCACCGTCTTTCCGTTGACGACGGAAATGGCGTTTCTCGGACACGCCGCCACGCACGCTTTCGCCACGCAGCCGCGACATTGATTGCTGACCTCGTACACGTTATCGGGACACTTGTCGCACGCCGACGGAATAACCTGCAAAAGGGGCGGCTCGTAATATTTATCCGAAATATCGCTCTGATCGATCCCGGCGGTAACGTGCACGGGCTTATCGGCAGGCCGCAACGACATGCCCATAGCCAAACGCACTTGCTCGGCGGCAATCGCCCGTTCCCGATAAATGCTGTCGCGGAAACGCGGTTCTTCCGTGGGCGTAATGATATACGGAATCGCTTCGATGGCGTCGTTTACTTTATCCGCCTCCACTTCGTAGGCAACCCTTGCCACTTCTTTGAATACCTGTTGACGGAGTTTTACGACGGACGTCTCCAAACCTCTCATAAAAAATTATACCTCGGCTTTCGTTTTTCACGTACAGTATACCACAAAGCGCAGAGGAAGTCAATCCTCCGCGCTCCGTTTTCCTAACGTTTTTCGTCGTCAATCGTTCAAATTCCGCAAACAAGCCACGATAATGACGCCAAGCAAGCCCAAACACAGTCCGCCGAACAACCAACCGACCACGCTTCTGCCCTTTCGATCGGCAATCACGGGACAAGCAATTACGCTGATCAACGAGCTGATAACCGTCCAAACAACCAACGAGCTGGTAACCGTCCAAACAGCCATATCCATATCTTTTATCCTCCTTTTTTATACTCTTACAAGATGTATCTTCCCGAATTCGCCAAATAATTGCTCGACAGATTCGTTACCGCGTTTCCCGAAGGAAATTCGGGCGGAACGTACTCTTGCGCCTTTTGCAAATTCTCGTTGACGGCAAGGCTGAGCGTGTTGTTCAATACCACGCTGTATTCCTCCCACTCGCCGCCCGTAGGCGTATAGCGCAACTCCGTTTCACAAGCGATATTCACCAGTTTTCCGTCCTTGAGCTCCACCGTAATCAACGCGTCGTTCACCGTGTAATCGTTCACGTCGAAGCGGTTATCCACGTCCAAAACGCCCTCCACCTCGTTAGAGTTGATCATATCCAAGATAATATCTTGCGCGCTCGTCGCGGCGGCTTTCGTCATATACATATAATAGAACGTGCTACCATCCTTTTGCTCCGTCTTGACGCACTCGAAATCGCTCGCCGACCACGTTACGGCGTCCGTCAGATAGGCAAACTGCGTCGCCAGCGTAATTCCCTCCGCTTCCGTCGTTTTGTTTGTACCCTTTCTCGACACGGCGTACGTCTTTTTATCGGACGTTACGTTCCCGATCGTATACTTATACTTCTCCGCGCCGTCCTCTTCGTGGTGCGCGTTATACACGTACGAATGGTTAAACCACGTACCCTCCTTCGTCGTATGCTTATACATACGCGCCTGATACGAATCTTTCACCGCCGCGTGATTCCAACCTGCGTCCAGCTCGTTCTTCGCCAACAAATCTAACGAGTAATCGTCGTCGTCCTCGATATCGGCGATCGCGTCGTTCGTCTTCTTCACCATGGACGCGATTTGCGATTGCTCCATATAAATATTCGACGTCGTCGGCAACCGAATTTCGCCGTTCGCCTTCGTTTGCTCGTACGTCAAACTGACGATCACCTGCACCGCCTTGACGGGAATATTGACCTCGACGGACAGCGCGAAGTCGTGCAGCTCGCCGCCCTCGTCGATATTGAATTTCAATTTTAAGCCGCTGACGGGGTTCGTCAAGCTGACCCCCTTAAAAGAAATCGTCGTGCCGAGTTTCCCGACGATGCCGAGCAACTTATCCAAATAGGCGTTGTCCGACGAGAACGTCAAGTCCGCCTCGTACGCGTACTTTCCGCTCTTCAACGTCTTGACGTTGCTGATCTCGCTCGTTTTCAGCCCGTCCACCAACGCCACGAACGGCTTTTGAATGAACGATTCGTTCTCCTCGTCCGCCGTCATCACTTTCGCCTTCTTCACTTCGCCGTTTTTCCCGATCGTTACCTTCACCCGTTGCATGCCCTGCGACATGACGTACGCCGTCGAATCCGCCAACAGCGAACCGCTCGTTTGCCGACGGAAGGACACGTTTCCCGTGCTTTCGTTCGCGCGGTATTCCCCGTCGTAGTTGCCGTTCACCGACGCTCCCAAACCGAGTACCGACAAGTTCCCGTTTAAGTTCAAGTGAAAATCGTAACCGCTCGTCGTCGCCGTAGCCACCTTTTGCCGCGCCGCCACCACTTGTGCGCTCGTCGGCGCAACTTTCGTCGGTTTCGCGCTACTGCTACTGCTGCTACCATTGCCGTTCACGCTCGCACTCACGCTCGTAGAGGGCGAGGAAACGCTCTCCTCTTCGTCGCAAGCGCACAGCCCGATCGTCGTTGCCGCCATGCTCGTCAACAGGGCGAGCACGATCGCCGCCTTTCTCGTTCTTTTCATCTACCGTACCTCCTAACCTTCGCCCCGTCGTCGGAGCGTACTTCCATTATACGTCCCCGATTTCACGGTGTAAAGCGTACCGTCTAAACGGTTCGTTGAATACGCTCAACGGTTGGTTGAACGGCAGCAAAAAAGCGGCTTTCGCCGCTTTTTCCTCACTTTTTTCTATCCCTTTCCGTAATATGCTCGTTTATATATCGCCTTAATTTCCTCCACGAGCGGATACCTCGGATTCGCCCCCGTACACTGATCGTCGTAGGCGTCCGCACTCATCTCGTCGATCGACCGCAAAAAGTCCTCTTCGCGAACGCCCTCTCCCAACGCTTCCCGTATCGTTTTCGGCAACCCCAACCGCGCCTTCAAGTCCTCTATCGTCCGCAACAAATTTTCAAACGACGCCCGATCGTCCGCACCCGACACGCCCAACCGCCTTGCCGCTTCCGCATATCGCCGCAAGCCGTCGGGATAGGCGTATTGCGGAAAGGTACCCATTTTTTCGGGAATTTTCGCCGCGTTGAACCGCAACACTTCGCAAAGGAGTAGCGCGTTCGCCACGCCGTGCGGCAAATGCCACGCCGCGCCCAACTTATGCGCCATCGAATGGCACACGCCCAAAAACGCGTTTGCAAAGGCAAGCCCTGCGATCGTCGCCGCGTTTGCCACCCGTTCTCGCGCTTCCATATCCTCGCCGCCGCGCTCGTACGCACGGGGCAGGTATTTGACGAGCAAGCATATCGCCTCGTACGCCAACGCGTTCGTATAATCGGACGCCAACGTCGAACCGATCGCCTCGAACGCGTGCGAGAGTGCGTCGAACCCTGCGTTCGCCGTCAAGCCGCGCGGAATATCGCGCATCAACTCCACGTCCGAAATCGCCATCGTCGGCAGCAATTCATAATCGGCAAGCGGATACTTTTCTCCCGTTTTCTCGTCGGTAATCACGGCGAACGGCGTTACCTCGCTGCCCGTTCCCGCCGTCGTCGGCACTGCGACGAAGATCGCGCGGTTTCCGAGCTTCGGCAAAGCGCAAACGCGTTTACGAATATCCATAAACCGCATCGACATATCCTCGAAACGCACGTTCGGCTGTTCGTATAACGCCCATGCCACCTTCGCCGCGTCCATCGGCGAGCCGCCGCCCACGGCGATCACGACGTCGGGCTCGAACTCCCTCATTCTCTTCGCCGCCTCACGCACGCACGCCAACGTCGGATCGGGTGTTACGCCGTCGTACGTCGCGTGCACGATTCCCAGCTCGTCCAACGCTTCCGTAACCGACCGCACGACGCCGCTACGGTGCAAAAAGGAGTCCGTTACGATAAACGCGTGCTTGCGTGCGTACCCCTCTTTTCCGAGTTCCCGTAACGCCGTCCGTAGCGAACCGCGCTTGAAATATACCCGTTCGGGCACGCGCAACCACAGCATATTTTCCCGTCGCGCCGCCACCGTTTTCACGTTCAACAACGAGCGTACGCCCACGTTCTCGCACACGCTGTTACCGCCCCACGAACCGCAACCGAGCGTCAACGACGGCGGCAAGCGGAAGTTGTATATATCCCCGATACCGCCCTGCGCGGCAGGCGTATTGATCAATATGCGACAAGTCTTCATACGCTCGCAAAAGAGTTGCAACTTCTCCGCTTGCGTTTGCTCGTTCAAGTACACCGCAGCGGTATGCCCCATGCCTCCGCCCTGCACCAACGCTTCCGCAATATCCACCGCGTCGGCAAAGTCCTTCGCACGGTACAACGCCAACACGGGCGACAATTTCTCCTTGGCGAACGGCTCGTCCTCGTCCACGCGCTCCGTTTCCCCGACGAGCAGTTTACAATCTTCTCCCACGGCAACGCCGCAAAGTTCGGCAATCCGCCTTGCCGATTGTCCCACGACGGCGGCATTCAACTTCCCGTCCCGAAAGGCGAACGCGCCCAGTCGCACCCGTTCTTCCTCCGTCAAAATATACGCGCCCGACTTGCAGAGTTCCGCTTTGAACGCCTCGTAGCAATCGTCCACCGCAACCGCCGCCTGTTCGGAGGCGCAAATCACGCCGTTGTCAAATGTCTTCGAATGCACGATCGAAGCTGCCGCCGCACGAATATCCGCCGACGAATCGACGACGGCAGGCGTATTGCCTGCGCCCACGCCGATAGCAGGCTTCCCCGAAGAATACGCCGCGCGTACCATTTGCGGACCACCCGTCGCCAAAATGATATCCGCCTCGCGCATCAGCCACGCCGACGCCTCCACCGACGGTTCGTCTATCCAACCGATGATTCCTTCGGGCGCACCTGCGCGCACCGCGGCGTCCAACACGATCCGCGCCGCTTCCACCGTACATTTCTTGGCACGCGGATGGGGAGAAAAGATCAACCCGTTCCGCGTTTTCAAACACAACAACGCCTTAAAAATCGCCGTCGAAGTAGGATTCGTCGTCGGCACGATCGCAGCCACTACGCCGATCGGCGCGGCAATGCGCGCGTAACCGCTCCCCTCGTCCCGCTCCAACACGCCGCACGTTTTCTCGTCCTTGTATCGGTTATACACGTACTCCGCCGCGTAATGGTTCTTCAAGACTTTGTCCTCGAACACGCCCATTCCCGTTTCTTCCACCGCCGCTCTCGCCAACGGAATCCGCGCCTCGTTCGCCGCCTTTGCCGCCGCCCGAAAAATCTCGTCCACGCGCTCTTGCGAATACTCCGCAAACGCTTCCTGCGCGGCGCGCACCCTCTTCAATAACGCAAAAAGCGCGCCCTCGTCCAAGGCGTGCTTCTTTTCCACCGTATTTTTTTCGTTTTCCATACTCGTTCCCCCTTACGCGTCGCCGTAAGGCGAAACGCGTTACCGTTCGCCGAGCTTATACAACTCCCCTGCCAAAATAGCCAAGGACGCCGCCAAATCTTCCGTTTTGAGTACGATATCTTTCGGCGCGCGGAGAGTGGCAGGCGCAAAATTCCACACCGCCTTAATGCCTGCTTCCGCCATCAAATTCAACACGTCCTGCGCCGCGCGTTTAGGCACGGTGATAATGCCGATTTTGATATTCCGTTCCGCAACGTATTGCGGCAACGCGGACAGCGGTAAAATCTCTTTCCCTGCCACGCGCGTACCGATCAAGTTTTTCGCGACGTCGAACGCCGCCACGACGTCCAAGCCGTTATGCTTAAACCCCTCGTAGCCCAAGAACGCGCGTCCCAAACCGCCTGCGCCCACTACGATCGCTTCGGACAGGTTGTCGAACCCCAAAAATTTTTCGATATCGACCATCAAACGGCTGACGGAGAACCCGACGCGCGGACGTCCCGATTGCGACGACACCACTTCCAAGTCCTTTCGTACCAGCACCGACGATACGGAAATATTTTGTGCAATCACCGTGCAAGAAATGTATTCTCGCCCTTTGGAATTTTCTTCCTGCAAGAAGTGCAAATATAAAGGAATTCTGCCCAACGTCGCTTTGGAAATCGACTTCTTTTCCGCTTGTTCCGTACTCTTACCGTTCGTTTTCATCATCGCCCTCCAACGCGCGCAGCACCGCTCTCTTCCACTCGACGCCCTCACCGAACGTACGCGGCAACGCCGTCGCCGTCGGACGGGTATCGAGCACGATTTTACCCTCGCGCAACACGATCGTCCTGTGTCCCAACGCCCACGCTTCCTCTATGTCGTGCGTTACCAACGCCACCGTCGGACGATACCCCTGCCACAACCGCAAAAACGCTTCGTATATCTTCCGCTTTAACGGAGTATCCAACGACGAGAACGGCTCGTCGAGCAACAGGAGTTCTCTCTTTCCCACGACGGCGCGGCAGAGTGCCACGCGTTGCTTCTCACCGCCCGACAGCGCAAACGGACGCTTTTTCGCGTGCGCCGTCAGTTGCGTATCCGCAAGCAACCGCGCGATCTCCTCGTCCGTCGCACCCACGTACCGCAAATTATCCTCCACCGACAAATTCGGCAACAACCTCGCTTCCTGATAGGCGTAGCCTACCCTATTCGGCACGTCTAAAAGTTCGCCCTCGAAAGGAATTTTCCGCGCCAAAATTTGCAACAGCGTCGTCTTGCCCACGCCCGACGCGCCGAGTATGCAAACGATCTCCCCTTCGTCGAATTCCAACTGCAACCCGTCGAATACGACGTGCTTGCCGTACGATTTAGAAACGTTCAACTTCATACGCCCGTCCTCCTACGCCATACGCGCGCGCCCCACGCCGTCAACGACTCCACGGCGAACCCGATCAAACACGCCACGATCACGAGCGCGAACGTCTCCGCCGTCCTGCCGAACAGTTGCGCTTCTTCCATCAAAACGCCGAAGCTCGTCGCCGTACGCACCATCGCCTCCGCCGACACCACCAACTTCAACGAAAAGGAAAACGCCGCGCCGCTCGCCTGTAACAACATCGGCGACGTCGAAGGAATATACAAATCGCGAATTTGCTTCCACAGCGGCACGCCGTACGTTTCGCTCATCTCTTTCAAACCGCCGTCCACGCCCTGCAACGCGGAAAGCATTTCGGTATATAACATGGGGAATAGCGACAAAAACGCCACCACGACGGGCGCAGTCGCTCCCGAAGTGCGGTTGCGAATCATCACCAACACCGCCAACACAGGCACGGCGCGCACGATTGCCGCAATCGGCGCGAAAAATCGCCCGAACGAGGGCAGCAGGTACGCAACGATCGCCAAAGCCAACGCCAAGACGAACGACGTCGAAAACGCCGCCGTCACGCGCGCGAGGGTATGCAAAAACGCCGTCCAAAACGCCGCCGAAGAGAAAAACGCACCGCAAGCTTTCAGACAATCGAAAAACGAGGGCAACAAAAGATCGTTGCCCACGCTCCAATACGACGCGAACCATACGGCAAGCAAAAACGCCGCCGTCAATACGCCCCGTCCTATCGTTTTCCAAATCGCCCTCTTCAAACGCTCACCTCAAAATTCTATCGTCGAATAAAACGCCGCGCTTACCGCTTGCACGTCCGTACTCACCCTGCCAAGCCGCGACAAATACCCGTCGAGTTCCGTCCTGTTCGCCGCCGACAGGTACACGCCGCACCCCGACAACGCCGCACTCGTCAACGTCGCCGCGTTCAGTTGTCCTTCCGTTGCGCCGTCCGCCAAATGCGCGTTCACCGCCGCCACGATCTCCGCGCCGCCCATCTCCGTCAACGCCGCCGCCGACGCACGCACCGACCGCATAAAAGCCTGCAACCACTCTCCGCGACTTTCCACGACCGATTTTTTCGCAACGAGTACCGCCTGCGGAAAACCGTTCTCGCCGCCGTACAAAGCTTGCAAGTCCGCAGCCACGGCGTATCCGCTCCCTGCTTTCGTCTTCAAACTCACCGCAGGTTCGGCAAGCAAATAGGTATGCACGCCCTCTATTTTTCCAACGTCGCTCGCGCCCGAAATCGGCAACAAATTCACCTTGTCCGTCGCGCTTTCCGCCACGTCGCTCACCTGCTGATAGGGCACGCCTGCCTCGTGTAACACGCTCTTCAACGTCAAACCGGGCACGTTGCCGAGTTGCAATACGCCCACCGTCTTTCCAAGTAAAGCACTCAAATTATCCTTCGTATATCGGCAACCGTCGTCCGAAATTAAATACAAATTCCCGTGCGTAACCACGCCGAGCATTTGATAGCGCGCACCGTCGCCGAGTTGCTTGCTCGCCGTCAACGCAGGCAAGACGCAAAGATCGGCGTTCTTATCCTCGTCGCGATAGGTAACGTGCACCGCGATATTCGCAGGCGTAACGACCGTATACGTAACGCCGTCCTCTTCCGTATCTTCGGACATCAACTTCGCAAACGCCAAACTGGGCGCGCCGTCGGGCATATATACGCTGATTTCCTTTCCTTTTTCTTCCGCACAACCGCTAAACGCACCCACCAACGCGCACGCCGTCGCAAGCCAAACGCATAACCGATTTTTCCAAGCCCTCATTTTTGCACCACCGCTTCGACTCTATGAATGGGAAAGCCCTTTTCCACCCACTTTTGCTCGTATTCCGTTACGATATTGTCGTCGGGGTTGCCGTTTGTGTGCAAGTCGTACGACACGTTTTCCAACGCAAAACCGCACGCCGCGTATTCTTCCAAAGAAAAATCGAAAAACGCCCGATCGTCCGTCTTTTGCACGATCCGTCCGCCCGATTTCAACAGCTTTTTATACTTTTCCAAAAAATTGCGATGCGTCAACCGTTGCGTCGCGTACCCCAACTTCGGCAGCGGCGTGGAAAAATTCAAATAGATCACTTCCAAACTGTCTTCGGGGATATAACACGGCAAGCACTCCGCACGGATATTCAAAAACCGAATATTCGGTATACCCTGCTTTTTCACCTCTTCCATCGGCGTCAAAATGACGTTGCTCATCTTCTCCAACGCCAAGAAATTGACGTTCGGTTCACGCTTCGCCAACGCGCATACGAATCCGCCCTTGCCGCAACCGATCTCCAACGCCACGGGACGATCGTTCCCGAATACCGCCGAAAAATCGATCAACGCCCGATAGTTCTCCGCCGCCTCTTGCATGTTCAAAATGCCGTTCGCGCCCTGCGCCAACAACAAATCTCCGCATGCTTCCATACGCGCTTCAAAATTCCGCTTCTTTCTCATTCTCATCGACATAAACTCGTACCTGCCCGTCCCGTTTTTTTTATTTCGTTCCCGTGCTGCCGAAGCCGCCTTCGCCGCGTACCGTCTCCGATAACCGCTCGCACTCCGTATACTCCGCCTTCAAAAAGGGAGTTACGACCAACTGCGCGATCCGTTCCCCGTCCGCAACCGTTTGCGGCTTGTCCGAATGGTTGTGCAACGCGACCATCAATTCTCCGCGGTAGTCCGCGTCCACCACGCCCACTTTGTTGGCAGGCGCAAGACCGCGCTTGCTCGCAAGTCCGCTACGCGCGTACACCAAACCGGCGTACCCTTCGGGGATCTCCATCGCCAGCCCCGTATGAACGAATACCGTTTGCGACGGTTCGATCACGATATCCTCGTCGCATACGGCGTACAAGTCCGCACCCGCGGCAAATTCGCTGCCGTACGTCGGCAACATCGCTCTATCGTGCAATTTTTTTACATTAATTTTCGGCATATCATCCTCACTTCCGCGCGCGCTCGCGCACGTCTCTATATTTTTCGCCTACCATTATACCAAATCGTCCGCCAAAAAGCAAGCAAAATAAAAGGGCGCAACGCACCTTTCCGTACGCCACGCCCCTTTTCCGCGCCTTCACGCCAAACTCTTCCCGTAAAAATAATCGTATATCGCCGCGTATTTCTCGCCTAAATACTGCTTCGCGACCTCGTCCGCCGCAAACGCGTCGAATCGCGCTTTCCCGTCCGAGTACGCTCCCTCGTAGTATTCTTTCACGATCTTCGCCCTCTCCGTTTCCGTCAACGAGTAATCGACGGTATACGGCGCGTCCGTCGCCGCGCCCTCCGACGGGCGGTTGGAAAAGCGGAGATAGAAGGACAACGCGTCGCGAATCGCCTGCACTTCCTCGTCGCAAACGCGGCGTAACTCCTCGCAATATTGCTCCCACAAATCGCTTAAAAACGTACCGCGCTCGATCAAACGCCTCTTTTCCGCCTGCTCGTCCGCCTCCAACGCACGCAACAATTTGTTCTTCTTCACCTGCGCTTGTTTCACTTCCAACAGCTGCTCCGCCGTCAACCGCGCCAACTGCTCGTCGGTATACGAAATCACGTCTATCGTCATCGTTTTTCCTCCTTATTCCCACGCACCCTGCAACGCCTGCAACGCCACCGAAAAACCACGCACCCGACAGCCGTTGATCGTTTGCAGAGTGATACAAAACCGCTTTCCGCGCGGCGTAGCGCGCAGGAGAGTACCCCTTTCGGACAAAGTTAATTCCTCTCCATGAGCACCCTCGTCCGATTGCACGCCTACGAAACATTTTCCCGTGCCGAACACGCGCAATTCCGCCACGCGCTTCCTGCCTTCCATACCGAATTCCGTCCACGCCGACTCCGCCGAGCCGTTCCAAAAATCGTTCGTAGCGGCGTGCGCGCGCAACCGCTTCCAATACCCGTTCGCCACGCAATACCCCACGCCTTGACATGCACACAAATTCTGCATAGGCGGTCCGAAAAATCCCTCTTCGGTGCTCGCGTCCACCACGAGCGTTTTCGACGCGCCGCGCGTATCCGAGTACCCGACGATGTACGTCCCGTCGAACGCCGCGTGCGCGCAAGGATAGTTCTCGTTCGCCGTCCATTCGGTATTCTTCGCCACACGCCAAGTCTTTTTCCCGTCCGTCGCGTAAACGCCGTCCGTCGCCGCAAAAAACGCCTTACCGCCGACGACTTCGCCAACCGATCCGCCGAATATCTTGCCGCCGCCGTAGGGCACGCGCTCCACGCGCATATCCCGTCCGTCGCCGCCCACGTCGATCCGTTCGATTCCCCGTTCAAAGAAGGCGTACACCTTTCCGTACAACATTCGCAACGCCACCAACGCCCCGTCCTCGTCGCCGATCGTCAAACGACCGCCGCCGTAAAGCGCGGACTGCACGCTATCGGGCGCAAAGGGCGCGGTATATCGCAACGTACGCCCGTCCTTTGCGAAAAACACCCTGCCGCCGCAAAAACAGCCGAGCGGCAAGAACGATTCCTCGCTCACCTGCTTCCAACCCTCCGTCGTCGAGTATACGCACAGTCCGCCCTCGCCGACGAACACGGAATAGTACCTCGCTTCGCCGTCGACGCGCGCCACCGCGCGCACGTGCTTCGTCTTTCCGCCAAACGCGCGCAACTTCTCAAACCGTCCGCTTTGCGCACTTAAAAGATACGCGTCGCCCGTTTCCGTCAAGAAACCGAGTGCACCCTCGTCGCCGTTTTCAAAATTTACTACCCGAAACGCCTCGCGCACCGTCGACGCCGTCGTAACATGTTCGATCTCGTGCAACCCGTCGTTTAGTAGCGCGTACGCCCCGACGCCGCCGCAAATCTCCCCGTTCTCCACGCGTAAATTCCACAGCGAACGAAAGAGCTCCGCGCCGTACGTCTTCACGACGCGCTTATAAGCAAGTCGATATTCCTTCTCCATATCTTACACCCACCTTCTCGATCGCAACTTTCTCCCCGCGTGTAAACGGTACGCCGCCGTAATCGCTTCCTTGTATTTTTTCTCCCAAAACGCCGCGTCCTCGAACGCACCCTCGCGCCGCGCGTACTCCGCCGCCATGCCGTACGCAAACGTACGCACCGAAACGAACAGAGTATAATCGCTGTTCTCCCCGAACGTCTTTGCTTTCGGAGTATACGCGTACGTTACGGAAAACGTACCGCTTTGCGCGCGTAAATATTTGGGAAAGAGTTTGAACGGCACGTCGTTTTCCCACTCGTCGCGCACGCGTAGTACGCGCACGACGTCGTCGCCCAACGCACTATACGCGATCACGCCCGTTTCCGAACGCACCGTCGTTTCCGCCTTTAACGGCAAATAATCTAACGCCAACTCGTTCTCCACGACGTTGAAACAGTCTAACCATTTCTCCGCGCACTCCTTTTCGCTCGATATTCCGTTCGATAGATACGCCTTCACTCTGTCCGCCTCGCCGTATTCCGCCGCCGCGGCGAATATCGCCTCGTTCACTCCTACCATGTCCTTCTCCTTTCCTTATCTTCCAACTTTCAACGCGTACACGGTCGGCGCGTTTGCACGCGCCGCCTGCACGCACTCGTTTTTCACTTACCGCGTACACGGGTGGCTCGTTTTACAAAGCCACCCCTGCGCTTTCGTTCGCCGCTTACCGCAATCGCACCCCCCCATTCCGATATGGAGCTACGTCCTACCCGCCCCTGCGACGAACGCACTTTTCC
Organism: uncultured Clostridia bacterium; assembly: GCA_964504025.1. Lineage (GTDB taxonomy): Bacteria > Bacillota > Clostridia > Christensenellales > Borkfalkiaceae > Scatosoma. The sequence goes on from CAZDCO010000004.1 coordinate 35,301, forward strand.
TACGCGTTTACGCCTCGGTGATACCAGTGATCATGCCTTGACCGCAAGGACGCTCGCAAACGAGTTCCGCATACTTGACCAACGTCGCGGTATATACGGGCTTTCCGGGGATCTGCTTCAAGATCTTGCCGTCCTCGCCCTCCAACCACTTCCAGTCGCACAATTGATGAATTTTGAAATCATCCGTGTTCAATAGATACATCGTACCTTTCGGGCAAAATCTGTCCGCAACGACGGGAATACCATTAAAGCTGAGTGCTTTATAACCGCCCTTCAATTCCATCGTCGGCAACGCCACGCTCAGCGTACGGTAATATTCGACGAGCGCGCGTTTTACACCGTGCGAACATACGATAAAGTTCACCTTGCCGCCGCCGTCGAGTTCGATATTATCGATCATCGTTTGCACGACGCTTTCGGTAATATCCCCTGCGTCCTCGTTCTTATGCGGATTGACGTACGTGCAGCTCGTTCTCGCCACGCCGTACAAATCGCCCTCGCCGAAGATCGCCTTCAAGCCCGTCATTTCCTTGTCCCTGCAACCGTGCAGGACAATATAACCGCCTGCGGATACCACGCTTTCCATGTTCTCCTTGGCGAACGTCAAACTCTTCGTCTCTCTCGTAACCGATTGCACCTTGACCGCTTGCAAAGACCCGATCGGGGTTTTCGTGGAGTCCAAAAAGTCCACGACCATACCTTCCAAAAATTGTGCCGCGTCGTCCACCTTGATCACGTGCCCTTTCGCGTACGTAACCTTGCCCAAAAAGCCCGTGCCGTCGCCGAACAACATTCGGCTGAAATTCAACGACGCACTCTTGACGAGCGATTGCATTTCGTCGTTCAAAAGATTGACGAACGCGCCGTCGCTATTCGCGGACGCACGCATCGCCTTATCGGAAATTTCAATCGTACCGTACAAATTCTTCAACGAAGAAGTCAATACAACCGAATCTCTCTCCGTCGCGGTGGGCAGCTCGCCCGTTTCCGTGCCTGCCATAATGCCGCCGTTGATGCCCAGTCTTACCAGCTTTTTCACGTCCTTCCCCACGACGTCCGCCGTAGAGTATTCCAATTGCGCGAAGAAAGGATTTGCCTTAAAATTCAAACCCTCCGTTACTGCGTCCAAGTAAAAAGATTTCAATGCGTTATCTGCCGTTTCTAAAGTAACCATACCGTTTTCTCCTGATTTTTATCGTTTTTTATGCTTGTCTGCCGCTGTTTTTGAACATACGCAACGCCATATCCCCTGCCTCGCGCACGTTTTTCGCCCGTAACGGCGGCGCAGTCAGCGCGCCTGTTCCGCCGCACAACAAGGGCGCGTCGCCCCGTCCGATCGAAGCCAAATATTCCCCGATCAACCGCAAACGCACACTCTCGTCGGCACGAGCCCGTTCGTACAACTCGTCCGAAGTTACGTCCTCTTTTCCTCGGCTCGACTGCTGCTCTCGCATCGCTTCCGTCGCAGCCTTTTGCGCGAGCGTTCTTTCGCACGCTCCCCCTTCCGTCGTTCCTTCTTCCTCCGTCGCACGAACGTTTCGGACGTCGCGTTTCGCCTCGTCCTCGCCCTCCGCGACTCTCGCCGCGTTCAGCTCGTCAGGTTGGGTTTGCTCAGCCCCGTCGGGCGTCCGCGCCGCCCTCTCCACTTCCGCGATAAAGTCGTCGAATTTTCCTTCTTCCGCCCTTCTTTCCGCAGCCGCTTTACGGAGTTTTTCCACCCCGTTCCCGTCCGCGCGCGGTTTCGTTGCCGTGAAAGTATCCACCTGCTTTTGCAATGCTTTCAGCTTTTGACTGCGCCGCGTAAACTCCGCCTGCAAACAGTCGTACGCCTTTCTAAGGGCGTCCGCGTCCTTAAACTTTCCAAACGCCGTCGAGCCTTTCTCCGTTCCGTCCGTCCGCTCCGTCGTACCCATCTCTGCCGCTGCAGCTTGCTCCGCGTTCTTCTCCACGCAAACGTTCTCCTCTTGCATCATACTTCTTCGTTTCCTCCCGTTTTCTCTTTCTTCATAGCCTCTTTATGCGCGGCGATATGCTTCACGATCCGCTCTTTCACCGCCGCGTCCTTCGTCTTTTTATACTCCGCCGACAATAAATATCGTACGTGTTCCACCTCGTGCAACGCGTGATCGTCGTATTCGTCCACCGCCACGTCCGCCTCTTTCATTTCCAAGTTCTCCTCGCCCGCTTTCGCGATATGCAGCGCGGAAATATCCCTCGCGTTTTCGTACGTTCCGTACCCGAACGCCTCCAAGATCCTGTTCTTGTTTTCAGGCGTAATCTTCCCGTCCTCGTCCGTCAACACGCCGGCTTCGTACAAGCGTAAAAGAGTATTCCTCTTCTCCTCCGTACTCACCGCCTCCTGCGTTTCAAACTGCACGTCGCTCACCGCAAGATCGGCGGAGTTGAAATAGTACACCTGCGTCTTCTTGTTCTCGCCCGTCAAAGTCATCAACCGCGCCGAACCTGCAAACTGACGATAGAGTCGTAAAATCTGCCTGCCGACCTCTCGCATCGCCCTTTCCACGCTACCGAGCGTCGCGGATAATCGCGATTCGTCTTGCGACAATAACAGCTGTAACCCCGTCGCGCTCGTTACCCTCGTCGGCGTAGAGTTCGTCGTCAAATCGGATACGCCGCTGATCAGAGAAAATTCCTTTTCGAGCCACTCCTCTTCGGCAGCGAATTCACTCGGCACGTTTCCGCAATCGAGCATTTCAGGCGGTTTGCCGCCCTGACGATAGACGAGCACCTTTCCGGGCGACAATCCGTCCTCCGTCAACTCGTCCGCGTCCACCGAACCGTCCTCTACCGTCAAAACACCCATCGACGCTCGGTTCAAAAATTCGTGTTTGCGGTTGCGCACGGCGTTATACGCACGCTGTACGGGAATCATACGATCGATTACGCTCACCCCGAAAAACGAGCCGGGCAACTTCATACAGTCCTGTTTCACAAACGGGAATACCCGTTCCCCCCTCTCGCCGTTGCGATAGGGTAACGCGCCCTCGTATAACAACTTGTTCCCGGCGACGATCTCCAACCTGCCCTGCGGTTCTTCAGGCGTAGGACGGGTATACCGTTCGATCAAAATTACACCGTCCTCGAGCCCCGCCGAACGCGCGCCACTCACCAACGGTTGCCTGCCTGCCGTCGGTACGTAATACCCCGTCAACGCCTCGTCGTCTAACTTCGTGCCGTGCACTTCCACACCGAATTGATCGTATACGAAATCGGTAGACACCGCCTTTGCGTGTATCACACTCCGTAACTCTTCGATCCCCTCCGCGTGTAACGTATCGGGATAAATCTCGAAGGGCGACAACGCCGTAACGCTCACTTCCCCTTCGAATACCGCGCTCCCGTCCTCGCGCAAGCCGACCTTTTTACCGCCCTGCTCGTCCCACGCGACCTTGTAAAACGCCGAACCGCACGCTTCCGCCCACGCAATCGCCTTCGATACCGTATCCGAAAACCCGATTCTGTTTTGCGCGTATTGCAACACGCCCGTCGCCAACTTCGCCGCCTTCACGTCCCCTTCCTCGTCCGAAAAGGCACGCACGCGCAGCGTAGGCTTCCACTTTTCGATCTTCGCGATTCTCGCGTCCACGAGCGGTGCGATATGGTTAAACACCCTGCGCGCCTGCCAATAAAACCGTCTGTCCTCTTCCACCACGCCGCCGAGTGGCGACACGTCGCAATATTGATTGCCGCTCAAAAAGTTCAAATTCAGCAACCAACCGCTCTCCGCCAAACGCCGTTCCTCTCTGCGCCGTTCAAAATCTTCCGTAATGTCGCGTACGATCTTTTCCTCTCTCCGTCGCAACGCCTCTTCCCTTTCGTCCACCGTCATATCTCTCCTCCGTCCTTCTTTTTTCTAATCACCCTCTTTCTCGGCTTCGGGCGCGCCTTCTTTATCGGCTGAGTTTCCCCTTCAACGCATACCTGCCCCTCCTTTTCTTGATTTTTTGCTTTCTTTTTCGTCGAGTCCTCTTCCGCGCGCAGCACGGCGAGTAGCCGTTCCTTTTCCGCCTCCAACTCCTCGTCCGACATCTGCTCCACGCCGCCGCCCGACAGCAACAGTTGCACCGCTTTCAAATCGGGCGGAATATCCTTCTTCGTCTTCTTCCGCTTCGTCAATTTCAACGCACCGTCCACTTCGGCGTACTCTTCCGTAACTTCCGCAAGTTGGTATCCGAGCGCGACTTTCAACAACGCGTCCTCCAACCGTCCGTTCTTATCCATTTTTTTCACCTCTCGTAGCCGCCTTTCAACCGCCGCAGCAACCTCGCCTTGTCCTTTTCGATCGCCGACGGTTCTCTCTTCAACGGTATCCTGTGCGGCTTACTCATCAAATAATACCGTAGCTCGTCCAACGCGTGATCGTTCACCTTTTTCGGCATATCGCCGCTTCCCCAAAAGTATCCCTTGATCTCTCCGATCAACCGCACGCAATTTTTGAATATATACAAATTCGGTTGCCCGTTGTCCCGTTTCAAATAACTCTTCACGCGCGCTATGCCCGAAAACAAGTCCTTGTCCACGTCGGGATTGACCAAAATGCCGCGCTCGTAAAAGAGTTCCGCCACGCTCTTCACGCCCGACAACGTCTTTTGCTTCGCCGCGCTGTCGATCAACGCCCGAATCCTACCCTGTCCGTCGCGCTTCCACCCCAAACGCTCCGAAATCGCCCTGATCTTCTCGGCGTGATAGTCTATATCTTTCTCCGCCTCGTAATGCTCGGCGATCACGTATACGTTATCGTCGTAATCAACCGCGTACCAATGCGCCGATAACGGGTTGTGCAACCCGGGATCGATCGACAGGGTATCCTGCCACTCCTTCGGCACGGAAAACGGTTCGATCACGTGCACGCTTTCGTCAAACTCCGCGTACACCAACCCCTCCGCCGCAGCGAACCGCCCGTACTTTCGCGATTGCAACGCGCGCTCGTCTAAACACCCCTCCAACTGCGCCGCTTCTTCCGCGTCGAGATAGGGATTGTCGCTCCAATCCATAAACTCGTACCACACCTCGCCGTCGCCGCGCCGATTGAGGTAAATATCGTTATACACGAACGTCAACCCCTTCAACGGCGTCATCGTCGCAAAAATATCCCCCTTCCTGTCGAGTACGCGCATACGGCACTCCAAATAAATATCCTCGGGCGGTTCTTCGTCGAACCATACGTAATCGAGCGACGTTCCCTGGAATTTCTCCCTTCCCTGATCGCAACTCTTGAACCCGATCACCGAACTGCCGCCGAATATGTTTTTCACCCGAATAAAATCGATCACACCGCTTTCAGGCGCGTCCTTTCGACCGCTCAACATGACGATTTCTTCGATCCAGTCCTTGCGGAGATAGCGCAAGATTTTCTTTTGCGCCACATCCCGTTGCACCTGCGCGGACAACGACACCACCCAACCGTACGTGTTTTTCCGATTCTCGCGGTAGGGGTGAATTCCCCTCGCCATATATACGCACTCCACCGCGCCGCACTCCGTCTTCCCCGATCGGTTGCCGCCGAACACCCAACGGTTGCGCTTCGGACAACGGTGAAAAGCGAGTTGCTTTTCGTGTACTTTCTCTCCCGTATTGTACGTCGCAAGCCCGTCTTCCCGTTTTCGCCGCGCCTGCTCGCGTTCTATCCGTTGTAACCTTTCTACGATCTCCCGTTGCACCTGCGCGGACAACGACACCACCCAACCGTACGTGTTTTTCCGATTCTCGCGGTAGGGGTGAATTCCCCTCGCCATATATACGCACTCCACCGCGCCGCACTCCGTCTTCCCCGATCGGTTGCCGCCGAACACCCAACGGTTGCGCTTCGGACAACGGTGAAAAGCGAGTTGCTTTTCGTGTACTTTCTCTCCCGTATTGTACGTCGCAAGCCCGTCTTCCCGTTTTCGCCGCGCCTGCTCGCGTTCTATCCGTTGTAACCTTTCTACGATCTCCTTCACCCTTCCTCACTCCTTTCTCCCACTCACCCTGTTATCGCGACCGCACCGCGGCAATCTCTTGCACCACCACCGCGCTACTCCCACGCCACCCTGTTATCGCGACCGCACCGCGACTCTCTCCCCTGTCATTGCGAGCCGTTAGGCGTAGCAATCTACTGCACCATCGCCGCACCGCCACTCTCACTCACCAGTCATTGCGACCGCACCGCGGCAATCTCTCGCAACATCACCACCGCAGCCGCCACTCTCTCCCCTGTCATTGCGAGCCGTTAGGCGTAGCAATCTACTGCACCATCGC
>CAZDCO010000004.1:41658-54805 GCA_964504025.1 uncultured Clostridia bacterium
CGCACCGCCGCGCGCTTTCTACAACATTTCCCATAATTCCCCTCACCCCGACAAAATCGTTCCACGCGCCGCCGTTATAATGAAATTTATGAAAAAGTTTATCTCGTGGACGCTCGCCGTCCTGTTTTCCATCGCCGCGTCCTTCGCCGCCACGCCACGCGCGCCCACCGCGCACGCCCAAGACCTCTCTTCCGCCGCCACCGTCGGCGGCTACGCCTGCATACGCAGCCCGTCCGTCTATTTCTACGCATCCAAAAACGAGGATAGCGGACTCTTTCTCCTGCCCGAAAGCTACTTCGTCAAAATCTTGGAAACGAGCGACGACTATTGCAAAATCGAATATCTCTACGACGACGCCTATGTCAAAAAGCTCGTGGGATACGCACGCACCGAACAGCTGACCTTCGTCGATTTCACACCCAAACGCCCCTACCTATACCACCTCTTCCCGTTGCGCTACACCCTCGACGGCGCAATCGGCGGCGACGGTTTTTTAGACGATCTCACCGTTACCTGCGCCTACTACGGCGACTATATCGTCGGTTCTAAACTCTATTGCTACGTCCTGCAAGGGGAGTCCTTCGGCTACGTTCCCAAGCCGACCGATCTCACCTACGAACGGAATACCGAATATGCAGCGCATGTCGCCACGCAAACGCCGTCCGATAGTAGCAAAAACGAAGAAAGTCCTTCGTCGAGTCCGAACGCCGCTACCGTCGCCATCTTGATCGCGCTTTGCTTGCTCGTTCCCATCTTAGCCTCCCTGATTTTGCGTCCGCCGCGCCGTCCGCCCTACGAAACGGACTAACTCACCTTGTCATTGCGAGCGCAGCGTGGCAATCTCTCACTCACTTTGTCATTGCGCGCGCAGCGCGGCAATCTCTCACTCACTTTGTCATCGCAATCGTAGCGCGGCAATCTCTCACCCACTTTGTCATTGCGATCGCAGCGCGGCAATCTCTTACACCACCGCAACCGCCTATTCCATACGTAACCAACGCTTTTCGCGCACGCTCATCAAATTCTCTTCGCGCCGCGACATATAGGCGAAAATTCTCTCAAACAACTCCATATCGGCGTACTCCTCGTTGAACGCGCTCGCCGTTACGCCCTGCAACGCCAACTGCTCGCCCACCCTTTTCACGAGTCTTGCCTGCATACGGAAATATCTGCTTTCGCTCCACGGCTGATAGCCGCCCCGCTTTTCCCTGCCCAAACTCTTCATCTTCTTTTCCAAGCCGAAATACCGAATGGCAATCAACGTCCTTTCCGCCGCCGATAGCGTACGCAACGCCGCGTCCGTCTTTTCGCGTAACCGCAACAGCTTGTCCTTCGTTACGATCTCGTCCGCAATAGCCTCTATCAACCGCTCACCGCTTTTGTTGCTCCTGTACGACAACACCGCCATATTCTCTATATGCTGTCCGTACTCCTTCTCCACCGTCCCTAAAAACGGATACGCGTACAAAATCGCTTTTACGTATTTTTCCAAGTCTATCACCTCTCTTTATCGCAGCCTTTGCCCGAAAGCGCACTCATTATGCACCCGAAAACGAGTTTCGGCAAGCCCTCCATTTCAATTTTTTGCTCAAAAACACGAACATTTGTTCGCTTTTATTGTATTATACCACTTTAATCTTGCCATACGTGCGCCTACTTTAATAACTTTTTCCCTATTTTTAGTAAAAATTTTAACCATTTTTCCGAATACTGCCGATTTTTTGCCCACCATAAACGATTTCCGTTCGCCGCCGCATTTTCACGCCGTTCGCCCTAAAAAATTCGCCGTTTTGATTGCTTTTTTCGTTCGGGCGTGGTATAATAGTACCGTATGAGAAAGTTCGCGTTGACAATCGCATGTCTTTTGGCTTGTTCCGCCCTGTGCACGACGACGGGTGCGGTGCTTTCGCACACCGAAGCGCACGCGAGTGAACGGGCGTCTACGGCGGCGCAAACCCGAAACGACTTGCTCGCCCCGACCACCTATCAACAATATCTTCCCCTCCATTCCCCCTCGTCCGTCGCGGCTTGCACGGCGTATACGGCAATCGCCGACGGGGAATCGATCTACGTCTATTTTGCCACGTACGACCGCTACGTTCGCTACGAGCATACGACGAAGGTATCCATGTTGCAATTCCGCGGCGAGACGTTATATTTCACCGACGACCGCGCCTTCCTCCATTCCTTGTCTTTACCCGAATGGTACGCCGCGCAAAGTACGCGCGCCACGCCGTTCAAACTCAACTGCTCTTCCTTCTTGCCGATCGACGACGTACTCTATTACACGATCGTGACGGAGAACTTCACCACCGTCTACAAACGCGCGATCGCCGATCTCGAAAACCCGACGGACACGAGCACGCCTCTCGTGCAAAGGCTGAGCAGCGCAACCCCCCTCGCCTATTTCAACGACGAGTTATACTTTTTAGACGGGCGCATATTGCGCCGTCTGCAAAGGACGGATACGGCAAGCGACGCCTACACCTTCCCTTCGCAATTAAAATCGATCCTGATCCTCGATAGTGTATTCGCTTGTATCACGAACGACAATCAGTTACAAATTTATCGACTGAACGACCTGCTCAGCGAAAAGACGACGCAACCGATCTTCACCGACGACGAGGGCGGCTATGAAGCTCTTTGTTCGGGCGACGGGTATATCTACGCCGTACAAAACAACGTCGTCAAGCGGTACTCCCCGTCCGAAAACGGCTTTACCGACTTTGAAATTTGTTCCTCGTCCGCCGCGCAAAACCGATTACACAACGCCGCGAGCGTTACGCTTGCAAACGACGTACTCTACGCCGCGGATACGGGCAACGACCGCGTCTCCGTTTACGACCTCTCGTCGCAAACGTTCACGTCGCCGATCGCCACCGAGTTCCCCGTCCAACGCCTTGCCGCGGACGACGATACCCTGCTCGCCGCGTGCAATAACGCCGCCACCCTATTTACCGTGGCGCACGACGAAACCTACGGCAACGCGTTGCAAAACTTTACGGACTTCAACGGCAATATCGTCGGCGTGGAAAACGTCTACGGCAGCTATTACCTTGCCACCGACAACAACTATTTCTATAAAATATCCCAAACGAACGACGGCTGGACGGTTGCGGGCGTCCAGAAAAATCACGTGGTAGGCACACGCTTTCTCGACAGCGATGCCGAGGGCAGATTGTACGCCGCCTGCACCGATAAACTGGTGCGCTTCACGGAAGAGGACTTCCTCCTCTCCGACAAACAGGGCGACACGGTATGCGCCTCGTTACCGTCTTCCTTGCAAGGGATCGCCGTCGATTTCGACGGCAACGCCTACGCCTATTCGAAAGCGGACATCTACCGCTACGTCGACGATAGCTGGACGACGATCGACGGCTTAACGACGTGCGTCTACGGCGGCGAAGGGTATACCCCCTCGCTCGCCTCGCTCACCTTCGGCTACACCGACGATACGGCGTACCTCTTATACGACGGCAACTACGTGATCGCCACCGACGCACTCCGCTTACCGACGGCGCGCACGATCGCCGTAAACGGCGCGGACGATACCGTCTTCGCACGGGAAAGTGTGGAAAGCGCAACCGTAGTCCGCACCAAAGCGAACGCCCTTATGATCCGTTTCGATTTAGAAGCGTTACGGGGCGCGGAAGTGTTCCCCTACCTTTCCTACGAACGGGCACGGGAAGAGCGCACGGCAATTCAGATCGGAGAAACGGAAAAATATAACCTGCTCGCCGTCTTCGACGACGAACGCAAAACCTATTTGCACTATCTCGTCTTAAAGACGTCGTGTACCGAACTTTCCCAAGCCGATCACACAATCGCCTATCCGCAGGACGCACAAAAAACGGCGTACGTTACGAGCGACGTTCGGCTGTATAAATTCCCCTATATCACGTCCCTGCTCACCGTACACGATCTGTCGCGCGGCGCAAGCGTAACGTTGCTCGGCGAAGTCAACGGCGCAAGCTACGCCTATTACCGCGTGGCGGTGGAAGAAAACGGGCAACGGTACGTAGGCTATTTGCCGCAATCGTTCGTTACCCTCTTCAACCCCTCCGCCCCGAATACCCTCGTCGGTTCGTACGGCACGACGGAAGCGGACGCGGACGGCGTATGGCGGCTCGCCTATATCCTGCTCGGCTTTGCCGTAATTTGTATCTTAACCGACTATTTACTCCTCCGCACCCCCAAGCGCGACGAGGACGACGAAGAAGAAGCATAGAAAAACGCACCGTTTTTCTCGCGAATATAAAAAAATTTTTACAAGGAGGAACGATCTTATGTCAGACTATCACAGTAGTCAGGGCGTCGTGCCCCTACCACGTTACGGCGGACGTAGTCGTTCCGCCATTCGTTAAACCGCACGACGCTACCCCAAAGACGTATAGAAAAAGGAGGTAGATGCTTATGCAAGAAATTTACGAATTGTTACGAGAAAAAAACTACGAGGAAGCGGCGGAACTCTGTCAAAAATACGACGGAGAAGAGTTGGCTTCCCTCTTGGCGACCGTCGATAAAGACGACCTGATCTCCCTTTGCCGCGCCGTAGACAGCGACCTGCTCGCCGAGGCTTTACCCTCGCTCGATAAAACATTGCAAGAGGACGTCATCAACGCCCTGCGCGACGACGAGTTGGAAAAAGTCCTCGACGAAATGTCCGTCGAAGAAACGGTGGAAATCATCGAAGATATGCCGCACGAAATCGTGCGCCGTATCGCGGAAACGGACGAGATCGTACGGCTGCTTTCCCAACGCAACTTCGCCGTTTTGAAGCCGCTGTTGTCCACCATGAACGCCGTCGACTTGGCGGAAGTGTTTGAAGAGATTGAATCGGAAATCGACCTGCTCGTCCTCTTCCGTATCCTACCCAAAGACTTGGCAGCGGAAACGTTCGTCGCAATCAGCGGCGACGTCAAGGAAAAACTCATTCAAAAACTGAACGATAAAGAACTTCGCGCCGTCATGGACGAGCTGTTCTTGGACGACACCGTCGACCTTATCGAAGAAATGCCTGCGAATATCGTTCGCAGAGTGCTCGCGCAAAGCGACAGCGAAACGCGTGCGTACATCAACGAGTTGTTGCAATACCCCAAAGACTCCGCAGGGAGTATCATGACGATCGAGTTCGTCTCCCTCCGTCGCAATATGATGGTAGGCGAAGCGTTCGACCGTATCCGTAAAACGGCGATCGACAAGGAAACGATCTACACCTGCTACGTTACGGACGACACGAAAAAATTGCTCGGTTTGGTAACGGCGAAAGACTTGCTCCTCGCCGATCAAAACCAAACGATCGAAGAAATCATGCAAGAGAACGTCATCTACGCGCACACCGAAGACGACAAGGAAGACGTCGCGCGGAAGATTGCCGACTACGGCTTCTTGGCATTGCCGATCGTCGATAGAGAAACGCGCCTCGTCGGTATCGTTACGGTAGACGACGCCATGGACGTCATCAAAATGGAGAATACCGAAGACATCGCGAAGATGGCGGCGGTTACCCCGACCGACAAGCCCTATTTGAAGACGAGCGCGTGGCAAATCTTCCTCAACCGCTTGCCTTGGTTGTTGTTGCTGTTGATCTCTTCGACCTTTTCAGGACTCATCATCACGGGCAACGAAGAAACGCTGAATATGCCCGTCTACGGTATCGTACTCACCTCGTGTATGCCCATGCTGCTCGACACGGGCGGCAACGCAGGTTCGCAAGTTTCGGCGATGATGGTGCGTGGAATCGCGATCGGTGAAATTTCCTTCTCGGATATTTGGAAAGTCGTTTGGAAAGAGATCCGCGTTTCCTTCCTGATGGGCGTTTCCCTCTCCGTTGCGTGCTTCTTGAAAGCCATGTTCATCAACGGATTGTACCTCATCGAAAACGGCGCGATCGTCGCGCTCGTCATTTCGCTTTCCATGTTCGTTACGATCGTCATTGCAAAACTGATCGGCGCGCTGTTGCCCCTGCTTGCCAAGAAGTGCAAGCTCGACCCCGCAGTCGTCGCGTCGCCTTTCATCACCACGATCATCGACGTCTTGTCCTTGACGATCTACTGCTTCTTCGCCGTAACCTTCTTAGGCTCGTTATAACGGCGCAACACAAAAAAACGTACGGCTGTACCGCAATCGGTACAGCCGTTTTCGTTTGCCTATTTACTTTTTTTAATCGAATATCCCCGTCGAAAGGTATCGCTCGCCGCAGTCGGGAAATACGGTTACGATATTCTTCCCTGCGTTTTCGGGGCGTTTCGCCAACTCGATCGCGGCAAACGCCGCCGCCCCCGACGACAAGCCCACGAACAAGTTTTCCCGATCGCGCAAATAGCGCGCCGTTTGAAAGGCGTCCTCGTCCTCCACGCAAAGCACTTCGTCGTAGATCGTTCGATCTAACGTTTTCGGAATAAAATTCGCGCCGATTCCCTGTATGCCGTGCGCGCCCGTCCTGCCCTCGGACAACAAGGGCGAACGCTTCGGCTCTACCGCCACGATCCGAACGTTCTCGTTCTTCTCCTTCCAATATCTTCCCACGCCCGTCAGCGTACCGCCCGTTCCGACGCACGCCACGAACACGTCCACCTTTCCGTGGAGTGCCCGATCGATTTCAGGCGCAGTCGTCTTATAGTGCGCAAGCGGATTCGCCGCGTTTTCAAACTGTCCGGCAATCACGGCGTTCGGCGTTTCGGCGCACAGCGCGCGCGCTTTATCCACCGCGCCCTGCATACCGAGCTTGCCGTCGGTGAGTACCACTTCCGCGCCGTAGTTTCGCATGGCAGTCTGCCTCTCTTTCGACATCGTAGACGGCATCACGATCACCGCGCGATACCCCTTTTCGCGGCATACGAGTGCCAGACCGATCCCCGTATTGCCCGAAGTCGCTTCGATCACCGTACCGCCCCGTTTAAGTTTTCCCTGCCGTTCGGCGTCTTCGATCATTTCCAACGCCACGCGATCTTTGACCGAACCGCCCTCGTTCTCCCGTTCCAACTTCGCATACACGCGCGCGGCGAGCGAAAACTCCCGTTCCGTGTTTTCCAGCCGCACGAGCGGCGTATTGCCTATCTTAACCTCTCGCATACCATTCACCTCGTACACGGTAGCTCCGTTTTATACCAACGACAAAATTTCTTGCGGCGTATCCACCAACGTCGTCGCGCCGTGCGCCGCCAAAAACGCCCGATCGCGGAAACCCCACGTTACGCAAACGCACGCCACGCCTGCGTTCTTCGCCGTCGCGATATCCACGTCGGAATCGCCCACGTACAACGTTTTCGATTTCTCCACGCCCAACCGTTCGATCACGGTAAACAATCCGTCTGGCGCAGGTTTTTTCCGCACGCCCATACTCTCGTTCTCGCCTGCCGACTCGTCCAACAAGCCCGAAAAATACGCCTCGACGAGCAACTTCACCGCGCCGTCCGCCTTGTTGGAAAGCACGGCGGTTTTTATCCCCTTTTCGCGCAGCCCTTGCAAGCACGCCGTTACGCCGTCGTACGGCTTCGTCTTTTCCTTGCAATGCACCGCGTAATGCGCCTTAAACTCCGCCAACAGCCCGTCCACTCGTTCGTCGCGAAAGCCCGACGCGCGCTCTAACAATACGCGCATGCCGTCCCCCACGAACGAGCAAATCTCCGTCCTCGAGCGCGTGGGCAAGCCGTGCGCCGCAAGCGTAGCGTTCGTCGAGTTTGCCAAGTCGTCCAGCGTATCGAGCAACGTGCCGTCTAAATCGAAAACGATCGCCTCGTACATACTACGCCACCGCCCTTACGGATTGTTCAACACCGCGCGTACCGCGGCAACCGCTTCGGCGCGGTTCGTGCAACGCAATTTTTCGTAGATCGCGGAAACGTAATTCCGCGTCGTTCCCTCGGACAATTTCAACGCCGAAGAAATTTGACGGTTGGTAAAGCCCTCGTACAGCATCAACGTGATTTCCACTTCGCGATCAGACAAAGCGAACGCGCGCGTCAGCTTGATTTCGCGATCGGCGGATACGAGTTGCGCCGCCGCCGTAATTTTCCGCGCGATCTTCGCCGGCAGGATCGTATCCCCCATATAGGCGTCCTTCACCGCCGCAATCAACGCCGCGCCGCCGATGTCCTTTAACAAATAGCCGCTCGCGCCGTTGTTGATCGCGTTCAAGATATAATCGCTATCGTCGAACGTCGTCAAGATGAGTACCTTGACCTGCGGATATTCCGTCTTGATCTGTTGCGTCGCCACAACGCCGTTCATATTCGGCATACGAATATCCATCAACACCACGTCGGGAACGCACCGCTTCATCTCTTCCAACGCGGCGAATCCGTCCGCCGCCGTACCGACGACTTCGATCCCCTCGTCCGTTTCCAAAACGCTCTTCAACTCTTCCGCGAGTGCCGTTTGATCGTCCGTGATCAACACTTTTATCCTTTCCATAGCCCTTCTTAACTCCTTTTCTTTCGATTATTCCGCGTCCGTCGGCAAAGATACGGACAACTCGAAGCCCTCTTCCGCTTCGGAAGAAAAATGCACTTCGCCCCCCAAAGCTCTCGCCCGTTCGCGCATGGACGACAGTCCGAAGCCGATATGCAGCCCCTCTTCGCCCACGCCCTTGCCGTTATCCGACAACAAAAAACGTATTTTTCCGTCCTCCGACTTGCACTCGAACCAAAACGCCGTCGCGCCGCCGTGCCGCAAGCCGTTGGATATACCCTCTTTCAGCGTGTTGCAAAGAAAACGGAATTTTGCAGGGGATACCGTTACGTCCTCGATTTCCGAACGAATGGTAATGCCCGTGCCGTCCGTCGAATCGTGTATAATATCCAAAAACGCCTGTCGGAGCGTTTCGTTTTCCTTAACGCCCGACAACAAATGCACGCTATCGCGCAATTCTTCCAAGGCGTGCTTGGCTTGTAAATTCGCCGCGACGATTTTATTCTTCGCGTCCGTCGGGTTTTGTTCGACGATCAGTTTCGCCGCTTCCGTTTGCATAATGACGGTCGTGATTGAATGTCCCGCGGTATCGTGAATTTCCTTGGCGATCCGTTGCCGTTCTTCCAAGGCGGTAACTTCCGCCACCACGGCGTACGCCTTCTCCAACTCTTTCTTGCTCTCGTTCAACTCCGCAAGCGCGCGATCGAGCCGCAAGAACTGACGGTAGAACGCGATGGCGATCTGCACGACGACGAAATGCAACAACAGGGCGAGCATACCGCCGAACGCGCTCGTGAGCAACGCGTATAAATTGACCGATTCTCGATTGACGACGAGCGATTGCAACAAATAGCCGCCGAGATAGAGTGCCACGCCGCCGAACAACGCGCCGAACGACGTACTCGCACGGTCGGCAACGATATAAAACTCCGTCAACACGAGGGCGTATACAGCGACGGCGTACGCGCCGTTACACCATATCATAAAGGCAAACGCCGCAACCATGTCTACGATAAAAAAGAAAAGTTGCCAACGCCGACCGCGTACGACGAACAGCTTGATCCCCTCGCAAACGAGCAACGTAGCCGCCACGCCGAGCAACACGAAAAAGCCGATCGTCCATTCGTCCCCCCATTGAAACGATTGCGTATAATCTAAAATCAAAAACGCCTCTACGACGATAAAACAAGCGAAAATCAGCCACTTGGCAAAGCGAATGAATGACTGCTCGTCGCGGAAATTCCACTTGTCGAACAACCGCAAGAAATAGGCGCGGAAACGGTTTTCCTTTCGTTTTTTATTGCCGCCTTGCCGCTTCTCGGTATATGTCATTTCTATCCTCCTCGCACACGCCGTTTTCGCGGTAGATTTCGTCGAGCACAGTTTTTAATCTGCCGCTCTTATAATAGCTATACACGCCTGCGCCCGAACAAATTACGTGATCGCACAACAAAACGTTATGCATCATACACAGTTTTTGACATCTGCCCGTCGTTTCGTCGTCGATATGCGACGGCGAAGGGTTGCCCATCGGGTGCGTATGCACGATGACGATCCCCGACGTGCCCTCTTTCATAAAACTATCCGCGAGCACCGTCGAATCGAACGCCACGCTGAACGGATTGACGGACGGAAAGGAGAGGCGTTTATACACTTCGCCTTCGCCGTCGATAAAGTAGACATCCAGCACTTCCAAAAATACGTTCGCGTATTCGCGCTTGGCGTAAGACAAAAACGCGTCGTGCGAAAAATGCTTGGGGAGTACCGCCGTATTCTCCCCGTAGTGATAGCGCATGACTTCGCCGATACAGTAGAGGTGTTGCGCCGCGCGCAAACCGATCCCGTCCACCGTCATCAAGCGTTCGATCGACGCGTGAAATACTTTTCTCAACGAGCCGAATTCCGCAAGCAAGCGGTGCGCTACGTCGTTCGTGTTGCGACGGGGCAACGCGCTCTATAAAATGATTTCCAAATATTCGTGTTCGCAAAGCTGCCTACCGCCGAGTTTAGAAAGCAGCCGCTCTCTATGACCGTCGTGTTCGCCCATAACAAACCTTCCCCTTATTTCTTTATACGTATTGTACCACACTTTCGCCAAAATGTCAAAGACAGACCTATAAAAAAATTATTTTTTCCCGTTTGCCCTTTATTTTCTTTACGGAACGTAAAAAAAAGTGTATAATAGTAGTATCCTAATAGTATAAGTATAAGGACGGTAACAGATATGAAACGTACTGCATCGTATTTCGACGAATTGCTCGCTTCGACGGCGGAAATCCTCCGTTTCGATTCTTCCATGAAAGTTCCCGAAGGGGAGAACGGCGAATATCCGTTCGGCAAAGAAACGGCGGACTGTTTGCAATTTTTCCTCTCTTTGGCGGAGAGTATGGGCTTCCAAACGCATAACTACGACAACTACGTCGGCGAAGTCGTTTGGGGCAGCGGCGAACCGTTTGCCATCTTGGCGCACCTCGACGTCGTGCCGGCAGGCAGCGGTTGGAAATATCCCCCGTTCGGCGGCGTGATCAACGACGACGTATCGGACGGCGGCATAACGGGCGCGAAACTTTGGGGACGGGGCGCAATGGACGACAAAGGTCCTGCCATGGCGTGCTTATACGCCTTGAAAGCGTTGAAAGACGAAGGGCATACTCCCCGTCGCACCGTGAAACTCATCGTCGGTTGCAACGAAGAATGCGGTTGGAAATGTATCGAACATTATAACGAAGTTGCCGTTATGCCCGAAGAGGGCTTTACCCCCGACGCTAACTTTCCCGTGATCTACGCCGAAAAGGGCATACTCCATTTCACGGCGGAATTCCCCTTGCACGACGCACCCGTATCCGCGTTGAAGGGCGGTCAACGGGCAAATATGGTATGCGACGAGGCGAGCGCGATCCTCACGCGGAAAGCGGCGGAAAAACTCGTCGAGTATCAAAACGTCGTTGAGGGCACTACCCTTTCCTACGACAACACGACGAATATTTTACGCGCGTACGGTAAATCGGCGCACGGCTCTACTCCCGATTTAGGTGCGAACGCCCTGCAAGCGATTTTGGCGTTCCTCGCCACCCTCGACGACGATTGCGCGTTTGCGTACGATGCCCTCTTCAACGACGGGTTGGGCTTGCACATATTCCAAGACGAAACGGGCAACTTGACGTTATCTCCCGACGTGGCGAAGCTGGAAAACGGCGTATTAAAAATTACCTGCGATGTGCGCTTCCCCGCGACGTTCGCGTTAGAGTCCGTTACCGAGCGGTTGGACAAAAAGGGAATCGCGTATACGATCGAACAATATCAAGCCCCCCTGTATAACGACAAAGAGGGCGAGCTGATCTCCACGTTGTCGCGCGTATACGAAAAGGCGACGTGCAAAGCAGAAGCACCCGTTGCGATCGGCGGCGGCACGTACGCACGCGCGTTGCGTTGCGGTTGCGCGTTCGGTCCTGAAATGGACGGCGAAGAGGCGACCATTCACCAAGCGAACGAATATATCACCTTGGATCGCTTGCGTTTCTTGCTCGATATCTACTACGACGCCGTCAAGGAAATCACCGCGCCGAAGTATACCCGTCTCGGCGTAGTGAAAGTCGTAAAAAACAAATAAACCGCGATAAGCAAATACGGCAAACGCCGCCCGTGTCCGAATGGACGCAGGCGGCGTTTTTATCGTTATATCGTTATATTCTATCGGTATCAGGTAAAATCTCCGCTGTTGACGCGGTGCAAAGCAGGGAAGAAGGTGAACGGAGAACCTACTACGGCAACCACCACGAAGAACAAAGTCGTTACCACGAACACCAGCAGACGCAAGATCGCGAACAACAATTTCATCACGATGAGGAAGATAAAACCGTCTAAATCGAAATCGAAGATGATGCCCGGCGTACCGATATGTTTACCGCCGAAGAACGTCGTATCGACTACCCAACCGTCCCAGAACATTTGCGTACCCCACGTGAAGCCGAAAAACGCCAACACGAAGAAACCGAGGAGCGCGGACGCATCGCGATTGCTGATTGCCCCGATCACGCCGATCAAGATAAGCGCCGCGGCTAACAAACTGCCGAAGATAAAGCCGCGTCTACGGCATTTAGCGATCCGTTCCCGTTCCTGCGCCTCTTTCAGCATTTCCTCTTCGCGCTTCTTTTCCTGCGCCCGTTTGGCTTCCGCCGCCTTTTGTTCTTGGATCTTGCGACGGCGTTTCAAACATTCTTTACAAACGAGCACCGGTTCTTTCAAACCTTCCTCGCCCTCGTGCACCACTTTGCCGCAATCTTTACACACGCCGAGCATTTGTTTTTCTTCCGTCAGTTGCGCCGTAGGCGTAGGCGTAGCCGCGGCAGTGTTTGCAGCCGCCACCTCAGCCGTATCTTCAAAATAGGAAATGGGCACGCCGAACAGTTGCGCAATACGCGACAGCGTGATAAAATCGGGACAGGACTCGTCCCGTTCCCACTTGGAAACGGCTTGGTAGGAAATATTCAAATGCGCCCCCAAGTCCGCCTGCGTCAACCCCTTTTCTTTACGCAGCGATAATATTTTCGATCCGATCGTTTCGTAGCGCTCCATTGCTATACCTCCGAGCATTTATCATAGCATTATTATACAACAAAAAAGAAAAAAAGCATAGTGTTTTTTCTCAACCTTTGGTTGAATTCGCACAACGATTGGTTGAGTTTTTCTCCCCCGAAATTCTTACCCCCCCCCCCCCCAGGGGGGGGGGGTAGAG
>CAZDCO010000005.1:0-20211 GCA_964504025.1 uncultured Clostridia bacterium
CAAGGCAAAGCCCGCGACGTTCTCGAAAACGAACCGCGCCAAACTCTCCTCGTCGTACCCGTCCGCGTGCGTCGCAAAGAAGTTCTCGAAGAGCGTTTGCATACCGCCCTCGTCCAACGGCGACAGCTTCTCCTGCGGTTCGGGCAAAACGTAGCGCGCGCCCGACAGCAACACGCGATGTCCCTCGTCCAACAACGCCGTCGTTTTCAACGCGCCCAAAACGATTCCGTTCTCCGTCAAAATCACGTTGGAGTATTTCCCCATCAACTCGCAATAGAGTACGCGATCGCAAGAGGAAAAATCGCTCGTGCAATGGAGGGTGAGCGCGAGGATACGTTCCTCGCCGCATTGACGAATATCGACGATTTCCGCGCCCTGCAAATGCTTGCGCAAGAGCATGCAAAAATTCGGCGCGACCGCCGCGCCCTCCTTTTCTTCCGCGGCGAGGCACACTCTCGCGCCCGTCGCGTTCGCGCTGACGATCACTTTCACCGTCGTCTTTTGCACGTAGACGATAAAAGTGAGTTCGTCCTTATCCACTTGCGTAATGCGGTTGATCTTGCCGCCGACGAGGAAACGACGGAGTTCGTCGCTCAATCGGCGAATATGAAAGGCGTCTTGCGGCATTTTACCCTCCAAGAAAAAAACTTTTTCTTAAATTATAGCGTAATTTTCGCAAATTGTAAATAAAAAAGGGCAAAAAACGCTTTATTTTATTTGATAAATGTGGTAAAATGTATGATACGGTACGGGATACCGACCGCAAGCAAGCAAAAAATAATATAAAAACATAGATGCAGGAGAAAAGCAATTATGAAACACACTACCAAAGCGGCTGAAAAGAGCACCGTAAAAATCACCATGAAATTCGACGGTGAAGAATGGAAAGCAGCGCAAAACCAAGCGTATTTGAAGACGAAAGGCAAGTTCGCCGTAAACGGCTTCCGTAAGGGCAAAGCACCCAAGAACGTGATCGAACACGCGTACGGCAAGGGCGTATTCTACGAAGACGCACTCAACCTTCTCTTCTCGGAAAACTACGGCAAAATCATTGAAAAGAACGAAAAGAAGTTCACGGTCGTCGGCGATCCCGAAGTATCGGTGGACGCACTCGACGACGAGGGCGTTACGCTCGTTGCGATCGTACCCGTAAAACCCGAAGTAAAAATCTCGGCGTACAAGGGTATTAAAATTAAAGAATACGCGTATACTGTTAAGGACGAAGAAGTGGACGCGGAACTCAACCGTTTGCTCGACAGAAACGCACGCAAAGTGCCCGTTACCGACAGAGCGGCGCAAAGCGGCGACGTTGCAAACATCGATTTCGTCGGTACGGTTGACGGCGTGAAGTTCGACGGCGGCGAAGCAGAAGGTTTCGATCTTACCCTCGGCAGCGGTCAATTTATCCCCGGCTTCGAAGATCAAGTGATCGGTATGACGATCGGCGAACAAAAGGACGTCAACGTTACCTTCCCCGAAAATTATCAAGCAGAAGCGTTGAAGGGTAAACCCGCGGTATTCTCCGTGAAGTTGAACGGTTTGCAAGGCAAAGAATTGCCCGAACTCAACGACGAGTTTATCAAGGACGCGACGGGCAACGAGAGCGTAGAAGCGTACAAAGCAAAGACGAAAGAAAGATTGCAAAAGCAAGCGGATAAGCGCGCGAACGACGCTACCGAAAACAGCATTTTGGAAGCGATCGCGGCGAACACCGAGGTGGAAATTCCGCAAGCGATGATCGATAGAGAAATCGACTCCCTCGTACAAAAGTTCGAATATCAACTTATGTACCAAGGCTTGAAATTGCAAGACTATCTCGACTTCTTGAAGACGACGATGGCTGATTTCAGAAAGAACTATGAAGAGTCCGCGAAGAAGAACGTTTTGCATCAGTTGATCATCAGCCAACTTATCAAGGAAGAAAACATCGAAGCGACGGAAGCGGAGATCGACGAAAAGGTTGCCGCACAAGCGAAGTCGGTTGAAAAAGACGTGGAAGAATACAAGAAGAACATGGATCCCCGTCAATTCGATTATATCCGCAGCGATATCGTCATCACCAAGTTGTTCGATACCTTGAAAGCGAACAACGAAATGGAGATCGTGAAGGACTAATCGTCCTCCCCTCTCCCACGGAAAAGGAAGCATTATGAACGAAAAGAACGTCCTCATTCCCTACGTAGTAGAACGCACCTCGGCAGGTGAACGCACGTACGATTTATATTCGAGATTGTTAGACGACCGCATTATCTTTTTAAGCGGCGAAATCGACGACGCGGTAGCGAACACCGTCGTGGCGCAACTCATCTATTTAGAGGGAAAAGATCCCACGAAGGATATCAGCTTGTATATCAACTCCCCCGGCGGCAGCGTGTCCGCAGGCTTGGCGATTTACGACACCATGAACTATATAAAGTGCGACGTATCCACCATTTGTATCGGTTTGGCGGCGTCCATGGGCGCGTTCCTGCTTTCGAGCGGCGCGCACGGCAAACGTTTCGCGTTGCCGAATTCGGAAATTATGATCCACCAGCCCCTCGGCGGCGCACAGGGACAAGCGAGCGATATTAAAATTCAAGCGGAGCACATACTCCGTACGAAAGCGAAGCTCAACCGTATCCTTGCGGAGAACACGGGACGGGATATGTCCGTAATCGAACGCGATACCGACCGCGACAATTATATGTCCGCGGACGAGGCTCGCGCCTACGGCTTGATCGACCAAGTGTTCGTAAGAAGATAACGGCGGCGTTTCCAAACGCTACACACGACGCGCAAAGCTTGCTACAAGTTTTGCGCGGTATTTTTCCAAAACCGCTTGAAACGGGCGCGCTTTGGGTATAAATATCGTATACGGGCGCGCGCGACTCGTTCGCCCCGTAACGATAGCACTTTTTAAGTAAACGGAGTAATTGTATGTCGAATAAAAATCAACATTGTTCCTTTTGCGGCAAGCCGAAAGAGGACGCGCGCAAACTGATCACCGGCGCGGACGGCGTATGTATTTGCGACGAATGTATCGAAATTTGCAAAACGATGGTAGACGAGGCGCAAGACAAAGCCCCTCTCCACGACGACGTCCCCCTCAAAAAGCCTGCGGAAATCAAGGCGGAGTTAGACAAATATATCGTCGGGCAGGATAAGGCGAAACGCGTACTGTCCGTTGCCGTGTATAACCATTATAAACGGATCAACGCCGCGGCCAAGGCAGGCAAAAAGGACGACGACGGCGTGGAGATCGAAAAGAGTAACGTACTCCTTCTCGGACCTACGGGTAGCGGTAAAACGTTGCTCGCGCGTACGTTGGCGAAGATTTTGAACGTGCCGTTCGCCACGAGCGACGCCACCACGCTGACCGAAGCCGGCTACGTGGGCGAAGACGTGGAAAATATTTTGTTGAAACTCATTCAAAACGCCGACTACGATATCGAACGGGCGCAACGGGGCATTATCTATATCGACGAGATCGACAAGATCGCGCGCAAGGGCGAAAACGTATCGATCACGCGCGACGTTTCCGGCGAGGGCGTGCAACAGGCGTTGTTGAAGATTATCGAAAGCACGACGGCGAACGTTCCTCCGCAGGGCGGCAGAAAGCACCCGGGACAGGAGTGTTTACGGTTGGACACGACGAATATTTTGTTCATTTGCGGCGGTGCGTTCGTGGGCTTGGATAAAATCGTGTCCTCCCGAAAGGACGACACGACGCTCGGTTTCGGCGGCAAAGTGCGTATGGGCGCGAACGAGGCGGACTATTCCGTCCTCGACGACGTGAAACCGCAAGACTTGACGAAATTCGGCTTGATTCCCGAATTCGTGGGAAGATTGCCCATCGTCGTCAACTTGGATCCGTTGGACGAAAACGCACTCGTGAAAATTCTCACCGAACCGAAGAACGCAATCATAAAGCAATATCAAAAGCTGATCGGTTTGGACGGCGTGAAATTGACGGTGGAAGAGGACGCGGTGCGCGAAATTGCGCAAACTGCCATTCGTTTGAAGACGGGTGCGCGCGGCTTGCGCACGATCATTGAAAGCGTAATGACCGAAGTGATGTATAAGATCCCCTCCGAATCAGACGTGGAAGAAGTCGTCATCACCAAAGACTGTTTGACGGACGGCGCAACGCCGAAACTCGTCTATAAACAGACGGCGTAAAAACGGAATAAGGAATAAGGACGAGGTCGTCGTGAAACGATCCCGTCCTTTTTTGTTGCTATACAGCCATTCGCGGCGACGGAACATCAGCCGTCATCGCATACCTGCCTGTCCCCTTTTTACACTGTCATTGCGAGGAGTGTAATGACGAAGCAATCTCGTATAGCGTTCCCGTAACACCAACAAGAGATTGCCACGCGGCGTACCGCCGCTCGCAATGACAATACTCTCACCAACTTTTCCCGAAGTAAAAGTGTTCAGTTGCAAGCAAGGCAAGAAGTGGCGAACGAACGTACAAGAAGTACGCGAGTGAGCCGCGACGAAGAAATACCGTCCACTCCCTTTCTCCGAAGTAAAAGCGTACAGTGCAAGCAAGGCAAGAAGCGTTGAGGGAGCGTACAAGAAATACGTAACCGAAACGCGACGAAGGATTGCGCCGCAACTGTACACTTTTACGATGCAAACGACTTTAAGACGTCGAAAATCCGTGCATGCCCCAGGGCGTTGGGGTGTATTCCGTCCCGACACATCATCCTTTCAAACTCGTTCGTGTTCAAAAACTCACGGCGCAAATCGATCACCGACGCACCGCAAGTGTAGGCGTTTTTCAAAATTTCGTTGTTGAACAACTCCTGATGGCGGTGGATCGTGTTCACGTCCCCGTTGAAAAAGGAAAGCACCCGTTCGCCGTCGCTTACGCGGTTGATCACGTTATTAAAATAGAGCGCGCTGCTCACGGGCACGATCGTGCAAGCCATCGTACGGATTCCCGCGGCGCGGCACTTTTGCAAAACTTCTCCGTAGAGCGCGGAAAACTCTTCCACGCGCGTTTTCGGATAATGCTCCTCCTGCGGCGACGACGCCACCGACCGCCAATCGAAGTCGGAATCGTTACCGCCCAACTCCAACACCAACACGTTGTCTTCGTCGGGATTGACCGACTGAATATATTTATCGATCACGCCGCGATCGTTCAGCCGCTTTAACGACTGCCCGTACGCCGAACGGTTATCGATTTCGATCCCGTACCACGCCTCGAACAATTTAACGGCGTTGTTGGGTAGCACCTCGATCTTACCGCCGTCCGTAAACACGCCCTTCCCGATCGAATCTCCAAATACGGTTACCTTCATAATGATTGCCTCCTTGCGCCGCCTTTTTGCAGCCCACGCTACTATTGTACCCGTTTTTTCGCCAAAGGGCAACCTACTGTTCTCCCGTCGCGCTCTCCCAAAAATTTTCGCCGAGTAGAGTCGCAAAAAGCCCACTCTACTGTGAGTAGAGTGGGCAATTTCGGCGATTTTTTACTCGAAAAGTCGTGCGTTTTCGGGCAAGTCGGACACTTCGCCTTTGGCACCGCGAATGAAGAAATAGTCTTCCTTATACGTCTTATGCGGCACGAAATAGATCTTTTTACCACGCCAACGCGCGCGTTCCTGCTTATAAAATTCCTCGTCCACGAGACGGTTTAAGATCCGTTCGTTGAGATCGACGACCGCCGTCGTGTTACCGCTCGCAAAACAATCGTACAGCTTCGCGCGCAAACGGGAAATCACGAACAAATCGCCCGGAACGTAACCCTTACCCTGACAATGTTGACAAGGTTTGACGAGGTAGGAAAGCAATCCGTTCCCCACGCGCTTTCTCGTAAACTGCGTCAAGCACAAATCGCTCATGGGTAGCACGTTACATTTCGCCTTGTCCATCGACAAATGGTTACGCAACGCTTCCGTTACCGCTTCGCGGTGTTCCAAGTTGGTCATATCGATAAAGTCCACGACGACGATGCCGCCGATATTCCGCAACCGCACCTGCCGCGCGATCTCCGCCGCCGCTTCCAAATTGACGGCGAACACGGTGTCTTCCAAACTCTTTTCGCCCGTAAAACTCCCCGAATTGACGTCGATCACCGTCATCGCCTCGGTATGTTCGATCACGAGCGAACCGCCGCCGCGGAGGGGAACGGTCGGCAACGCGATGTCGTATACGAGCGGCATAATGCCGTATTCGCGCATCATCGTGCGATTGCCCGTGTATTTCACGAGTTTTTCGTCCGCCACGTCGTCGCGCAGGCGAATCAACTCTTTCAAGCGCATATACAACCCCGCGTCATCCACGTGCACGACGGAGATTTCGTCCCCGAAGCAATCGCGCAACATCCGCGCAGGCAAGTCCTCGTCCTGATAGAGCAACGTACCGACAGGTGCGTTCGCCGCCCGTTTCATCATCTGCACGTACAGTTTCCGCAAGTACGCCGCTTCCTTTTTGAGTTGTGCCTCGGTCGCAAGCGGTGCTTGCGTGCGCACGATCAAGCCCTCGTTCTCGTTTTCGCGTAAACCGTCGGCGAGTTTGAGCAGCCGTTCCCGTTCTTTCGGATCGGTAATTCTACGGGAAATGCCCAAGAACTCCGTCGTCGGGAGAAAAATCATACGTCTGCCGACGAACGAGATATTCGCCGTAACTTTCGCGCCCTTCGTACCGCGCGGCGGTTTGGTAACTTGTACCAAAATTTCGTCACCTGCCTTCAAGGACAGTGGTTTCCAACTCGTCTTGACCGAAGTCCCGTCGTATTTGGTATAATCGGTATACGATTCTTCCAAGGAGAGATAACAATTTTTTTCCAAACCGCAGGAGATAAAAGCCGCGTTCATACCCGTATGTACGTTCGCCACCCTGCCCTTGTATACGTTGCCGATAATATGTCCGCTCTCTTCGTGCTCCGTAGAGAACTCCGTCAACGTTCCGTCCTCCACGATCGCGCCGAATAGGTGCGTGCAATATCTGTCAAAAAACAACTCTTTCATTCTACGTCGTCCGTTACTTTTTATTCTTCATTAGTATATCATACTCCCCGATTTTTGGCAAGGACTTTTCCTTTGCTTTTCTCTATTTTTACCCGTTTTCGTGCTATTTTTCCTACTTTTTCGCCCGTTTTTGCTTCTCGTCGTACAACTCGCCAAGCGTGGCGTAGGGGGAGTGCGCCGTCAAAAACCACGCGGACAGTTCGTTCTGCGGCAAAGTGAAAAGTTGTCGTCCCTGCCCGTCGTACACTTCCAGCACCAAATATTCGCCGCGCGAGATAAAGGGTAGGGCGTCCTTGATCGGGCGTTCCGCGCCGATTGCCACCCGTCGCACCGTCGCGCCCCGACGGAAGTCGTCCGTAAAGGAAAAATCGATCCGCGCGTAGCCGCCGTCCCGACTGCCGCTCCACGCGCCGAATAACAGGAACGCCGCCATCGTCAGCAGGGAAAGGTTACCCTCGCCCCGTACGAGCGTCCAAACGAACGTCCCGACGAAGACTGCCGCGAACGCCGTCGTCGTCCACCGACACACCGCCTGCGCGCGCTTCGCCGCCGAACGGGGAGAACGCGTTTTGACGTAGCCGCGATAGAGCGCGGCACGCAAAATACGACCGCCGTCCAACGGATAGGCAGGCAGGGCGTTGACGAGTGCGACGGCAAGGGAAGCGTAGAACGCCGTATCGGTGAACGCATACGTGGTAGGCACGAACCACCAAAGCGCGCCGAAAAACGCCGCCGTGCAAAGGTTGCAAAACGGACCTGCCGCCGCCACGATCGCCTCGTCGCGCACGGACAGTCCGTCCAAATTTCCCACGATCGCCGCGCCGTAGGGCGTCAACACGATCGTACGCAACTCGTACCCCCGTTTCGCCGCGGCAAAGGCGTGCGCGCACTCGTGTTGCAGGGCAACCAAACAGGATAACGCGAACAGGAGTAGCCGCCCCGTCAGCGCGTACGCGATCCCGACGAGGAAGAATAGAGGGTGCAACCGCAATGAAAAACGGCGGTATCGCCGCCGTTTCTCCCTCGCTCGTTCACTCACTCCGCACCCACGCCAAGCAATTTTCCTCGTTCAGCTCGAAGCAATGCAGCAACTCCCCGTCCGAATACATCGTAACCTGCACTTTGCTTTCGCCGTCCGAATACCCGACGGGCACGTTCGCCTTCACCTCGTCGCCCACCGCGTAATAGACGTTTTGCAAACCCGTGATCACCCCCGAAAAGGAGTCGGAATGTGCGATCTTCACCGTGTAACCGCCGTCGGCGTTTTGCTCGACGTTGAGTACGCGCCCGTCCGCCGCGGAGTATACGCAGCCCTTGTTTTGGAATGAGAGTACGCCTGCGGGGGAAATCGTCATTTCCACGTCCGCAAAATCGTTCACAACGTTGGAGAGGGTAAAGTCCGCATAGCCGCGATCGTCCGTTTTTGCGCTCGTTGGATTCGTGGCGAGGGTGCGGAAGAAGGTATTGATCGCGCTGCTCGGCATAAATACGTTCGTCAAAAAGATCGCGCCGCATAACGCGCACGCCGCCGCAAACTCGATTCCCAACGCCAAACGCGCGCCCTTGGACGGGGGAGTTTCAAAACCGTCGGTGGCGTACTCTGACGCGTATCGCCTCGCCGCGGCGCGTTCCTCGTCCGAATATAACCGCACCGTGTCGATACGATCCGTTTCGCCGTCGAAGCGTACGCTGCCCTCGCTGTTCGCACTCTCCGCGAAGAGTTCCGCGTCGGCGGAAATGTATTCTTCGGGCGGTTCGCCGTCCAAGCGGTCGTTCACGCGTGCGATTACCGATTCTTGCAAGTCGACGGGCTTGTCGGCGGTCGGGCGCGGTGCGTTGCGCACCCGCTTCGCCCGTCCTTTTTTCCGTTCTATATTCACGGTGGACACGGGAATTTCCAGCATTTCGGCGTATTCTATTTCTTGTTTCATAATTTCCTTTTCTCCTTGCCTTGCTTTTTTGCTCTATCCTATCGTATGCCGACGACGACGGCGATAGAACGGGCGCACGGGGAAAAGGAAAAAACTTTTTTGTCGAAAAGGGATTGCCGCGCCTGCGGCTCGCAATGACGGAGTGAGCGACACGGCAATAGTGTCATTGCGAGAAGTTATACGACGAAGCAATCTCTTGCCGCGCGTACGACAGAGTAGAGATAGGATATATTCGGTAGATATTCCAACATTATTGTTGTTCGCCGCAATTTTTTTACGAGATTGCCGCGCCTGCGGCTCGCAATGACGGGCGTAAAATACAAAAAGCGTTCAGTTGCAAGCAAGGCAAGGAGCGGTGAGGGCGCGCACGAGAGGTGCGTAACCGAAACGCGACGAAGCAATCTCGTGTGGCATTGGCGGAAACCCGACAAGAGATTGCCGCGCGGCGTACCGCCGCTCGCAATGACAAGGTAAAAACAAACGCGCCGTAATTACACGTTACGGCGCGCTAAACTCTCTTTATTCCTCTTCTTCGTCGGACTCCGCTTCCGCGTCCGTTTCGGCAATCAGCCGCTGCGTTTCGATCACCGAAGCGATCTTTTGCAACACTTCCGCCTTGCCGTAGCCCGTTTCCGAGCTGGTCGCGAGCAAATTGTCCGTTCCCAAATACATATCGGCGGCAATGGCGCGAATATGCTCTTTCAGCTTCATCTTCGACAACTTGTCCGCTTTCGTCAGCGTTACGGTGAACGGAATGGTATGGTAGTGCAAAAATTGCAACATTTGCATATCGTCCTCGGTGGGATCGTGGCGGCTATCTGCCAACATAAACACGTGCGCAATGTCCTCGCGGCGTTGGAAAAAACTATCCAGCGTGCGCGCCCATTTGTCCTTTTCACTCTTCGATACGCGCGCGAACCCGTAGCCGGGCAAGTCCGCCAAAATGAACTCGCCGAAGTCAAAGTAGTTCACGAGCCGCGTTCTACCCGGTTCGCTACTCGTTTTCGCGAGCTTCTTTTGCCCTGCGAGCATATTGATAAACGAGCTTTTTCCCACGTTCGATTTACCGCACACGGCGATCATCGGCTTGTCGGGGTGAATGAACTGTTCCTCTCTCGCCGCCGAAGTGATAAACTTCGCCTGTTTGACGACGAGCGTCGGTTTTTCTTGTTTCGTTTGATACACGGTAGCCTCCTTTCGTTGTTTTAGCCCTCGCAACGCACGCCGTCGGCAGGACGGGTACGCGGCGTAATGGGCAGCGTCGCGCCGCACTCCGCGGCAACTTCTTCTCTCTTTTCTTCCGTGCGCAGCACCGCTTCACGGAACACTTCGTCCACGCAGCTTACGGGCACGAACCGCAAATCGCGTTTCAATACTTGCGGCAAATCTTGCAAGTCCTTGACGTTCCCGACGGGCATGAGTACCGTCTTGATACCCACTCTTCTCGCCGCCAACGCCTTTTCTTTCAAACCGCCGATTGGCAGCACTTTGCCGCGCAGCGTAATCTCGCCCGTCATCGCCACATCGCCGCGCACGCTCGCCCCCGTGAGTGCGGACAGCATTGCCGTCGCCATCGTTACCCCCGCGCTCGGACCGTCCTTCGGCGTCGCGCCTTCGGGTACGTGCACGTGCAAATCCTTCTTCGTGAAATCGTCCTTCGTCAAGCCGTACTCGTTCGCGTGCGCGCGCAAATAACTCCACGCCGCCTGCGCACTCTCTTTCATCACGTCGCCCAGCTGTCCCGTCAAGCGCAAGTCGCCCTTGCCCTCGACAACAACCGCTTCCACGGTGAGCGTCGTTCCGCCGACTGCCGTCCACGCCAGCCCGTTCACCGCGCCGACTTGCGGCAACAACGCGTTCTCGTCCACGACGAATCGCGGCGTGCCCAACCGTTTTTCCACGTCCGCCGCGCGCACTTTCGCCTGCGTTTTCCGCTTGCCCGTCGCGAACTCCACGGCGATCTTTCTACACACCGTACCGACGGTGCGTTCCAACGATCGTACGCCGGCTTCGCGCGTGTAGCCCTCCGCAATCTTTTGCAAAGCGTCCGTCGTAAAGCGGACATTCTCTTCCGTCAAACCGTTCTCCTTGCATTGCTTGGGTACGAGATACCGCTTGGCAATCTCCGTCTTTTCTTCCAAAGTATATCCCGACAGCTGCACGATCTCCATTCGATCCAACAGGGGAGTGGGGATCGTATCCGTCGAGTTTGCCGTCGTAATGAACAACACTTTGCTTAAATCGTACGGGATTTCCAAAAACCGATCGCCGAACGTACCGTTTTGTTCGGGATCGAGTGCTTCCAACAACGCCGCCGCGGGATCGCCGTGTATATCGGACGTCATTTTATCGATTTCGTCCAACAAGAATACGGGGTTGATCGAACCTGCGATTTTCATACCGCTCACGATCCGTCCGGGCATCGCGCCGACGTACGTACGACGGTGTCCGCGAATTTCCGCTTCGTCCCGTACGCCGCCCAAACTCATACGCACGAACTTCCTACCGAGGGCGCGCGCAATCGAACGCGCGATACTCGTCTTGCCCACGCCGGGAGGTCCGACGAAACACAAAATGGGGGCTTTCATATCCTTTTTCAGCTGCAACACGGCAAGGTATTCTACGATCCGTTCCTTGATCTTTTCCATACCGTAGTGATCGGCGTCGAGTACCGCCGCGCAATCGGCGACGTTTGCGGTATCCTCCGTCCTTTCCGTCCAAGGCAGGGCGAGCACTTGATCCAAATAGTTGGTGATCACCGCGTATTCGGGAGAAGAGGGGGCGGTCTTTAACAACCGATCGGCTTCCGTCAAGCACTTTTCTTCCGCCTCTTCGGGCATACCCTTGGCGAGAATTTTCTCGCGGTAAATATCCGCGTCCTTGCCGTCCTCGCCGAGCTCCGTGCGAATCGCCTTGATTTGCTCGCGGAAAAAATAGTCCTTTTGCCCTTTATCGATCGCCGTACGTACCGACTGCGCGATCTTTCTTTCCACTTTGGAAATTTCCAGCTCGTCGTTTAAGCTGCGCTCTAAAAGTCGCAACCGTTTCACGACGTCCGCTTCGATCAAAATTTGTTGTTTGACTTCCGTCGTCAGGCGCATTTCCGACGCTGCCACGTCCACATATTCGTCCGCGTTCGTCATCTCTTCCAGCTTCGCCGCCGTATCCCGTCCCATCTTGCCTTCCACGGCAAGTACGTCTTTGACGAGTGCTTTCACCGTCCGCAAATGCGCTTCCTGCAACACGTATTCGCCCTCGATCGGCGTGATTTCTTCCGCGAGTGCGGAAAAGAATCCGTCCGTCGTTTGCACGCGGTCGATCTTCGCGCGGTATAAACATTCGCAAAGTACGCGCACGACGTTGCTTCCCGACGTCCGAGATACCTGTTTCACACGCGCCACGCAGCCCGAATCGTAAAAGTCCGCTTCGGTGATATTTTCCTGTTCCGCTTTCCGTTGGGTGCATAAAATCAGCAATTTGTCCTCGGCGCTTTCCGCGCGCGCAAGCGCGAGCATCGTCGATTCGCGCCCGATTTCAAAAGAGATAGAAAGGTGCGGAAACGCCACCCGTCCGCGCAAGGGCACGACGGGCAACAACGCTTTTTTCGTTTTTTCTTTCACAGTACAATTCTCCATATATTTATATTTACCCGATTTAAAACGCTCTTAAACAACGCGCGCGTAAACTCTCCGAAAAAACACCGACGTCGCCGCAAAAAAATGTGTAAAGTTTGTGAATGTTTGTTAAATGTTTCCATCCGACGACGGAAACGCTTGCAAAAAAGTAAAATTCTATGCTAAAATATAGACGATAAAACGATTTTTTGTTTATTCCCTTTACGCAAAGGGTATAAATAAAGTACGTTACGAACCAAACTGTATTATAAAAGGAGTATCAACACTTTGAGTAAGAAAGCGAAAACCACACTTTGGATCATTCTCGCCGTCGTTGCCGTCGTGCTCGTCGGCTTGGTCGTATCCGACGTTATCAATCGGGGACAGGAATTGAAATTTAGCGAGTTCCTCCTCAAATTACAAAACGGGGAAATCAACCAACTGTACGTAGATGCCTACAACTGGACGGGATATGCCGTGAACGCCGAAGGTACGATCACCGCGAAATTTACGGCGGTTGCCTCTTCGATCTACGGTCTCAGCGACTACAACGAGCTGAAAGAATTGATCGGCGAAGGCCCGTTTATGAACTTGGATATCACCCTTGCCGATCCCAACGCAGGCAGCATTTGGTCCAGTTTGTTGCCCCTCGTCAGCATCGTCTTGGTCGGCGTCATGTTCTTCCTGCTCCTGCGCGGCGCAGGCGGTTCGGGCAACCCGAACATGAACCTTGGCAAAAACAAGGCGCACATGCAAAACAACTTGAAAGTCCGTTTCTCCGACGTCGCAGGCGCGGAAGAGGAAAAGGAAGAATTGCAAGAAGTGGTCGATTTTTTGAAATCGCCCCGTAAGTTCTCCGCACTCGGCGCGAGAATTCCCTCGGGCGTGCTGCTCGTAGGTCCTCCTGGCACGGGTAAAACGCTGTTCGCGAAAGCGGTGGCAGGCGAGGCAGGCGTACCCTTCTTCTCCGTTTCCGGTTCGGACTTCGTGGAAATGTACGTCGGCGTAGGTGCGAAGCGCGTACGCGAACTCTTCGATATGGCGAAGAAAAATCAGCCTTGTATCATCTTTATCGACGAAATCGACGCCGTAGGTCGTCGCCGCGGCGCAGGCTTGGGCGGCGGACACGACGAACGCGAACAAACGCTCAACCAAATTCTCGTACAAATGGACGGCTTTGAGAGCAACGAGGGGATCATCGTCATGGCGGCAACCAACCGCGCGGATATTCTCGATCCCGCACTCCTTCGCCCCGGTCGTTTCGACAGACAAATCAACGTGAACCTGCCCGACGTCAAGGGACGGGAACAAATTTTGAAAGTGCACGCGAGAAACAAACCTATGTCGCCCGAAGTCAACTTCAAAACGGTGGCGCGGATCACCGCAGGGTTCTCGGGCGCGGAGCTTGCCAACCTCTTGAACGAGGCGGCGATTTTGGCGGCGCGCGCAGGCAAAAAGACGATCGGCAACCTCGAATTGTACGACGGTATCAACAAAGTGTTGATGGGTCCGCAAAAGAAGAGTCGCGTCGTTACCGAATCGGACAAACGCTGCACGGCGTATCACGAATCGGGGCACGCGGTACTCGCTTGTCTTTGCAAGCATTGCGATCCCGTTCACGAAGTGTCTATCATTCCTCGCGGCAGAGCGGCAGGGTATACGATGACTCGTCCCGAAACGGACGACAACGACGTTTCCTACAACAAGCTCGTGGATAACATTTGTATGTCCCTCGGCGGCAGAGTCGCCGAAGAGTTGGTCATTCAAGACGTTACGACGGGCGCGAGCGCGGACTTGCAACACGTATCCGATTTGGCGCGCCGTATGGTTACGCAATGGGGTATGAGTGAAAAATTAGGCTTGGTCGCGTACGATTCCGATCAACCCGTGTTTATGGGTATGGAATACGGCAATCAAGGTCGCGGCGGCTATTCGCAAGAAACGGCGGCGACGATCGACGCGGAAATTCGCCGTTTGGTTTCCGAAGCGCACGCGCGCGCAACCAAACTCCTGAAAGAAAACCGTTCGATTATGGACAATATGTCCCGCGTTTTGGTGGAAAAGGAAACGATCTACACCGAAGAAGTGCAAATGCTCATGAAGGGCGCGGACTATAAAGAAGTGATCGCGTATATGGACGAGAAGGAGAGTGCGCACCGCGACAATCCATTCGCTTACGCCACCCGTCCGACGAGCGAACATATCGTAACCGAACCGAACGAAAAGACGGAAAACATCGAAGATACGGACGATACGAACGCGTAATTCACGGAAAATTTAACCGTAAAATAGCGGCCGACGAAATACTCGTCAGCCGCTTTCTTTATTTGTTTTTCAATCGTTTTTTAATCGTTTTCGCCCTTCCTCACATCCGATTCGTAGTGGTTATATTGTTCGTACCGTTTGCCGAGCACTTTGCGCGCCTTAAAGTCGTTGACGACGACGCCGAGTAAATTCGCCTTGGCAAATCTAAGTTTATCGATCGAACGAGAAATATCGCTCAAATACGTTCTTTCGTGGCGGCAAACGAGGATCGTGCCGTCTACGTGGGGAGCAATCGCCAACGCGTCCGCAACGGGCAACACGGGCGGCGTATCGATCACGACGTAATCGAACCGCTTTTTCAAGTCGGCAATCAAATTGCGCATCGCATCGCTTTCCAACAACTCGTACGGACGGGGAGAGTGCGTTCCGCAGGAAATATACGACAGTCCGTCGCACTCCTTCGTGGGGCGAATTGCCTCGTCCAACGTCGTCAAGCCCGACAGGCAATCGGCAAGCCCTACGCCCGTTTTTTCGTGAAAGAAACGCGCCGTTCTACCCTTGCGAATGTC
The DNA here is from genome assembly GCA_964504025.1 of uncultured Clostridia bacterium. Taxonomy (GTDB): domain Bacteria; phylum Bacillota; class Clostridia; order Christensenellales; family Borkfalkiaceae; genus Scatosoma. The sequence continues at coordinate 15,342 of CAZDCO010000005.1, forward strand.
GGCGTCCACGAGCACGACTTTCGCGTTCGACGCGGCGAGCGTCAACGCCAAATTCACCGCCACCGTCGTCTTTCCGTCGGCAGGGTACGCCGACGTCAAAAGCACCGCCACGCCCTCGCCCTTGTTCGTGCGCGGCATGGATACGGTCAGGGAAAGTTTCAAATTGCGGAACGCCTCTTCCGAAACGAACGAGCCGCCGCGAGTCAGCAACCGCTCTACCCGACGTTCTTCCGTTGTTACCGTCTTTTTCTTGAAAATACTCATCTTTCCACCCCCGTCGATTGTTCTTCGTCGTCCATCGTCGGAATGACGCCCAAGACGGGTACGTTCAGTCCGCCTGCTATCTGTTCGATCGAACGCAAACGCTTGTCCGAACGATCGATCGCGATCACTACGATACAAGCCGCCAACAACGCGACGAACCCGACTACCACGCCGTATTTCACGACGGTGGAGAGGGTGTACCCTTCGTTCGTTTCCGTCACTTGGTCGTTACGCGTCGTCTTGTTGCAACGCGTACCGCTATATCCCGTGGGTACGGTCGTTACCTCGACTACGAACACGGGCAACACTTCGTTCACTTTTTTATACAAGGCCTCGGCTGCCGCCTTATCGTTCAACACGGAAATTTCCACGTAGATAAAGCTACGCGCAAAACTCTCCGAACCGGTAACGCTGCTCGAACTCTTGGAATAGGAGTAGCTCACGCACGCGTTATTGCGCGCGATCAATTTTTTCGAGGAGGGGAAGTTGCCCCAAACGGCAACCGCCGCGTCCGTCTTTTTCGTAACGGCTTCCGCCGCCGCCGAAACCGCCTTTGCCGCGGTATTTTTCGCCGCTTCCAACTGCGCTTTGTTTTCTTCCGTCGCCGTCAGGCAAGCGTTTTCCGCCGCTTCCAACGCCGCACGCGCCGCCGTCAATGCCGTTTGCGCGTTCTCCGCTTCGGCAATCGCCGCTTTCAACGTTGCGTCGTCGATCAACGCGTTGCCGTCCTTGTCCCTCGGCAAGCCGTCCGCGTCCAACTCTAACCGCTCGGCAAACTGTTCCGAATTTAAGAGCGTAACGATCGTTTCCATAACTTGCACGCCGTACGCACCGTATACCGCGTATTGGCTGTCGCTATCGTTCGTACCCTCCGTTTCGCGCGTGGGGTTGATGAAATATTCTAACCGCGTACCGTAGTAGTGTACGTTGTACGACCTTGCGTACCCGAACGCCGCGCCGCAAACTACGCCGACCAGCAGCACGACGATGAGTAATTGCAGCTTACGCAACAACAATCTGCATACGTCGCCCAAACTAAATTCTTCTCTCGTGCTCATCTCTTGTTCACCCATATTTTTCTCCTTACGCACGCCTTTTCCTCGGCGTACCGTATTTATTATACCACCGATTGTAAAAAATGTAAAGGGGTTTTTCAAATTTTGCGCCCCGTTCCCGAAAAGAAAAACGGACGGACTACCCTTCGGGGGATTGCCACGCGGCGTGCCGCCGCTCGCAATGACGGGGCGTAGCGACGAGCGAAAAGACGGGAGTAGCGTCGTGTGCCTTCGCAAAAATACCGTCAACGCATACCTGTATACCCCGTTTTCCCTTGTTTTTGTGAGGAGTGTAACGACGAAGCAATCTCTTGCAGCTATACCGAACACGAGATTGCCGCGCGGCGTACCGCCGCTCGCAATGACAAGGTAAACAAAAAGCGGTTAGTTGCAAGCAAGGCAAGGAACGGCGAACGAGCGTACACGGAAGTACGTGAGTGAGCCGCGACGAAGCATTGCGTAGCAAATAACCGCTTTTTTATTCCGAAGGGTGTGTGAACTTGTTTAATAATGATCCGTTACGCCTCTTCCTCTACGCGCAACGAAAACTTTTGCCCGTTCACGAACGCCAACGTAACGACGCCGTCACTTTCCGTAACGGTAGCGACAAACTCGTCGCGTAACGCATTCGCGATCTGAAAGGTCAAATCTTCTTTTGTGATTTTCACTTTTCGTGTTCCTCCTTAATCAAAATTCCATCAGCGCCTTTGTGATACTATTATACCACCTTTTACGCCGCCGTGCAAACGTTTTTTACAAAAAACGCGTAGGAGAAAACGTCGAATTTTGTCTTTGTTTGTCGAATTTTGTCGAAACCGTAAAAAGGGAGTGTTTTCCCCCTCGAAAAATCACCCCTCCGTCGCCGCCGAAGTCGCCCCGACGACGGTTGGCGAAGTCGGCTTCGTATACAGATCGAATTCGCTGTCGATGTCGAACTCTTCTCCCGCGTCGAACGCCGCCAACTTCGACACGGACACTTCGTACGCCGTCATCGTTTTCAACTCCGTTTCCGACAATTTCTTTTGATATTCGCGACTTTGAATTCTGCCCGACACGGCGATTCGCTCGCCCACGCCGAGATTTTTCACGAACCGCGCGTTCCTGCCCCACGCGATACAGGGGATATAATCGGACTTATTATACGCACGATTGACGGCGATCAGCACGTCGGCGATTTCGCGGTTAAAGGGCGTCGTGCGGTAAACGGGCGGTTTACAAATATAACCGCTGAGTAAAATACTGTTCGGGTTTGCGCACGGTTCGCGGTCGAGAAGTTCGCGCACGAACACGGTCAGCATCAGGCGCGAACGCCCGTTTTCGATCTTGTTATAGCTGCGGAACTGTCCGACGGCGCAAAGCGTTTTGCCCTTGCAAAGCGTGCCACCTTGGATCAACCGTTCCGAAAGGGTAACGGGTAAAATATCCGCCTGCCCCGACAATCGCATCACTTTTACGTAAAATTCGTAAAATCCCTCGCCGTAGACTTCGTGCGAAAACACCGCGTCGCTGACGATCTCCCCCATAATGTAAGCTCTGTTGTTCTTTTCCGTAACGTAATTCATCATGTACCTCCCAAAGTGTTATACTACGTTTTTCTTTTATCCGTTTTTCTCGTGCTGCTTGCCCGTGCCGTCGATCTCGTAATTGTCCTTATAAATCAACTCCCCGATCGGAACGAACTCGTAACCGCGGTTTTTCAGCGTCGTCAGGATCATCGGCAACGCCTCCGCGGTATGCAAACCGTTGTTGTGGCAAAGTATGATCGAACCGTTCTTCACGCCGTTGACGACGCGCAGGGCAAGCTCGGTCGCCGACAGGTTTTTCCAGTCTAGCGAGTCCACGTCCCATTGCACGGTATACAGCCCCAACTTCGTTGCCGTCGACACGACGGTATTGTTATAATCGCCGTAAGGGGCGCGGAATAAAGCGGGCTTTTGCCCCGTCGCGCGCTCGATGGCTTGACAGGACGTTTTCAACTCGTCCTCGATCTCCGCAGCCGACTGTTTACTCATATACGAATGGGTGCGACTGTGCGTGCCCAACTCGTGCCCGGCGTCTACCACTTTCGCGGCGTATTCTGGGTATTTCTCCACCCAAAATTGCACGGCGAAAAAGGTACAGCGCACGTCGTGCTTTGCCATAATATCCAGCAATTTGTCGGTATAATCGACGCCCCAAGCGCAATCGAAGCTGATCGCGATTTTCTTTTCTTCCGTCGCCACCGAATAGATAGGCAACAGTCTGCCACCGCTCGCCGCCGCGCTTTGTTCGCGCTTGCTCAGCAAATACGCAGGCGTTCCCACGACGGCGAGAATCGCCGACAACAGTACGATTGCCGCCGCGACGATCGAACTCGTTTTTCTTCGTTCTATCATAGCACCTTCCCACTTTACGAATTTCTCTTTTTTTAGCCTATTTTGCGTTTTTTTGTAAAAACCGTCCGCACTCCCGTTTTGGTTGCGGCGAGGATAGGCTTGGTTTATGGTATGCGCCGCACCGCCGACGTTATGCCTGCCTTTTTTGAAAAACCGCCGCAAACCGCGCGCAAACGGTTTACTTTTTTCCCCGTTTCGTGTATAATACGGGTATGAGAATTTGGGCTAAGTTAATGACGGACGGTAAAATCCGCAAACAAACGGTATACGAAAGGGACGAACAAATTACCTATTCGCACTTTTACGAGTATTTGACGGAAATTTGTCAGGCGTTGGATATTCCCACGCCCGTATTGACGAAAACGCATATTTTTAACTTTGCAAAGTTCAATCACGTGAAATTCCCGTCGCGAGATTTCGTGGAATCTTTACCCTACGATCATTTATTTTTGGAAAATATACTATAATACAGTTGAGGTAACAGTATGACGGTTTTGGAAAAGAACATCGTAAACGCTTTAACGCAGGACGCGCGCTTGACGCCGAAAAAGATCGCGGCTATGCTCGATACGGACGAGCAAACCGTGAAAGCCGCCGTGCAAAAGTTGGAGGAAGAGGGCGTGATCGTCAAGTACACAGCGATCGTAAACGCGGAAAAGACGGACGACAGCCTCGTGGACGCGTTGATCGAAGTGAAAGTAACCCCCAAAAAGAAAGAGGGCTTCGACGGCATCGCCAAACAAATCGCTTCCTTCCCCGAAGTGAAATCGGTCTATCTGATGAGCGGTGCGTACGATCTCGCCGTGTTCGTGGAGGACGCGACGTTACAACGCGTTTCCCGTTTCGTTTCCGAACGCATTTCCACCTTCGACGGCGTACTTTCCACCGCGACGCACTTCATCTTGAAAAAATATAAAATCGAAGGCGCGGCAACCGAGAAAGAGGACGAGGACAACCGTCTCTCCGTGCAGGCGTAATTCGCCTTTCGTCGCCACGAGCGTAGCGCGGCAAGAGATTGCTTCGTCGTTGCATTCCTCGCCATGACAAAACAGAGCGATTGCGAGCGTAACCTACGACGCCGTCATTGCGAGCGTAGCGTGGCAATCTCGTATACGATAAAACGGCAAGAGATTGCTTCGTCGTTGCATTCCTCGCCATGACAAAACAGAGCGATTG
>CAZDCO010000005.1:20311-29291 GCA_964504025.1 uncultured Clostridia bacterium
CGGCAAGAGATTGCTTCGTCGTTGCATTCCTCGCCATGACAAAACAGAGCGATTGCGAGCGTAACCTACGACGCCGTCATTGCGAGCGTAGCGTGGCAATCTCGTATACGATAAAACGGCAAGAGATTGCTTCGTCGTTGCATTCCTCGCCATGACAAAACAGAGCGTGTCGCAACACGCCTCGAAATGCAATACTCAAATACACGGGTGGCACGCACACCCACTCTAAACCAATCATAAGGAACAATACCATGCGCGATTTCGTCAATCAAAAAGCGAAAAATTTACAACCGAGCGGTATCCGAAAATTCTTCGATATCGTACGGGAAACGCAAGGCGCGATCTCTTTGGGCGTCGGCGAACCCGACTTCGTTACGCCGTGGAAAGTCCGTCAAGCGGCGATCACTTCCCTGCAACGGGGGTATACGCAATACACGGGCAACCGCGGTATACCCGCCCTCTTGGAGTTGATCTCGCGCTATTTGCAAGAGCGGTTTTCCCTGACCTTCGACCCCAAACATATTCTCGTTACCGTCGGCGGCAGCGAAGCGATCGACTTGGCGCTCCGCGCGTGCGTGGAGCGCGGCGACGAAGTGCTCATTCCCGATCCCGCGTACGTTTCCTACTCCCCCTTGGTAACGATGGCGGACGGCGTACCCGTACACGTGGAATGTTACGAAAAGGACAATTTCATCTTAACGAGAGAGAGTTTGGAAAGGGCGATTACCCCCAAAACGAAGGCGTTGATTTTAACCTACCCCAACAACCCCACGGGCGCGATTATGACGAAAGAACAGCTGCAAGCGGTTGCCGACGTCGCCATCGAACGCGATCTACTTGTGATTTCCGATGAAATTTACGCCGAACTCACCTACGGCAAGCGGCACTATTCCATCGCGCAGTTGGACGGCATGAAAGAGCGCACCGTCTACGTAAGCGGTTTTTCCAAGGCGTTCGCGATGACGGGCTGGCGCATGGGCTACGTTTGCGCCCCCAAGGAAATCGACGAAGCAATGTTCAAAATTCATCAATACGGCATTATGTGCGCGCCGATCACCTCGCAATACGCCGCAATCGAAGCGTTGAAGGACGGCTTCTCGGACGGCTTTGCCACGGTGGAAGAAATGCGCGATTCGTACGATAAGCGCAGAAAATTCGTGTTGCACTCCTTAAAAGAGATCGGGTTGAACTGTTTTGAACCGCAGGGCGCGTTCTACGCGTTCCCGTCCGTCAAAAACACGCCGTACAGCGGCGAGGAGTTTGCGGAGCGGTTGTTGCGCGAACAAAAGGTAGCCGTCGTTCCCGGTAACGCTTTCGGCGATTTCGGTAAGGACAACGTCCGTCTTTCCTACGCGACGAGCACGTCGGCACTTTCGGAAGCGTTCGACAGAATGTCCGCTTTTTTGAACAAAAACGCATGAAAACGTAGTGAAAAAAAGCAAATACCCCGAAAAATCATTGACAAACGAAAGAAAATACTATATAATAAAGACAATGAAATAGACGCCGAGACTTTTCTGTAAAGGGCAAGTCTCGGTGTGATTTTTAACGTTTCGTCCGGTGGGCGATTTTTTTGCGTACGATTGCCGACCGAAAAACGAGCGAAACGTGGAGGTATATTATGGCTGAGAAGCAATATCTTATGACGAAAAAGGGCTACGACGAAGCGGTAGAAAAGCTGTCCTACTTGCAAACGGTAAAACGCCAAGAAATCGTAGAGCGCATTGCGGAAGCGAGAAGCCACGGCGATCTTTCCGAAAACGCCGAATACGACGCAGCGCGCAACGAGCAAGCCGCAAACGAGTTGGAAATCGCCGAGCTGGATTATAAAGTAAAAAACGCCGTGATTCTCGAAGAAAATCACGACACCACCACCGTACACATCGGTAGCAAAGTACGCGTTTACGACGCCGATATGGACGAAGAAGAAGTGTACGAGATCACCGGTTCGACCGAATCGGACGCTATGCACAACAAAATTTCCAACGAATCCCCCGTGGGTAAAGCACTCCTCGGTCATAAAGTGGGCGACACCGTAAAAGTCGTTGCCCCCAACGCCGAATACGAAGTGAAAATCATGGAAATCGCTTAATAGAAACAGAGGTAATCGCTATGCAAGAGAATAAGACGACGAACACTCCTGAAATCTCCGAAGAGGAGCAGTTGATCGAACAGGCGCGCGTGCGCCGTGAAAAGTTAGCCAAGCTCGTAGCCGAGGGCAAGAACCCCTACGAACAGGTAAAATATCCCGTAGATACCCACTCGGAAGAGTTGAAAAACAACTTTGAAGCGTACGAGGGCAAGACGGTAACGATGGCAGGGCGTATGATGTCCCGTCGTATCATGGGCAAGGCTTCCTTCTCCCATATCGCGGACAAGAGCGGCTCGATCCAAATCTACGTTACCCGTCAGGATATCGGCGAAGAAAACTACCTCTCCTATAAAAAGGACTACGATATCGGCGATATTTTCGGATTCAAAGGTTTCGTATTCAAAACGCAAACGGGAGAAGTTACGGTACACGTTACCGAATTGGTGCTCCTCACCAAATCCCTTTTGCCTTTACCCGAAAAATACAACGGCCTGCAAGACAAGGATATGAAATACCGCTTGCGCCACCTCGATCTTATCATGAACAAGGACGTGCGCGATACCTTCCGCACCCGTTCGGCAATCTTGAAAGAGATCCGCGCGTACTTGGACGGTCGCGGCTATTTGGAAGTGGACACCCCCACGCTGTTGCCTTTGGAAATCGGCGCGGACGCTCGTCCCTTCAAAACGCACCACAACGCCCTCGACTTGGATATGTATATGCGTATCGAAACGGAGTTGTTCTTGAAGCGTTTGATCGTCGGCGGCATGGACAGAGTGTACGAAGTTGGTCGTATCTTCCGCAACGAAGGTATGGACGCTTACCACAATCCCGAATTTACGACAATCGAAATGTACGAAGCGTATAGCGACTACGTCGCTATGATGGACTTGATCGAGGATATGTATAAGACGGTAACGCAAAAAGTTTGCGGCACGTTGCAGATAACCTATCAAGGCACGCCGATCGATATGGGCAACTGGACGAGATTGACGATGGCGGAAGCCGTCAAGAAGTACAGCGGCGCGAACTACGACGACTGGGCGACGGACGAAGACGCACGCGCGGCGGCGAAAGCGCTCGGCGTAGAGTTGGAGCACGAAAACGCAACGAAGGGCTGGGTACTGATCGAACTCTTCGACGCGTTCGTAGAAGATAAGCTGATTCAACCGACGATCATCTACGATTATCCCGTGGAGAACTCCCCGTTGGCAAAACGCAAACCGTCCAACCCCGCGTTCACCGAACGTTTCGAGTATTTCATTTGCGGACACGAATACGGCAACGCCTTCTCGGAGTTGAACGATCCCATCGATCAAAAGCAACGTATGATGAAGCAAATCGAAGCGAAGCGTGCCAAGGGCAACAACGAAGCACGCGTCGACGAAGATTTCATCAACGCGCTCGAATACGGCTTGCCTCCTACGGGCGGCTTGGGGCTCGGGCTCGATCGTTTGGTCATGCTGTTGACGGACAGCGCGACCATTCGCGACGTTATTCTCTTCCCCACCATGAAGCCAAAAAAATAAAAGCGTGCGCGCCGAGCGGTCTACGGAACGAAATCCGTCCACTCGACGCGCTCTTTTTCAAAGCACGCGCCTTATGCGTTTATGCTTTGTTTTTATCGGTAAACAACTACCTGTTTACCACTATTCTTGCATAATCTTTGCATATTTACAAGATTTATGCGATATATAGGAGTATCTCTATGGACGCGAAAATCACGAAAAAACGTCTTTCCAACTTTTTGTCTTACGACTGGTTAAAGATCGTCGGCGTCGCCGTCGCACTCATCTTTTTTTGGTATTTGGTGCTGACGATGACCTCGACGCGGATCACGAACTCGCAAGAGTTTATCGTATTTAACTACACCTACAACAACGCGCTCGGCAACAAATTTCACACCCACTATTCGTCGGCGTTGCAAAACGACTTACTCTCGTTTGAAATCATCGAAGCGAAATACGACGATTTATCCGCGAACGTCGAATACGCGGATACGAAGTTGCAATCGTACCTGCAGTCGGGCATGGGCGATCTTATGTTGATTCCGAACGCGGACAATCCCTCGGCTGCGTATAAGGACGACGAGGGCAACGACGCGTACCTGTCGTACGCCGAAACTTTCCTCTTGTCCTACGGCGTCTACGTATCGACTTTGGAGAACGAAAACGGCTATTTTACGACCATCGAAAACTACTTGAACGACTATTTCCACGGCGACTATGCCACGGGCGAGTTGGATGAAGCGAAAGCGGACGCCGACTTCGTTACGCGCGTGAAGACGACGAAGGACAAGAGGTTCAAGACGAACGAGCAAATCGAATCGGGCAAAAAATACGAACGGGCGCGTTTAACGAAATACCGCGACGCCCTTTTGCAATTCTACGGCTACGTGGACGCCGGATACGTGCAGTTGACCGACCTGTCCACCCGTCGCAGCGCGGAGGATACGTACGCCTTCGAGGGCAAGTACGCGATCAACCTTTGCCCGTCGGGAAACGAGAACGAGGGGTACTTCTCCGCCTATTCCAAAGCGTTGTGCGATATCGTGTCGTATAACGTAACGACGACGTCGACGGTAACGGACGAGAACGGCGAGGAAAAGGATCAAACGGAAACAGTAAAAACGGCGAAAGATATGTGCGTACTCTTCTTCAATTTCTCCCCCGAATACGGCTTTTCTTGCGAAAGTTTGTTATACGTCAACTCCTTGATTGCGGAGTGTTTACGCGTTGCCGAAATTGCCTAACGGAAGTATGAAAAAGTATTTTACGGACAAACGCACGCGGCGCGCGTGCCATATCTACGGTATGCTGCGCGCACACGCGCATAAGCGGCATATCTCCTTCCACACGCCCGGACATAAGGTGGGAAAATGGGATATTACCGAACTGTCCTTTTCGGACAACCTCTCCGCGCCGCGCGGCTGTATCGCGCAAGCGGAACGGGATATCGCGCGGTTGACTTCCTCGGCGGCGTCCTTTATCCTGACGGACGGCAGCACGTCGGGCGTATTATCCATGCTGCACGTCGCCAAACGAACGGGCGTGCGCGTACTCGTTACCCCCTCGCAACCGCATAAAAGCGTATTCAACGGCTGCGCGCTATTCGGTATCGAACTGTTGTCCGTAGACGAAGCCACTCTGCTTTCGGGCGAAGGGGAGTGGACGGAACGGGCGGACGGCGTACTCGTCGTGTCACCCGACTATTACGGCAGAGTGCCGCCGTTACAAAAGATAAAATCGGTTTGCGAGCGGCTGTCCGTACCCCTGTTGATCGACGGGGCGCACGGCGGACATTTGCGCTACCACCCCGACGTATACGCAGGTACGTACGCCGATCTTTGGGTGGACGGCATACATAAGAGTTTGCCTGCCCTCACGCAGGGCGCAGTCGTGTCCGCGAAGTCGGAAGAGTACGCGCGCGAACTTGCCGCTGCTGTGGACGTATTCCGTACCACAAGCCCGTCCTATCCGATTATGGCAAGTGTCGAATACGCGGTGAAATACCCCGAAAACGCGCGGTTGGAAGAGGAAGTGCGCGCGGCGGCGCGCCGCTTTGAACGGCTGACCGTACGAGAAGATTATACCAAGCTTTGCGCCGCGTTCGGCGAAAACGCGTTCGCCGCGCAAGCGTATTTGGAAAACGAGGGTATCTACGCGGAATTCTGCGACGGGAACGTCGTTTGTTTCTACCTTTCCCCGGCAACGAAGAAAAAAGACTTCTATCGGCTGCTTCGCGCTTTGGATAAAGCGTTCCAACTCTTCCCACTCGTGTTGCAAGAGTGCGGTGAACGCATACCTGCCCCCCTCGTTTTTGATAAAGACGCCCCCACGGAGTGGGTGGAAATCGAACGCGCGACGGGACGGATCGCCGCGGCGAATTGCGGACTGTTCCCCCCCTGCACGCCGTTGATACGGACGGGGGAGCGGATAGAAGAGGAAAAACTGCGCCTACTGCAAAAGGCAAACAACGTATTCGGCGTATGGCAAAACAAACTGTGCGTATTCGTAACGAACGAAAAGGAGTGAAAAAATCGTATGCAAGGAAAATTGATTACCTTCGAGGGTTGCGACGGTTGCGGTAAATCTACCCAACTTCGCCTGCTGTCTGCCTATTTAACCGAAAAGGGCGTTCCGCACGTATTCACGCGCGAGCCAGGTGGCGGTAAAATTTCCGAAGCGATCCGTCAGTTGTTGTTGGACGGGAAAAACTCGGAAATGACGGACGAGTGCGAGGCGTTGTTATACGCGGCTGCACGGGTGCAACACCTTTCCGACAAAGTCGCGCCGGCGTTGCAAGAGGGCAAGTTGGTCGTATGCGATCGCTACGTCGATTCGTCCTTGGCATATCAGGCGTACGCGCGCGGTTTGGGTACGGAGTTCGTCGAAAGCATCAACGCGTTCGCTTTGAAAAACTATCTCCCGACGGTAACGATTTTTATCGATCTCACCCCCGAAGCGGCGTTCAAGCGCAAACACGGCGCGGACGAAAACGATCGTTTGGAACAGGCAGGGATCGAGTTCCATAAGCGCGTCTACGCAGGGTACGACGCTTTGGCGAAAGCGCACCCCGAGCGGATTGCGCGGATCGACGGCGAGCAAACGCCGCAAGCCGTTTTCCAAGACGTTTTGCGCGTGTTGCAAGAAAAGGGCTGTCTGTAAAGACTGCATAGCGTAAAAAAAATGCTAACGCACTCCGTTAGCATTTTTTGTTTTTTATTCGTCATAGAGCGGCACACGCTCTGTCATTGCGAGGCTCACACCCGTTCCGTCATTGCGAGCCGCAGGCGCGGCAATCTCCTACTCTATCCGTTTTGAAAATTCTCAATAATATCCAAAAACTCTTCAAACCGATACAAATCTTCGGGGGAATAGTAATCGATGTAAATTCTACCCTTTTTATCGTTGCCGATCAGCGACACTTTCGTGCGGTATACGCCGCGCATGCGCTCGATAAACGCCTTCAACTGTCTGTTCTTTTCCGCGTTCTTCGCGGCATTCTCTTGCCCCAACACTTCGGGCGGCGTCATATACGCCTTGACCGCCCGTTCCATTTCTCGAACGGAATATTCCCGTTTTATACTCTCCTGCGCAAAGGCGAATTGCCTATCCTTCGGCACGCGAACGAGTGCGCGCGCATGGCCTGCCGACAGCTTGCCGCTCTCCACCAGCCCGATCACTTCGGGCGATAACGTCAAAAGGCGCAGCGTATTTGCCACCGCCGGGCGCGATTTGCCGATCAACGCGGAAATATCGTCCTGCGTAAACGAATATTCGTCGATCAGTCGTTTCATCAAATAACCCTCGTCCATCGTGGAAAGTTTGCCGTTTTTCAACTTTTCGGAAATGGAAAAAATTTCGGCGTTTTGATCACTGAACGCGTACACGCGTGCCTCACATTCCTTAATTCCTGAAAATTTCGCCGCGTAAAAATCTTCCTCGTTGGCAAGCAAGACAAACCTGCCGTCCTTCTCGTTGACGGAAAAAGCAGGCACGCCGTTGAGCATAATATACGCCGCGCGCGTCTTGATCATCTTCTTCTCGAAAGCGGTAATTTCCACCTGCGCGTCGATCATGGAGAGGGGAATTTTTCGATTTTCAAAGCGTAAAAACGCCGTATTTTTCGTTTTACTCTTCTTCATACCTTACCTTACAGCGGATTTTTTCTTTCCTTTCCCTGTCCGCGCGGATACTTCGGCGGCGTATTTTTCGTCTTCTTCACGACGGCGAGCGTGCGGCTGCCGTACCCTTCGGGCAATTCGTACGCGTACACCTTTTCCAACTTGCCGCCCAGCGTTTTATACGCGCTTTCCGCTTCGTAAATTTCACTTTCGTCGCCGCTCTTGTAGGCGATAAACTCGCCGCCCACCTTGACGAACGGCATGCAATATTCGCTCAACGTATTCATTCTCGCCACCGCGCGCGCCGTTGCGTAGTCGTACTTTTCCCGGAATTTGCTATCTTTTGCACCGTCTTCGGCACGAATATTATAAATATTCACTCCTTGCAGGTGAAAGTTATCCACAACCGCCCGTAAAAAGTCGCATTTTTTTCCCACGCTTTCGATTAAATCGAGTTGCAAATCTTGTCGAAAGAGTTTTAAAGGCAACGAGGGAAACCCTGCGCCCGAACCGATTTCCACGATCCGCACACCCTTTTTGAATAAACCTTCTCCCACGACGCTGTCTAAAAAATGCTTATAGTAAACGTCCTTTTCTTCGGTAATAGTGGTCAAATTGTACCGTTCGTTGTACTCTAACAGAAACAAACGCAGCTTTTCAAACTCCGCCCTCTTCTCGCCTACTATTGCCTGCTCGTAAAAACCGATCTTCTCTTTAATGTCCATAGTAGGTATAGTATACCACGAATCGTGAAAAAACACAAGCCTTTTTAGGTAGTTATCCCAAGCGATGTGTAAAACTTATACCTATTGTGGATAAATACGGTGGATAACTTACGTATAATTTATTTTTATAAGTTTGTTTTTTATAAATATGCGTTTTAGCGAGTATGTAGACGATGTCGTTTTCCACTTATCCACATTTTATACACATCTCTTTCCACATCGATTTCGATAGTTTTCCACGCCGTTGTCCACAACGGGAAAGCCTTGCGCCACCTGACTTTTTTCTGTTTTTTTCGCGGTTATCCACTTTTCCACTCCACCTACTACCACTACTACTTCTAAAATTATTTATAAAAGAAAAAAGAGGGAAGGCAGGAGGCTGTTTTCGGGGGCGAGCGATAGGGAAGTTTTTCTAAGCGTGCCGTTACGTGCGAAGGGGTGATTTTTTATCGTTGCAGAGAGGCTCACACCTCGTCATTTCGAGTGGCAGACGTCGCGCGATAATCTCCCGAACCGTAGCCCCTTCATTGCGAGCCG
>CAZDCO010000005.1:29391-35491 GCA_964504025.1 uncultured Clostridia bacterium
TCATTGCGAGCCGCAGGCGCGGCAATCTCCCGTCGGGCGTACGGTCGCGCAAAAAATTATAAACAATTTCAAAAAAAGTGAAAGTGCCGCATTGACAAAACGGCGGCGTATGGTATAATATACCCACGGAGAAAAAAAGAAAGGAAAAAAACAAGTGACGCAACAATTAAGTCTTTTACAAAACACGATACGCGTATGCGCGTTCACGGGGCATAGACAATTAGAAGAAGACTTTTCTTTGAAAGAATTGAAAAAGGCGATCAAAGAGGTAATCGAACGGGGAGCGGATACCTTTTTGGTAGGTATGGCAATCGGCTTTGATCTCGCCGCGGCGGAAACGGTACTCGCCTTGAAACGAAAATATAAAAACGTGCGGTTGGTGGCGTGTATTCCCTGCGAGAGGCAGGAAAAGAATTTTTCCGCAGCCGATAAAAAACGGTACGCGAAAATATTGAAAAAAGTAGACGAAAAAATCGTGCTGGCAGGCGAATATTATCGCGGCTGTATGCAAAAACGGGATATATACATGGCGGATCGGGCGGATATATTGATCGCCTACCTGAAAAAGGACAAGGGCGGTACGGCGTTTACGGTGAAATACTTTCAAAAAAAATATCCGACGCGAGAAAAAATATTCTTATAAAAAAGCGCGTGCGTAAAAAATACGTAAAAAGCGGCAATTTCTTTATGGAAAGCTTTGCTTTTGCTTGCAAAATCGGGGCGTTCGTGGTATAATATAGTAGAAAGAAATATCGTAAAGCGAAGGAGAAAGATATGAAATTCGTATGTAGCGGAATGGTTTTATCGGAAGCGGCGTTCGTGGTCAGCAAAGCGTGCGCGGTCAAGACGATCACTCCCGTTTTAGAATGTATCAAATTGGAAGCGCAAAACGACGTGTTGACGTTGACGGCGTACGACGGGGAAATTTCCATTGAAAAGAAAATCAAAGCCGAAGTCTTCGAAGAAGGCGCGGTATGCGTGAATGGCAAACTCTTTGCCGATTTCATGTCGAAAATTTCTTTGATGGAAGTGGTCATATACTCCGACGAAAAGGGAATCACGATCGAATACGGCGAGAGCGAAACGTCGATGCAAACGTTAAACGCGGAGGACTTCCCCGTGTTCAGCGGCGAGGCGATTGCCGAAGATAAATATTTTGAAACGAAAGAGAGCGATCTGAAAGATTTGATTTCCAAAGTCGTCTTTTGTTGCGCGTCCGACGAGAGCCGTCCCATTTTGAAAGGCTGTTTGTTGGAAGCGAAGAACGGCAAGCTTGCCGCTACCGCACTCGACGGGTTCAGAATGGCGACGTCCTATTGCGATACGCTCGGTGGCGCGGAAATGAAGATCGTATGCCCGGCTCGTACGTTGACGGAAATTTCCCGTATGCTCGACGGCGACGAAGGGTTGCGTATTTTTGCGGACAAGAACAGATTGTCGGTGAAACTGAAAGATACGGTGATCACTTCCCGTTTGTACGTAGGCGAATTCGTAAAAAAGGAAAATATTTTCCCCGCTTCGTTCACGACGCGCGTGGAAGTGGAACGAGCGGAGTTGTTGAAGAGTATCGAACGTGCGTCGGTGGTGATGCGCGGCGAGAAGAACAACCTCGTTTTGCTCGATATCAAGAACGGTAAAATTTTCATCACCGCAAACTCGGAAATAGGTAAGGTAGAAGAGACAGTGTTGGCGGATATCGACGGTTTGGATTTGAAGATTGCCATGAACGGCAAATACGTCATGGACGCTATGAAGGCGTTGGAAGAGGAAAAGGCGATTATGTCTTTCAACTCTCCCGTGTCGCCGTTTACGTTGGAAAACGTAGAGGGCAAGCGTTGTCAATATTTGATCTTGCCCGTAAGAACGAGTGCGCAACAATAATCGCGGCGTAAAAAAACGAGAAATTCGGGTAAAAGGCAAAGGAAAGAGAAAAAAAGCGTGTAAAATCGCTTGACGGAATTTGAGAATTTGCGGTATAATGTAGAAGTTATCGCGGTTTTTGAAACCGTGCAAATAAAAACGAAAAAGAAAAAATCTATATAGGAGAAAAATTATGAAAAGAACCTATCAACCCAAAAAGAGACAAAGAAGCAAGGTACACGGCTTCCGTAAGAGAATGGCGACGACCGCAGGCAGAAAGGTGTTGAAACGCCGCAGAGATAAGGGTAGAAAGCGTTTGACGCACTAATCGGATCGGTTAGTTTCGGCGAGCGGTTTTTACGCGTGTGAAAAGAAACGATTAGGTTGACGATCGATCAAAACGCGGTTGTCAACCTATAATCTTTTTACTTTTTCGTTACAAAACGGCAAGAGAGCGGCAAGGTATGAAATATTACAGGTTAAAAAAACAATCGGATTTTCAAAGACTGTTTAAGCAGGGGAAGAGAGCGTTTTCCCCCTCCCTGACGATATTGTACCGACCTGCGAGCAAGATGGTGATGGGCATTTCCGTCGGTAAAAAGCACGGGAAGAGCGTGCAGAGAAACCGTATCAAGCGGCTTCTTCGCGAGGCGTTCCGCGCGGTGCAAGGGGAAATGCAGGGAAAATATTATATCGTGTTGATTCCTAAGGTGCAAGACGCGTACTCGTTGGAAACGTATAAACGGAATTTACAATGTATGATAAAAAAAGAGAAGATGTAACGGTACGGCTCGTGCCGCTGTGCAGGGAAAACGGAAAGTACCTGAAAAAGCACGTGTTCAAGCCGTATATAAAAGCGTTGTGTATGCGCGCGATACTCTTTTATCAAAGACACCTATCAAAGCATACCTGTTTATATAAGCCGACGTGTTCGCAATATACGTTGGAATGTATAAACAATCACGGAGCGTTGCTCGGTATACTGCTCGGCGCGTGGCGGATCTTGCGCTGCAACCCCTTTTCCAAGGGCGGCTACGATCCCGCACCCGAAGTATATTTCAAAAAACGTTGGTTATTGTGAAAATAAACGCCGCATACGGTGATTGCGGCTTCAAAATAAATTTTTTCGGAACGATTGAAAAGTATGGAATTGATTTCTTTATTGAGTGCTACCAATCCTGAAATTTGGATCTACGGCACTACGTACAACATTTATTTGGACTTTATCGGGAATTTGATCAAGAATTTGATTCTCGGCGTCGGTTCGGTCGGCGTGGGTATCATTTTGTTTTCCGTTATTTTGAGGGTAATCGTGTTGCCGTTCGACGTGTATCAACGGATCGCGATGCGCAAGCAAAACAACAAAATGAAAGAAAATCAGGCGAAGATGGAAAAACTGCAAAAGCAGTACGCCAACAACAAGGACTTGTATAACCAAAAGGTTATGGAAATGTATAAAGAAAGCGGCGTTTCCCCCTGCTCGTCCTGTTTGCCTATGATCCTGTCCATGGTCATCTTCTTCGTGGCGATCGGCGCGTTCAACGCCTTTTCGCAATATGCAAACGTGAAAAATTATAACGATATGGTACAAGCGTACAACGGCGCGTTGGTTGAAAGATGCGCTACGATCAGCCCCGACGCGGACGACGCACTCGTCTATACGGTGGAAGGGGATATGATCCGTATCGTAGACGAAAACAAAGTGATCTATTACGAAGTTTCTAAATCGGGCGATTTAGCCGACTTCAATCCCGAAAATATCAAAGAAACGGACTATACGAATATTTCTATCGCGCAAAAGTATTATTATATCGATTGCACGAAAGCGTTAGCCGATACTGATATTCACGCTTTGGTAGAAGCGGATACTTCGGAAAAGACGGAGAGCGAGAAGATTCAAAACGCGGTGATCGCGTTGGCTCAAAACGCCGTAGTGGATACCTATCACGATACGGTATATGTGAACTCGTCCTTCCTTTGGATCAAGAACGTATGGGAAACGGACGCGGCGTACAAGACGCCGATCGTGGACTATACCTCCTTCGAACAAAACGCGAAACAACAAAAATTCGACGTGGGCGGTACGAAAGTAGAATACGCGAATATCGGTAAGTATGTTGGCGGCGACGGCAACCCGTACTCGGCGGAAGCGTATAACCACATAACGGGCGCGTTGACGGCGCAAAAGAGCGAGGCGAACGGATACTTTATCTTGATCGCGTTGTCGATCGGTACGATTTTGTTGCAACAGATCGTTTCTATGCGTTCGCAAAAGGAACAACAGAAGTATTCGTCGGTGGACGGGCAAGCCGGTACGCAGCAAAAGACGATGCTCGTCGTCATGACGATTATGTTCGCGATATTCTCGTTCATGTATAGCTCCGCGTTCTCTATCTATATGATTATGAGTAATGTATTGTCCTTGCTGTCTACCCTGTTGATAAACAAGATTGTGGACGTCGTCGAGGGAAAGAAAGAACAGCAGGCGTTTTTGAAGAAATACGATCAAAAACGAGTAAAGACGGACGACGCTAAGTCGGGCAAGAAAGGGAAATAAGGAAAATAGCGTTTCGGCGGAAGAGCGGTCGAAACGGGGAGAGTATAAATTATGGAATACGTAGAATTTACAGGTAAAACGGTAGAAGAGGCGATCGAGAGCGGCTTGAAGAGTTTGGGTTTGACGAGAGAGCAAGCGGATATTCGCGTTCTGGAAGAGGGCAAGAAAAAGTTGTTCGGTTCGGTGAAAGCGCGCGTGGAAATCGCGGCTTTGGAAAGCGAAAAGGCTACCGTAGCGGAAGAAAATATGAGCGGCATGACGGACGGCGAAAGAACGGTCGTGTTCTTGGAAGGACTGTTTAAGATGCTCAACATTACCGCTTGCACGGAGTTGGTTTCCGAAGGCGAAAAGGTGGAAATCAACGTAACGGCGGCGAACTCTACCGCCGTCATCGGAAAGCGCGGTGCGATGTTGGACGCTATTCAAACGCTTGCTGGCGCAGTGGCGAATACGGGCAGGGACGAATATAAGCGCGTCGTGGTCGATTGCGAGAACTATCGCGAGAACCGTGAGGCTACGTTGAACAAGTTGGCGTTGAACTTGGCGGAAAAGGCGAAGCGTTTGGGTAGAAAGGTGAAATTAGAGCCGATGAACCCGTACGAAAGAAGAATTATTCACTCGGCGTTGTCCGAAGTGGAGGGTGTGAAAACGGAGAGCGAGGGCAAAGAGCCGAACCGCTATATCGTGGTCGTACCCGATAACTTGGAAGACGAAACGTTGCCTGCAATCGAGGCGAGAAGGGAACGTCGCGGCGGCGACAGACACGATCGCAGAGGCGGTCGCGGCGGTAGAGGCGGCAACCGCGGCAAGGGCGGTTACGGCAACCGTAACGGTAGCGGAAATTATAAGAAGTTTAACCGTGAACGCAGCGGCGGCTCGTCTAATTCGGGCGGTACGACGTTGAAAAAGTCCAACGATTTCTTTGGAATTTTTCTTGGAAACAGCGGCAATACCGGGGATACGGAAAACGATAAATAAAGAAAGGGAAAGCCTGTTCGTGCGAGCGAGCAGGCTTTTTTGTGGGCTTTGTTAGGGTGTTGGGGAGTGGTTTAGGTGCGCGTGGAGTGTGTGATTGTTGCTTGGAGAGGCAAGGGTATCGTCATTGCAAGCGGCGTTTTTTACCTTGTCATTGCGAGTGTTGCGCGGCAATCTCGATTTTCGGTATAGTTGCAAGAGATTGCTTCGTCGTGATACTCCTCGCAATGACAAGTTGGGGCTTTCGAGGGGGCAGGTATGCGTTGAACAGGTGGAAGAAGGGCAGTTGCGTGAACAACACGCGAGGACTTGACAACTAAAAATAATAAGCGTATACTATAAAAAAGAGGTGGCGTATGTATATTAACGAAGCGATTAAGCAGGCGATGAGAAAAAAAGGAGTTACGCTGAACGCTATGGCGACGGCGATCGGAAAAAAACGTCCGAACGACGTCAGCGCGCGGTTGGTGTCTAAAAATATGTCCTTTTCCACGGCGGTCGAGATGCTTTCCGTGCTCGGTTACGAGGTCGTGGTGCGCGATAAAAGCGGAGAAGACGAAGTGGTGATTACGCAAAATTGAATTTCGTTTCACGTGAAATATGCGACTGCAAGATTGCAGTCGCATATACGATTATATAGAGTGCGCGCAACTCGTCATTGCGAGCGGCGGAACGCCGCGTGGCAATCTCACGTTCGGTAGAGTTGCA
>CAZDCO010000005.1:35591-47755 GCA_964504025.1 uncultured Clostridia bacterium
CGTCATTGCGAGCGGCGGAACGCCGCGTGGCAATCTCACGTTCGGTAGAGTTGCAAGAGATTGCTTCGTCGTTGTATTCCTCGCAATGACAAGTTTGGGGGCGTCATTGCGAGCCGTAGGCGTGGCAATCTCAGTTTCGGTATCGAAATACGTACGCACTCCCGTCGAAATAGTCGTCCGTCAGGAGAGCTTGGGAGAAATTCGTTTCAAGACGAAATAGAAGGGCGTGCCCAAGCCGTAGATCCAAAGACTTTCGGTGAGAAGAATGGAGATTGCGCTTGCAAGGTAGGCGGCGAACGCCGTTTCATAACCCGTCGCGCCGTCGCATAAAAATACGATAACGAGCGGTATGACGAGTGCGTTACTCAGCACGGGGAAGAGTCCGCCCAGCGCGATTTTCAAACCGTCCTTTTTCAAAAACTTCCCGACGAGGTACGTTCCGCAGGCGGCGAGCAGGGTGGTAAGCGAGCCGAAGAGGACGTCGTAGAGTGCGAACGGGGAAGTGAGGTTAGAAAGGGCGCACCCGACGAAGAGTGCGGGGATCGCCTCGGGGAAAAAGAGCGGTAAAATGCAAAGCGCCTCTGCCGGACGGATTTGGAAAGAGCCGAAGGCAAAGGGCATACAAGCGTAGGTGAGCGCGACGTACAGCGCGGCGATTACGCCTGCGCGACAAAGTCGTTTCGTTGCAACGTTTTTCATAGATTGTGTACCTCGGTTTTTTTAAGAGAAGTGTTTTCCGAAAACCTTCTACTACCTTTTTTTATTTTTGCCGCCCGTGCGCTTTCGTCCCTGCGCCCGTCGAGTGTGGACGAACGTCAAGGAAAGAAACCAACGGTCGCGTGGCAAATTTCCTATATATTATAACACGCTACGAGGCGGAAGTCAACGTTTTCGCGCCTTCGTCGGGTGATTTTTTCCGTTGCCAAAGGAGTGCGGCAAGGGCTTCGGAGATTTGTTCCGCCATAGCGTAGACGAGTTGCAGCCGCGTGGAGTTGAGCAGGGCGAAGTTGGACAAAGAGCGTTCGGCGACGATGCCCATTACGGAAATATCCCCGATCGAACCGAGTTTTTTGTTCGCGCCCGCGCCGGGAAAGAGGGGAGAATCGGTGATACGCGTCAGACCTATATCCCCCTCCGCGCCGACGGCGGCGTCCACGGCGATGATTTGTTCGGCAGGGTGCGTTTCCTTCAAAAAGGCTTGGAAATATTTAATTTCCTTGGCGGTAACGGGCAGGGCGAGCGTACCGTAGATATAGGCGTGCACTCCCTGCGTTTTATACTTTAACATAGAACCGACGATCGGACCTAAACTGTCGCCGATTGCCAAATCGCTGCCGATACACACGACGACGGGCGGTTTGGTGAAATTGCCGTCGAAGTGCTTTTGAAAGGCTTTTCTCCTTGCGGCGGCGGGGCGGTTGCGTTCGTTGCGTTCGCGCGGCGACAACAGTTGCGCGAGCTCGTCTTGCAACAGTTTGTCGATCGCCATACTCATGGCGTTTTGGGCAAGCTTGTTTTGTACGTGAAAGGCGTATTCCATACGATACTCCGAAAAAAATACTCTTGGATAAGTTGTTGACGAAAGGGCGGAAAAATAAACAGGGAGTGAGGAAAAAATATTTTATATTCGCTTGAAAAAGGGAATAAGATATGGTATACTATACCCACGATAAGAATTTTTTGATATAGGAGTGTGGAAAAAATGTCGGTGTTCGGCTTGCAAAATTTGTGTGCGGCGTGGCAACATTACGTTGCGGACGGCGTCGTGGTGTTGGCGTTGCTGATCTTCGGGATCGTTGCGGCGAAAAAGGGGTTCGTGCGTTGTTTCTTCTCTTTCATCGCGACGATTGCCGCTCTCGTCGTGGCGTTCGTCTTTATGAACAAGTTGATCGAATGGACGGACGGTTTATTCGGCTTGCAGGCGTGGTTGAACGAAACGCTGAGCAACGCGTTGAGTGCGATCGCAGGGTTCGGTATCGATATTTCCGACCCGGGTATCGAGGTGGCGTTAAAGGGAAAATTGCCGAGCTTTTTGATATCTTTGATCATGGAAAGCGTAGGCGGTAGTGCGCCCGGTACGACGGTGGCTAAGGTTGCAGGGGAAGCACTCGGCGGTGTGGCAACGGGGTTTGTGGCTTGGTTGGCGTTGTTCTTGGTAACGAAACTGGTATGTAAGCTCTTGGAAAAGATTTTAGGGTCTTTGGCGGAGAAATTGCCGATCGTCGGCGCGGTGAATACGCTGCTCGGTTTGGTCGTCGGTTTGTTGCAGGGGTTGATCGTCGTGAGTGCCGTCGTTGCGGTGCTGTCCTTTATCCCCGCCGATGGCATGACTGCTTTTTTCAACGAATGTACCCTCGTGTCGTGGCTGTATAACAACAACCCGATTACCTACCTGTTGAGTTTGATTATCAAATGGTAAAAACGCGCCCTTGGCGGCGTTGTGGAAAATGTGGATAACTTTATAAACAAATAGACGATACGGTGCGTGGAATTTCCTGTCGAGGAAGTGCGCACCGTATAATTTTTTGTCGAAAAATATAATTATACCCCGTCCGTTTTTCCACCATTTTGGCGGTTATCCACCGAAAATGTGGAGAAAACGGGGTTGTCCACCTGCCCTTTGCGGAAATTGTGGATAACTTTTTGAAAAAGAGTTGTAAAAAACCGTAATAGGGAGTAAAAAAAGCGTTATAGGGGCGAAAAAGCGGTAAAAAAGCGGAGTTTTAGAGAAAAAGCGTGTGGATAACTTTTGTGGAAACGGCGGTGTAAAAGTTTTTACGGGGCGTGGAAATGTGGAGAACTCCGAAAAAAGCGGAATTTTTACGACAAAATGTGGAAAACTTTGGAAAGGAAAGCACAAAAACGGGCAATTTTTCCACAAACGTTTGTTCTTTTCCACAGAGGGTAAAAAGTTTTCCACATTGCATACCGTATGCGTGGCGTCGTATAAACGCATAACGGGGGTGGTGGGTGTGGATAACGTTTCTTTTTTTGCGTTGTTGCAAGGACGGCTGGAAGTGTCATTGCGAGCGTAGCGCGGCAATCTCGGTTTCGGAAGAGTTGCAGGAGATTGCTTCGTCGTGGTACTCCTCGCAAAGATAAGACGTAGCGTGTCGCTTCGTTTTAGGTAAGCGTTGATTTACGGCGCAATTCGTCGTCGCGTTTCGGTTACGCACTTCTCGTGCGCGCCCTCAACGCTCCTTGCCCTGCTTGTATCTCAACGCTTTTCGTCGTAGGGTGCGCGCCGCTCCGTCATTGCGAGCGTAGCGCAGCAATCTCGGTTTCGGAACAGTTACAGGAGATTGCTTCGTCGCCTTGCTCCTCGCAATGACGGGTAGAGAGGGCAATGACAGGTAGAGGTGGTAATGACGGGTAGAGGGGCAACGACAAAAGGGCTATCAGCGCACGTTGCGGAAACGAACGGACACTTCGATCGCGGCGTTTTGCAAAAGTCCGTCTTTGAGTGCGTGATATTTCGCCTTTTCTTGTTGGTGGAGCATAGACGTCAACTCGAACAGGTCGCAACTCGCCTTTTGACAGGTCGCGAACGCCGATTCCACCTGCGCCGCGAGCCGTTTTTCCGCGGCGGCGAATACGCCGTTCGGCACGTCGCCCACGTCCCCCTTGTCCTTGGGTAACGCCTGCGAAAAGTCGAGCAGCCCTGCGGTGAGGGTAAGCTTTACGGTGAGTACGGCGGCGTTTTCGTCGGTGAGGCGCAGGGAAAGTTTTTTTCCGTTGCGACGGATATTCAGCGAGCAGGTTTGCCCGTCCGTTTGCGCTTCGTAGGACGCGAGCCGCAACTTCTTTTTCACGGCGTTAAAGGCGAACGTTTCCTCTTCGTTGAGTTTACCGACGCGCACGCCGTTCACGAACAACGCCGTTTCGCTTGCGCTAAACACCGGTTTATCGTTGCTTTGTCCGTCGTTTTCCGCTCCGTTTTCCTTCTCGCCGCCCTGCGCACTCGCGCGGATATGCTCCTGCTGGGGTTGGGTAACGAGTATGGGCAGATAACTGCTGCGCGCCTCGCCGTAATAGCCGATTGTGAACTCACGCAAGGTACACGGCAGCACCGTGCCCACGCGCTCGGCTTGTTCGGAGAGTACCTTTTGAATGGCTAAACTCCCCGACGGATCGATCAACGCCTTGACGTTGAGTAGGTTTTGCGCCTTGCCCTCGCAGGTCGCGACGAGACAGTTGTCCGATAGATATTCGTCCAACAAAAAATAGTCCAGCGCGTCGAAGGCGTTATATTTTACCGTTTCTTCGCCTAAGATGAGCAGGTGGCAAAAGACGAGTTTCGGGTACCAGCCCGTTTTGGCGTTGATTTCCTTGAACGCTTCGGCAACCGTCTTGCCGCGGCTGACGATTTGCTCCGTTTGCGACGATTTGCCCTGCGTGGAGGCTTGCGGCACGGCGATTTGCGACGTGAGGATAAAATCGTCCTCCCGTCGGTCGATTCCGATCGCCATGACGATCGCGGTTTTTTGCACGTCGAGCATGCCGAAATCGTTGGTCGCGAACAGGAAAAAGAGCAAAAATACGATCAATAAATAGTAGCGAACGGCGTGGACTCCCTTTTTATTTTGCATGGCGTTTCTCCTTTTTTCGGTTCGGTTGCAAGAGTAGGGCAAGCACGGGGATCACGCCGTTGAAGAGCAGGAAAACGGGGGAGAAATACCGCCCGAAAACGCGGTAAAAGGCGTCGTAGTGCTTGTTGCAAAAGAGGGTGAACAGGAAGGCGGCAACGGAGAAAATCGCGGAAAAACAGGGCTTTGAGCGGCTACCGAGTAGCTTCGAGCCGCACTCCGCGGCGTATTGCAGGGGGAAGGCGACATAGAAGAAGAGGACGATGCACAGCATATAGACGAAGATTAGATCGATCCTGCCGACGGTGGCAAGGACGGGGAAATATTGCGCGATTTTGATAAAGGCGTAGTGTTCGCGCAGGGCAATCGACGAGAATACGCCGTAGAATACCGCCAAAAACAGCAGAGTAAAGCACGCGCCGAGGGCGTAGCCGCCGAGTATTTTTTTACCGTCCCCCTTTTGATAGCGAAGATTGCTCACGAGCGGTAACAGGAGGGCGACGTCCGCGAAATGGGGCGCGGAGCGTTGCGTCGCCGTCAGCGTTGCCGAAAAGTCTCCTTGGAAGAGGGGGAGCAACGCTTTGAAATCGGCTTCGAGCAGCGACATGGCGACTAACGCCAAAAAGGGCAGGACGAAGAGGAAGAGGGAGAGGTCGGCGCTCCGCCCTACCGAACGCAGTCCTTTCGCGCCGATATACCCCGACAGCAGGAAGAACGCAGCGAAGTAGAATACGGTAGGCGCGGTGTCGTAAAACGCCGCGTAGACGAATTTTTCAAGGTCGAGCAAGGGGAGTACGGCGGCGAAGAGGTAGTATAGCCCGTAGGCGGCGTAGAGAGGGTATACCCATTTGCCGAGGGTGCGTTCCAACCGTTCCGCGAGGGGGCTTTCGCTTTGCGATGCGGCGTATACGAGCAGGGCGAGAAAGAGAGTTTGCAACAAAAATTGTAACGTTGCAGGCAACAGGAGATCGCCCTTGGCGTATTTTGCCAACAGCGAGGGTAGTTCTAACAGTTTGTAGGTGGGTAAGACGAACGCCGCGAAAAAGGCGATTTGTCGAGCGCAAACGGCGTTTTCGGTTTTCATATCATAAACTCCTTGTTGTGTTTTACTTTGTCGTTGCGATAGACGCGCCGCACCGTCCTTGCGAGCGAAGCGCGGCAATCACGGTTTTCGGAAGAGTTGCAAGAGATTGCTTCGTCGTGGTACTTCTCGCAATGACAAGAGGGGCAGGCAGGTATGCGTTGAGTGCGTTTTGCGGCAAGCGCGTTACGCTTTTGTGCGCAAACGCACTTTGTTTTTCGAGCGTACGATATTCGGACGGGTAGTCAGCGTTTGCAAGTCGTACTTGAACACGCTATCCCGTAAATCGCGCGCGACGAGGGGAGAAAAGGGGGCGAGCAACGGCGCGCCGAAGCTGTCGGCGGAGAGCAGATAATAGAGGGTGAACGCGGCGAGCAGGACGATTCCGAACGGACCTAAACTGCCTGCGACGAGCAAGAAGAGCCAACGGAGCAGACTGCCCGTTTCCACGAAGTTGGGAACGGTGTATAGGCATATCCCCGAAAACGCGACGATGATGATCGCAGGTGTGGAAAGAAAGCCTGCCGACACCGCCGTTTCGCCGAGTACGAGCGCGCCGACGACCGAAAGGGACATACCGACGTACTTCGGCATGCGAATACTCGCCTCTTTCAACACTTCCAAAAGGAGCAAAACGACGAACATTTCCAAACTCGGCGAGAGTGGCAGCTCGCGGATTCCGCTGGCGATCGTCAGCATCAGCCCCAAGGGGATAAGTTGCATTTTGAACAGCTGTACGGACACGTAGAAAGCGGGCAAAAGCAGGGCGACGAGCAGGGAAATCAGCCGCAAAAAGCGCGTAACCGTCGCCATGAACGGGGAGATGAAATAGTCTTCGCCGTTTTGGAAATCTTCGGTGAGGAAGTAGGGCAAGGTGAGTGCGATCGGCGAGCCGTCTACCAAAATACCCACTCTGCCTTCGGCGATTTTCGCGGTGAAAATATCCGGTTTTTCCGTCGTGCCGACGGTGCGGAAGAGGGAGTGTTTGCGCGGCGACAACAGGGCGGCGATATACGAAGAATCGGGCACGATGTCGAGTTCGACGGCTTGCAAGCGGCGGAGAATTTCCTCTTTTACGCTTGCGTTGGACGTACCCTCCAAGTAGCACAAAGCGATCGCCGTATCTGAACGCCTGCCGAGGCGTAGCGTTTCAAAGCGGAGCTGGGGAGATTTCAGCCGTTTGCGAACGAGGGACATATTCGTCTTCATATCTTCGATAAACCCCTCGCGCGGACCTTTGACGGCGACGTCGGTGGGCGGTTCGCTCACGGCGCGCACGGGGAGCATTTTGGCGTTGACGATAAAGCCGCACGCCACGCCGTCTACGAGCAGCAGCGTGTTCCCGTCGAGAATTTCCTTTACGCACTCGTCGATTAGCTCCACCGTTTTCACGTCGGGGAAACGCAGCGTTTGCAATACTGTTTCTTTACTCAACGCATGCCTGCTATTCCCGTTTTTCGCGAGTGCGGCAATCGGCTTGACGGCGAGTTCGCCGAGCAGTTCCTTGTTGACGATACCGTCGGCGTAAAAGAGGGCGCAAGCCGTGCCGTCGGCGGTGTGGAAGCGGTGGGAAAGCACGTCCTCCGAGGGGAGCAGGCGCGCGATGATTTGACAGTTTTTTATAAAGTCGGCGGAAAACGCCTTGGTTGAAGTATTCACAAGGCAAGTATGTGTTTTTTGCGTGGAAATATCCGTTTTCTATTGACTTTTCGCGCGGCGGCGTGGTATACTTATACCAACGAAAAGGAGTGAAAGCAGGTATGCAAGAGCGGGTGGCGTTAGGCGAATACGAAGTGGCGGAGGATATGTTGATCGACGGGCTGCAAATCGTGCAGGATACCCGTTTGTATCGGTTCACGTCCGATTCCGTGCTGTTGTCGCGGTTCGCGAGCGTGAAGAACGGGGACGTCGTGGCGGACTTTTGCGCGGGCAGCGGCGTGGTGGCGTACCACTTTTACGCCCTGCACCGCAAGGAAAAGCGCGGTTTGACGTTTACTTTGTTCGAGTTACAGCCTGCCCTTAGCGAGTTGTCGAAAAAGACGGCGGCGTGGAACGGGTTTGACAATTTCCGTTTCGTTTGCGGCCGCGTGCAGGAGATCGGGGAAGAATTCCGCGAGAAGTTCTCGCTGGTGCTGTGCAATCCCCCGTACGAGCGCGGCGGTTTGGAGAACGAGTGTTACGAAAAAGCAATTTGCCGCAAGGAAATCACCGTCAACTTAGCTGAGCTTGCCAAAGCGGCGGCGTTCGCGTTGAAGTACGGCGGCAGGCTTGCCATGGTGCATCGCGCCGATCGGATCGCCGAAGTGTGCTATACACTGCGGTCGGTGAATATCGAAGTGAAGAAGATCCGGTTCGTATCGGGTAGGACGGGCGCGAAGCCCTATTTGGTGCTCGTCGAGGGCGTAAAGGGGGGCAAAGTCGGTTGCGACGTTTTGCCTACTGCCGTCAACTGAGCGGAACGGGAAAAGGAGAGAAGGTATGATTAGTTTCGTAGCGACGCCGATAGGCAATTTGAAGGATATTACGTTGCGCGCGTTGGAAACGCTGCGCGAAGCGGACGTTATTTTTTGCGAGGATACGCGGCATACGGTCAAGCTGTTGAACGCGTACGAAATCAAAAAGCCGTTGCAGGCGTGCCATAAATTTAACGAGCGCGCGGCGGCGGAAAAAATTTTGGAAGCTTCCCGTCGCGGCGAGAACGTCGCCGTCGTGTCGGACGCGGGTATGCCCGTCGTGTCCGATCCCGGCAATACCGTTTGCCAAGTCCTTCGCGAGGCAGGCGAGCCGTATACGATTATCCCCGGTGCATGCGCGTGCGTGTCCGCACTCGTGTTGTCCGCACTCCCTGCCGATCGATTCGCTTTTATCGGATTTTTGCCCGACAAAACTTCCGAACGCAGGGCGGTTTTGGAGGAGTATAAGAGCTGTAAACTCACGCTGATTTTCCATTGCGCGCCGCAGGACGTGGACGCGTATATCGCGGTGATGTACGAAGTGTTGGGCGATCGTCGCGCGGCGGCGGTGCGCGAGATCACGAAAATGCACGAGGAAACGAGAGCGTTCCGACTTGCCGAAGGGCTGTCGGGGGAGAAACGGGGAGAGTACGTTTTGCTCGTCGAGGGCGAAAAGGACGCGCCGTCCCCCTTGAACGCGTTATCCGAAAGGGAGCATATACGGCATTATATGGCGGCAGGGTTGGATAAGAAAGAGGCGTTGAAACGCGCCGCTAAGGATAGAGGGGTGTCGAAATCGACGTTGTATCCGTTCGCGATTGATTTATAACGCCGAAAAACGGGTATAGATAGAGTAGAACGATTCTACGATATAAGGGAGAGAAGAAAGATATGTACGGATACTATTGGATATTTTTCGGTTTAATCTTGCTGTGCGCGCTGTTCGCAGGGAGCGTGCAGACGAAATTGCGGACGACGTACGCCGCGATGAAAAAAATTCCCGTGCGCTCGCGTATGACGGGACGGGATGCCGCCGCGTATTTGATGCGTAGCGGCGGCGCAGGGGATATTCGGATCGGCAAGGTAAAGGGCGAAATGACCGACCATTATCACCCGTCGAAGGGGATCGTGAATTTATCCGAGGGCGTGTACGGCGACGACTCCGTGGCGGCGGTGGCGATTGCCGCCCACGAAGTGGGGCACGTCATGCAAAAAAAGCACGGCTCGTTGTCCTATAAACTCCGTTCGTTGCTCGTGCCGTTCGTGAATATCGGTACGGGGTTGGCGATTCCGCTCGTGCTCGTGGGATTGTTGTTAGATTTGTTCGTCCTTTCGACGCGGTATAGCAACATCGGCTTTTACGTCGCGCTCGTCGGCGTGGTGTGCTACGGCTTGTCCGCGCTGTTCGCGCTCGTTACGTTGCCCGTGGAATACGACGCGAGCCGCAAGGCGAAGAAAATGTTGCTCGAAAAGGGAATTTTGACCGAGCAAGAGTTGCCGTACGCCGAGAAAATGTTGAACGCCGCCGCAATGACGTACGTTGCCTCGCTGTTGACTTCGCTCGTCTATTTCCTGCGTTTTTTGGTGTGGGTGCTGATGTTGTTCGGGCGTGGCAACCGCCGCGATTGATACGCGTTTTGGTTGATAAAGAGAGTATAAAAAAGTAACCGCACGGTAGTCGCCGTGTGGTTATTTTTATGAAAGAGCGGGGGCAGGTATGCGGCGAACTTGCCGTTGCGAGCGGCGGAACGTCGCGTGGCAATCTCGTTTTTCGGTTGTGTTACAAGAGATTGCTTCGTCGTTAAACTCCTCGCAATGACGGGGCATGGTATATCGCTTCGTTGTTGCGAAGCGTTGATTTGCTGCGCAAGCCGTCGTCGCGTTTTGGTTACGCACTTCTCGTGTGCGCCCTCAACGTTTCTTGTCTTGCTTGCAACGGAACGCTTTTCGTTGTGGGGCAAAAAACCGCGGCGACAACAATAATGTTGGAATATTCTGTTTATCGTATATGTTCTACGCGCACTTGCGGCGAAGGTGAATGTCCTACGCAACCGCCTTTGTCATTGCGAGCGAAGCGCGGCAATCTCATAAAAAACAGCCTCCGAGAACGGAAGCTGCTTTCTTTTTTATTCGGTTATCGTTGAAAACTCGTCGATTAAAGTTCAGCGAAATACTTAATCGTTCTAACCATTTGGCTGGTGTAGGAGTTTTCGTTGTCGTACCAAGAAACGACTTTAACGAGCGTCGTGCCGTCGCCCATGGGCATGCACTTCGTTTGCGTAGCGTCGAACAACGAGCCGTAGGTGATACCGATGATATCGGAAGATACGAGCTCTTCTTCGGTGTAGCCGAAGGAAGCGGAAGCCGCTGCTTTCATCGCTGCGTTTACGGTAGCCGCGTCAACTTCGCCATCGCAGATCGCAACGAGTTGGGTAAGCGAACCGGTGGGAACGGGAACGCGTTGTGCGCAGCCGTCCAAAACGCCGTTCAATTCGGGAATAACCAAGCCAATAGCCTTAGCCGCACCCGTGGAGTTGGGAACGATGTTTACAGCCGCTGCTCTTGCACGACGAAGGTCGCCCTTTCTGTGCGGTCCGTCGAGAACCATTTGGTCGCCCGTGAAAGCGTGAATGGTGGTCATGTAACCTTTCTTGATCTTAGCGAGCTTGTTCAACGTGTTTGCCATAGGAGCAAGGCAGTTGGTGGTGCAGGAAGCTGCGGAAATGATCGTATCGTTTGCGGTAAGCGTCTTTTCGTTTACGCTGTAAACGATCGTGGGAAGGTCGTTGCCTGCGGGAGCGGAAATAACGACTTTCTTCGCGCCTGCTTTGATGTGCGCTTCCGATTTAGCCTTAGAGGTGTAGAAACCGGTACATTCGAGTACTACGTCTACGCCAAGTTCAGCCCAAGGGCAGTTAGCCGCGTCTTTTTCCGCGTAAATTTTAATGGTTTTGCCGTTTACGGTGATCGTGCCTGCGTCGTCGTCAGCGGATACGGTATCGCCAAGAGCATATCTGCCTTGAGCGGAATCGTACTTCAAGAGATGAGCGAGCATGGAAGGGTTGGTAAGATCGTTGATCGCAACGACTTCGTAACCCTCAGCACCGAACATTTGTCTGAACGCAAGACGACCGATACGGCCGAAACCGTTGATTGCAACTTTTACGTTTGCCATAATAGAGTTCCTCCGAGTATATAAAAATTTTATCGTTTTCTTTTGGGCGAGCGAATCGCTACGATCCGTACTCACCTATTCTTATTTTAGCATACTTTTTCTCTTTCGTCAATAATTTTGCGTAAGTATCTGCAAAATTATTTTTTTTCGGGGCGGAAAAATGACGGGGTAAAAATTTTTTCAAATAAATTTCTTAACAACCATTGACAACGCGCGTTACGCGTAGTATAATAGTGTTGCGTGTATTCGCAAATACGTATAAGTTGAGGAGTTTAATGGTATGAGCAAACGGAAAGCAAAGAAGTGCGCCGCTAACGGTTCTAAGTTCGACGGCGGTTTATTGGGTATGATCGGTACGGGCATTTTGTCCGGTTTGGCTGCACTCACGGCGACTGCGATCGGCGTGTTGGTTCTCGTCGTATGTGCGTCGGCGAGCAACGTAAATTTCGATAACTTGGAAGCGTTGACGATTTCGCCTCTTTTGATCGTGGGGATCGTCGTTCTTGCCTTGTGCGTCTTTTTCGGTGCGGCTTGGGCAAGCGTCATCAGCTTCCGTTGGAGCACGCGCCACACTGTCATCGGCGGCAAGCGTTTGCGTTTCGACGGTACGGCTTGGCAGTTGTTCTGGACGGAGTTGAAGTGGTTGTTTTTCACGGTAATCACGATCGGTATCTACGGTTTATGGCTTCCGATCAAGGCCGCGAAATGGCAAACGAAGCATACCGTATTCGAGGACGGAACGTGCGTGCCTGCGAACGATAACAACGCGAATTTTGCTACGCCCTACGGACAATTTACGGCGCAACCGCCCGTAATGCCGCAACAACCCGTAATGCAACAACCCGTGATGCCGACGTTCGGCTATCCGT
>CAZDCO010000005.1:47855-49910 GCA_964504025.1 uncultured Clostridia bacterium
GCAACAACCCGTGATGCCGACGTTCGGCTATCCGTACGCGCCTTACGGTATGCCGCAAAACGAGCCAAACAATAAGCGTTGACGGTAAATAATATGCAAGAAAGAGTGTAGAATGGTAAATTCCGCACTCTTTTTTTACTTGCGTATTTTGCGATTTTATGATATACTGTACGTAACGAGCCGAGCGAGTTCGTCGCGCGGCAGGGGAGATCGGTATGCAAACGTTGTTGAAAAGCACGGCGGCGTATAAGCTGCTGGAAGCGGAAGGAAGAAAGGGACGGCAGGGACACGCCTACCTTTTGACGATGGACGACGGGCGGAATTTACGCCTTGCCGCCAAGACGTTTGCCAAGCTGTTCTTTGCCTGTTCCGACGGTTCGAGGGTGGCGAACTTGATCGATCGGGAAACCTTTTCCGATTGTCTGTTCTATCCGCAAACGGATAAAAAATTCGCCGTCGAGGACGCCGTACGGCTGGGTGAAGAGTCCCTTTTACAACCCGTAGAAGGGGATAAAAAATTGTTCGTAATCGTCGATTTTGCCGAAGCGAACATACCGGCGCAAAACAAATTGTTAAAACTGTTGGAACAACCGCCCGAGGGCGTCGTCTTCTTGCTGTGCGCGACGACGGCGTACCCCATTTTGTCTACGGTACTCTCGCGCGTGGAACGGTTGGACATTCCGCCCTTTGCCATCGAGGACGTAAAGGGGTGCTTGGAACGGAGTTATCCCTACCGCTACGGCGCGGACGAGTTGGCGTTGTGTGCGGCGGCGAGCGGCGGTGCTGTCGGAACGGCGCAAAATATGTTGGAGGGCGGCGGTCATAAAGCGTTGTTGGACGACGCGTTCGCGTTGGCGTGCGCCTCTCCTGAAAAATTGCCTTCGCTCGTGAAACGGATCGGAGAAACGAAGCAAAAGCGCGCGCTACTCTCTCTGCTCCGTATCGTCTATCGCGACGCGTTACTCTTAAAAACGGGGAACGACAAGGACGTGTTGCTCTCTTCCGAAAAGGCACGCACGCGCGCGTTGGCGGACTTGCGTACGACGGGCGCGCTGTTACGGGTGCAAGACGGACTGACGAACGCCGAACGGGAAGTGGCGTTCAACGCGGTATTTCCGCAGTGTTTGGAAACGCTGTTGGCGGCGGTTTGGCAAAAATAGGAATACTCTATATAAGAAAGGATAGTTATGATAAAAGTTGTAGGAATTAAATTCAAAAACGGCGGCAAGCTGTACTATTTTCAGCCCCGAGCAGAGGAGAAGTACGAGCGGAATATGCCCGTCGTCGTCGAAACGGCGAAGGGGATCGAGTACGCTTGGGTGGCGAACCCCGAAAAGGAAGTAACGGACGACGAAGTGGTGCAACCGTTGAAGCCGATCGTGCGTATCGCGAACGAGAAAGACAAAGAATTTTACGCGCAATGTCAGGCGAAAAAGCCGTACGCGATGCGCGTTTGCAAGGAAAAAATTATGGCGCGCGAGCTGGGCATGAAGCTCGTCGATTGCGAGTACGCGTTCGACGGCAGCAAGATCGTGTTCTATTTCACTTCGGAAAACCGCGTCGATTTCCGCGAACTCGTCAAGGACTTGGCGTCGGTGTTGCATAGCCGTATCGAGTTGCGGCAGGTGGGTACGCGCGACGAAACGAAGTACCTCGGCGGTATCGCGCCTTGCGGTAGAGTGTGCTGTTGCGCGGGGAATATGCCTGAGTTCAAAAAGGTGAGCGTGAAGATGGCGAAAACGCAAAACCTGTCGTTGAATCCCGGCAAGATCAGCGGCTTGTGCGGTCGGTTGATGTGCTGTTTGGGTTACGAGATCGAATATTATACCGAAGCGTCGCAAAACCTGCCGAAAATGGGTGCGGAAGTCCGCACGCCCGACGGCAAGGGGATCGTGGCAGGGCTGAATATGCTGAAAATGGAAGTTCGCGTGAAGAGCGAGGACGGTTCGGGCGGCTGGACGTATAAAGATTACGCGGCTGCGGACTTGAAGTTTAAGAAGAACGTTCCCGAAAAGAGCGAAAACTAAAAACCGAAAATAAAAAGCACTCCGCAAA
>CAZDCO010000006.1:0-38301 GCA_964504025.1 uncultured Clostridia bacterium
CTTTATGAGAAATGCAGCAAGAGAAGCGGCGTTAAACGTCGTATTCGCACAACAATTCAATACCGATTACGTAGACGCCTTAAAGAAGAAGATATTTAAGCAATTCAAGTTGGAAAAGGACGAAGATTTGCTTTTCGCCGCCGATTTGATCGCCGTGGTCGAAGAACATCGCACCGAGCTGATCGAAGGCATCGAACAAGCTTGTCACCATTATAGAGAAAACCGCATCAATCCCATGGACAAGAGTATCCTCTTGATCGCCATGGCGGAGATCGATTATTTCGACGAAATTCCGCCCGTAGTTTCCGTTTCCGAAGCGACGGGTTTGGCGAGAAAATATTCCACCGAAAAGAGTGCCGATTTCGTAAACGGCGTACTTTCCGGCGTTATCAATAAGGGTTGAGTATGAAATTGATTGACGGAAAGGCGTTGGCTATGCGCCTGCGCGAAGAGATAAAAGCGGACGTCGCGGCGTTGGAAACGAAGCCGGGACTTGCCGTCGTTATCGTCGGTACGGACGGTGCGTCGCAAATTTACGTGCGGAATAAAATCAAAGCGTGTAACGAAGTAGGGATTCGCTCCTACGCGTACGAATTGCCGGAAACGGCTACGCAAGCGGAAGTGGAAAGCCTGTTGGACGATTTGGCACAAAACGAAGCAATCGACGGTATTTTGTTGCAGCTGCCCTTGCCGAAGCATTTGGATGGCGAATCGGCGATGGCGCATATTCCCGTAAGCAAGGACGTAGACGGATTCTCCGCCGAGCATTTGGGGTTGTTGGCACTCCATAAAGAGGAGCTCGTTGCCTGCACGCCGAACGGCGTTATGGAGCTGTTGCGCAACGAGGGCGTAGATTTGAAAGGAAAACACGCCGTCGTTTTGG
The DNA here is from genome assembly GCA_964504025.1 of uncultured Clostridia bacterium. Lineage (GTDB taxonomy): Bacteria > Bacillota > Clostridia > Christensenellales > Borkfalkiaceae > Scatosoma. The sequence continues at coordinate 884 of CAZDCO010000006.1, forward strand.
GAAGAAGCGATACGGTGGGAAAACCTATGGCAATGTTGCTTCTGAACGCGGACGCGACGGTAACCGTATGCCATAGCAAAACGCAAGGCTTGTGTGAAATATGTCAAACCGCCGATGTGCTCGTATCCGCGGTGGGTAGAGCGCGTTTCGTTACGGCGGATATGGTCAAAGAGGGCGCAGTCATAATCGACGTGGGTATGAACCGCGACGAAAACGGAAAACTGTGCGGCGACGTCGATTTTGACTCCGTCAAAGAAAAAGTTTCCCTCGTTACGCCCGTACCGGGCGGCGTAGGTCCTATGACGATCACCATGTTGATGCGCAACACCTATATCGCCGCTACGAGAAATAAGGAGTAAAAAAAGATTGTACGATTTTAATCTTTCATTTGAAAATTACGTCGATACTTTTAACGCGTACGTCAACGAGTATGCCGAGAAATTGCATACTCGCCCTGCTATTTTAGGGGAGAGCATGAAATACAGCCTCTTAAACGGCGGTAAGCGCGTGCGCCCCGTGTTGGCGTTGGCTTGCGCGGACGTCTTGCAGTTGCCGCACGAAGAGGTTTTGCCCTTTGCGTTGGCTTTGGAAATGATCCATACCTATTCGTTGATTCACGACGATTTGCCTGCAATGGACAACGACGATTTTCGCCGCGGTAAGCCGTCGAATCATAAACAATTCGGCGAAGCGAACGCCGTGCTCGCAGGCGACGCTCTGCTCAACGAAGCGTACGCTATTTGTTTTCAACAATGTATGAAAGGGGAACGCTATGCGTTGGCGGCAGGCTATTTGAACGAGTGCGCAGGCGCGTACGGTATGATTGCAGGGCAATCGGCTGACTTATACTATTCCAACAAAGACAAAGAAATTTCCGAAGAGGAACTTGCGTATATTCAACAGCATAAAACAGGAAAACTGTTGTTAGCTCCCGTTGTTATTCCCTGCATTTTGAACGGCAACAAATCGTTTTTGGCGTGGGAAGAATTCGGGCGTTTGCTCGGTTCGCTCTTCCAAACGACGGACGATATTTTGGACGTCGTCGGTTCATTCCAACTCCTTGGAAAATCGGTGGGGAAGGACGAAACGGAAAATAAATTAACGAGCGTGAAATTGTACGGCTTGGAGGGGGCGAAAATTCAAGCGGATATGTGTGCGAAAAATTGCCACGCCGTCTTGGAAGGTATCGACGGCGATACGACTTTTTTGAACGATTTCGTCGATTATTTACTCAATCGAAGTAAGTAAGGGAAAGCTATGTTAGAGAGACTACAAACAGAAAACATAAAGAACAGCACGAAAAGCGAGTTGAACGTCTTGTGCGACGAGCTGCGTTCAGTGATTTATCATACCGTTATGCAATGCGGCGGTCATCTCGCTTCTAATTTGGGAGCGGTAGAATCGACCGTGGCTTTGTTTTACACGTTCGATTTTCCCAACGATAAGATCGTGTTCGACGTGGGGCATCAATGCTACCCGTACAAGCTTTTAAGCGGTCGTTACAGTCGTTTTTCTTCGTTGCGACAGGCAGGCGGTATCTCAGGTTTTCCCAAGCGTACCGAAAGCGAGTACGACTGTTACGACACGGGACATGCAGGTACGTCCGTTTCCGCGGCAATCGGGTTGGCGAAAGCGGCGGAACTCCGCGGAGAACAACGCAACGTCATCGCGTACGTCGGCGACGGTTCGTTCAACAACGGCTTAATCTACGAGGCGTTAAACAGTTTGCATATCGTCGATACGAAGATCTTAATCGTATTAAACGACAACGGAATGTCCATTTCTCCCACGGTGGGGGGAATGTCCGATATTTTATCGGAAATCAAAAACGGGAATAAAGCGCGAGGTATACGCCTTTTGGAAAGCTTCGGCTTGACGTATTTAGGCGTAAAGGACGGCAACGACGTTGAAGAAATGGTAGACGCCATGCAAACGGCGAAAGAGTTGCTAAAAACGCAGTCCGTTCTTTTGCATATCGTAACGAAAAAGGGCAAGGGCTACGAATTTAGCGAGGAGCACCCGACGAATACGCACGGCGTGCCGCCCGTCGGTTCGGCAAAAGAAAAGGAATATTCCCAAGTGCTGGGAGAAACGCTTTGTCGAATGGCGGCGAACGATAAAAACGTTACCGTCGTTTCCGCTGCGATGAAAGAGAGTTTGGGACTTGCGGAATTTTTCGAGCAATACCCCGAACGCGCGTTTGACGTGGGCATTTGCGAAGAAAACGCTTCCGTGCTTTGTGCGTCGATGGCGGCAGGCGGCTTGAAGCCCTATTATGCAATCTATTCTACCTTTTTACAGCGTGCGTTCGACGAGATTATTCACGACGTTTGCGCGCAGGATATGCCCGTAACTTTTTGTATCGATCGCGCTGGTATTTCGGGCGCGGACGGAGAAACGCACCAAGGCGTTTTCGATTTATCCTATCTGTTGCCTATTCCCAACCTTACGATCGTCGCGCCGAAAGATACGGAAGAATGTAGACGTTTCGTAGAATTTAGCGCAACCTATCCGCATCCGCTCGCCATTCGTTATCCGCGTTCGGGAAAAGTCGTTTTCCCCGATACGAATACGCCGATCGAACTCGGAAAATGGGAGTATTTATACCGCGCAAACCCGTCTCGGCAGGCGAAAGCGGTCGTACTCGCCGCAGGGGAACGCAGCTTGATTATCGCGTTCAAAGTCTTGAAAGTGTTGGAAACGCAAGGAAAGGCGTTCGATATCGTCAACGCGCGCTTTATCAAGCCGTTGGATACCGAACTTTTGAACAACTTGCAAAGCGAATACGTCGTTACGATCGAAGATAACGTATCGATTGGCGGTTTCGGGTCGGCGGTCAACGACGCCTGCCTCAAAACGGAAAAAACGCATACTTTGCGCAATTTCGCCTATCGCGATTCGTTTATTCCGCAAGGTACGGTGGCTGATTTGCAAAGCGAATACGGCGTAGATTGCCAAGAAATCGAACGCTATTTATCGGAAGTTTTGGCATGAGAGCGGATAAGTATTTTGCGGATACGTTCGGTTCGAGAACGAAATCGGCGGAGGCAATCGAACGAGGACTCGTTCTCGTCAACGGAAAGCCGATACGCCCGAAGGACGAAATTAAAGAGACGGACGTCGTCGAATTGATCGAAGTGGAAGAATCGTTCGTGTCGAACGGCGGCTATAAATTGCAACGCGCCGTAACAGCGTTCGGATTCGATTGTCGAGATAAAATATTCGCCGACATCGGTGCGAGCACGGGCGGTTTTACCGATTGTTTGCTGCAACACGGCGCAAAAAAGGTATATACGGTGGACGTGGGCGAAAGCTTGCTCGATCCGTCGCTATTGGATAGCGGCAAAATCGTGCAAATGGAAGACACGAACGCGCGCTATTTGCAAAAAGAAGATTTTGCCGACGAATTAGACGGCGTAGTAGCGGACGTTAGTTTCATTTCCTTACGACTGATTTTCCCGACGATTGCGCGTATCGTACGCGAAAGCGGCGACGTATTCGTGTTGATCAAGCCGCAGTTCGAGTGTGAAAAGAAAAATATCGGCAAGAGCGGCATCGTACATACGGGCGCGCACGCCGACATCGTCAAGAAAGTGGTGGGGTACGCTTTGGATAACGGGTTATATCCATTCCATATCGTAAACGCACCCGTCAAAAAGGGAAAGAATATCGAATACGTTTTACATTGTAGACGGACGAGTATCGGCGCGTTATCCGTAGAAAAAACGGTGGACGCCGTCCGCTCGTTTTTACGCGACGAGGAAAGAGGAGTAACGAATGAAAATCGGGCTTTTAGGGTTTAAGGATAAGGTAAAAAACACGAACGCCGTAGAAGAATTGTCCGCTTTTTTGCAAAGCAAGGGCTTTGAAGCGACTCTTTTTGCCACGCCGTCCGATATTTTGGGGGTGGACGTCGTCATCGTGCTCGGCGGCGACGGCGCGATTTTGCACTCGGCGTTCAAAGCGGCGATGCGCGGCATTAAAATTATCGGCGTAAACTACGGCAATCTCGGTTTTTTGACGGAGTACGAAAAGGACGAACGGGAACAAGTCGCCGAACTTTTAACAACGTTGGAAGCAGGTATGTGCCGCATTTTGAAACGTACGATTTTACAAATCGACGTGGACGATAAAACGTTCTACGCCTTAAACGAAGTGGCGTTGCAACGCTATTCGTCGATTGCAAGCCTGAAAAATACGCAAATTTTGCGTTTGTCGGTGCAATCGCGCGAAGGACGGGATAAAATTTCGGGGGACGGCGTACTCTTTTGCACGCCTACGGGTTCAACGGCGTATTCGTTATCGGCGGGCGGCGCGATCTTAACGCCCGAAGTGCCCGTATTCATGATGACGCCGATTTGTGCGTTTTCCATGCGTACGCGCCCGACCGTCTTCTCCGACGACGAAACGTTCGAGGTTAAGATCGATCGCGGCAGGGCAGTCGTTTTATGCGACGGATTGACCGTGGCGTTGTTGGAGGAAAACGCAAACGTGCGTATTACGAAAGCACCGTTCACAGCCGACTTTCCCGTTCGGGAGAGCAACGACTTTTTTATGAAAGTACGAAACAAATTAAACGAATAAAGACAAGGAGTAAAGGGGAATTATGTTACGTTCGGCAAGACACGCCAAAATTTTGGAGATCATTTCTCATAAGGAGATTGAAACGCAGGAAGAGTTGTGTGCGGAGTTGAACGCGTTGCACCACTCGGTAACGCAAGCTACCATTTCGCGCGATATTCGCGATTTGCACCTGTTTAAGGTGGCGGGCATTGAAAAGAAGTATCGCTACGCCTACATAAACGACGGGGAGAGAGAAATTTCTCCGAAAATGAAAAGTCTTTTCCGCGATTGCGTCTTATTTGTCAAAGCGGCGAAGAATTTAGTCGTCGTCAAAACGATGGCAGGCAACGGCGCAAACGCAGGTGCAGTCGTAGATAAACTCAATTATAGCGGCGTCGTCGGTTCGGTGGCAGGCGACGATACGTTGCTCGTCGTATGCGAATCGGACGAGAGCGCGTTGGTTATCGTAGATAAAATTAACGAATTCATGAAATAACGGACGGCGGTATGTTAGCAAGACTGGTCATAAAAAACGTAGCGTTGATTGAAAACGCGGAAATTACTTTCGGCGAAGGGCTGAATGTACTGTCCGGTGAAACGGGTGCAGGTAAATCGGTTATCCTCGACTCCGTCAACTTCGTTTTGGGCGCAAAAGCGGATAAAACGATGATTCGATACGGGGAAACGGAATGTTTGGTAAAAGCCGAATTTATCGTGCCTGAAACCGCCAAGGCGGTGGAAGCCTTGCGCGAATTAGACGTGGAAACGGACGGGGAAATTATCATTTCGCGTAAATTTTCCTTGAACGGTAAAAACACCATAAAAGTCAACGGCAATACGGTAACGGCGAGTATGCTGCGAAAAATTACCGATTCCCTCGTGGACGTACACGGACAAAGCGAACATTTCTTCCTCTTAAAGGAAAGCAATCAATTGAAATTGTTGGACGACGTCATCGGCGAACCGCTCGTTGCGGAAATGAGCGCGCTTTCCGCGCTGTTAAAAGAGAAGAAATCGATCGACGAAAAGCTTGCCGCACTCGGCGGTAACGAACAGGAACGTAACCGTACTTTGGAACTGTTGCGATTCCAAATCGAAGAGATCGAAAGCGTCGATTTGCGAGAGGGTGAAGAGGAAGAACTTCTTTCCAAACGCAATAAAATGCAAAATTTAGAAAAAATCATCTTTGCGTTACAGGAAGCGGCGCAAACGTTATCGTCGGAGGGCGGTGCGTTGGACGGACTGCGGAACGCGGCGCGCGCCGTTTCGAGCGTATCCAAGCTGGACGAGTCGTATGCTTCCGTGCACGATCGTTTGGAAAATTTAGCGATGGAAGCAGACGACCTTGCGGAAACGGTATCCGACCTTGCGGACGAGCTGTATTTCGACGAAAACGAAGCGGAGCAGGTAGAAGCTCGGTTGGACGCAATCAAGGCATTAAAGCGCAAATACGGCGCGGATAAGGCAGCGATTGACGAATATTTGCGCAAAATCACCGCCGAATACGATTTATTGTCCGATTGCGAAGGACAATTTGCAAAATGCACGATCGAACGCGAAAAGGTATTGAAAAAGATCTTTTCGGTATGTCAACGCATCACGCGGCTTAGAAAAACGCAAGGCAACGCGTTTTGCGAGCGCGTAACGAACGAATTGAAGACGTTAAACATTCAAAACGCACAATTTGCCATCGATTTTAACGAGTATACGGTAGAAAACGCGCCGTTGGCAACGCAAAACGGGTTGGATTCGATTACGTTCCTGTTCTCCGCCAACGCAGGCGAGCCGATGAAGGCGTTGGGTAAAATCATTAGCGGCGGCGAAATGAGCCGCTTGATGTTATCGATCAAGACGCAACTTTCCGCCGTCAACGAAATTTCTACCTATATTTTCGACGAAATCGACGCGGGAATCAGCGGTATGACGGCAAAAGTCGTCGGAGAGAAGCTTGCGACGATTGCCAAACGAACGCAGGTTATCGCCGTATCGCACTTGGCGCAAATCGCGGTGATGAGCGATAACGAATATCTCATCGAGAAGAGAGAACAAAACGGTAAAACGCTGACGAACGTGCACGCGTTGGACGAACGGGGCAAGCGGTTGGAAATCGTTCGTTTGCTTGGCGGTACGGAGCACCAAACGATCGCTTTGCAACACGCCGACGAACTCTTAAAAGAAGCCGCGGCGTTCAAAGCTACTTTATAAAATTTATAAAAACGAATAGAAATACTCAAATTACGCACAATACCTGTAACGGAGGGTTGGTATGCGTAAATTGAGTATTTTTGTTTTGGGGGCACTTTCCGTTTGCTCGTTTGCTTTTGCGCCTATGCAAGAAGAACGCATAACGGCAAAAGCGGAGCAAGCGTTGGTGTGCGTAGGCGGTATGTCCGCAGGGTTTACCTTGCAATCGGGCTGCGTGCAAGTAGTCGGTTTTTGCGAGGTGATGACGGACGAGGGAGTATCTTCGCCTGCGTTACGCGCAGGATTGCGTACGGGCGATAAAATACTTTCCGCCGCGAATATCGACGTGGCGACGATCGAGCGTTTGAACGAAATTTTAGATACGCAACGCACGAAAGCGGTCGCGTTGCGCGTAAAGCGCGGCGAGGAAGTGAAAACGTACGAAATTACGCCCGTAAAAGACAAAATCAGCGGCAAATACAAGATCGGGATCTTGGCACGCGATAACGTTTCGGGGATAGGTACGGTTACCTATATCGACCCCGTCAACGGACGGTTCGGTTCGTTGGGACATTCCGTCGTAGGTGAAGATCATACCAATATGAAAATTGCCCAAGGAACGGTATACGAATGTAGTATCGTCGGCGTATGCAAAGGCGTGCGCGGTAAAGCCGGCGAATTAAAAGGTATGTTTTTAAGCAATAAAACGCTCGGAAAGGCGGAAAAACTGTGCGATTGCGGCATTTTCGGGCAAATATCCGAAGAATTTGAAGTGAGCGATCTAATGCGCGCCGTTGCGGATTCAACGGACGTCGCACCCGGGAAAGCGTATATCTATTCCACGGTAAACGGCGTAGAACCCAAGCGGTACGATATTGAGATCGTTAAGGTAGATAAAGGCAACAGAGACAACAAAAATTACGTTTTGAAGATTGTAGACGACGATTTGATTGCGGAAACGGGCGGTATCGTACAGGGAATGAGCGGTAGCCCGATCATGCAAAACGGAAAGCTGATAGGGGCGATTACGCACGTATTCGTCAACGATCCGACTCGCGGATACGGTATCGATATTGAAGAAATGTTGCGACAATAGCAGGGTACTACGCGAAACATAATTATTATGACACGCATAGTAGTTAGGTGTTGTCAGACAAATGGAGGGAAGATATGAAAAAAACGGTAGCTTTACTCGTCGGGGCGGCTTGCGTATTCGGCGTGCCTTTCCTGAAAGGAAACGTACGCGCGGCGGCAGCCGAAACGAGATACGAATGGGCGGCAACGACGGCTATAAACGGGGAAAACGGCTTGGCGGCGCATGCAAAATCGGCGTATTTGATGGATTACGCCTCTCAAACGCCGATTTTTAGTAAAAATGAACGGCAACGCTTGCCGATTGCAAGTATGTGCAAGATCATGACGTTAATTTTAACTTTTGAAGCGATAGAAGAGGGTGCTTTATCGCTCAAAGAGGAAATTGCCGTCAGCGAACGAGCGGCGTCTATGGGCGGTTCGCAAGTGTTTTTGGAAGCAAACGGAAAATATAAAACGACCGATTTGATCAAAAGTATCGTCGTTTGTTCCGCAAACGACAGTTGCGTTGCCTTAGCCGAACGAATCGCAGGTAGCGAAGAAGTGTTTACGGCAAAAATGAACGATACGGCAAAGCGGTTGGGCGCGAACGATACGCTCTTTTCCAACTGCACGGGTTTACCGAAAGAACCGCAATACTCCTGCGCGAAAGACGTGGCGATTATGCTAAAAACTTTGCTTTCACACGAAGAATATTATCGCTACGGCAACGTTTGGACTGATAAATTCACTCACCCGAAAGGGAGATATACGGAAATCACCAACACGAACAAGTTGGTACGTTTTTACGACGGTTGCGACGGCGGTAAAACGGGCTTTACCAATCAAGCAGGATTTTGTCTCGCGGCAACGGCAAAACGCAAGGATATGCGCGTGATTTCCGTCGTAATCGGCGAAGATAGCAGCAAAAACCGTTTCGACGACGTGCGCGGCATGTTCGATTACGCCTTTGCAAACTATTGCGTACAGCCCGTCTTGGAAGAGGAAAAATCGGCAGACGAAGCCGTACCCGTTTCCGCAGGAAAAACGAAGTCGTTACGAGCCTATCCCGTACGCTCGTCGTACGTGTTCTTACGCCGAGGTACGGAAGCGGACGTGCGCGTAGAAACGCAATACGACGGTGCGCTCCGTGCTCCGATTGCAAAAGGGGAACGTATCGGTACGGCGATCGTCTATAAGGACGGCGTGGAGGCGGACAGAGTGCCGCTCGTAGCAGGAAACGACGTGGAAGCCGCCGACTTTTTCGACCGTTTCGGGGACGTTGCACGCGGTTGGAACGGCTGATATAAGAAGAATAAAAAGGAAAAATCCGTTTTTTATCAAAATTATTGATGAAAAGCGGATTTTTAGCGTAAAAACAGCCTTTCTATCCTTGCAATTTTGCGTCGAATTTGATAAAATATATATGATTATTCGGTAAAAGAAGGCGTTGAATATGAACGAAAGAGATACCTTAAAGATAAACGAACGGGGACATTTGGAAATCGGCGGTGCGGACTGCGTTGCTTTGGCGCAAAAATTCGGCACGCCCGTATATCTTTTCGACGAGGCGTATATCCGCAAAATGATGGGGGTGTACCGCGACGCTTTACGGAACGAATACGGTGAAAACGCGATGGTCTTATACGCGTCCAAAGCCTTTTCCTGTCAGGCGATCTATCGTATTGCCGACGAGGAATGTATCGGCGTAGACGTCGTATCGGGCGGCGAATTATACACGGCTTTATCGGCAGGTTTTCCCGCGAATAAAATCTATATGCACGGCAACAATAAATTGCCGTATGAAATCGAAGAAGCGTTGGACGCCGCCGTCGGTTGTATCGTCGCCGATTCGTATAGCGAGTTAGATTTGATCTCCGCCGCCGCGAAAAAGCGCGGTATCACGCAAAAGGTACTCCTTAGAATCAATCCCGGAATCGAAGCGCATACGCACGCGTTCGTGCAAACGGCGACGACAGACAGCAAATTCGGCTATTCGATTGCCAACGGGGAAGCGGAACGCATTACCGCATACGCTTTACGGAAGGAGAATATCAAACTCGGCGGATATCATTGCCATATCGGCTCGCAAATTTTCGAAAAGGAATCGTTCGTGCTGGCGATAAAAAAATGTATGCGTTTTGCCGCGGAAATGCGTGAAAAACTCGGTTTTATCCCCGATACGCTCAATATGGGCGGTGGGTTCGGCGTTTGGTACACGAACGAGGATAAAAAAATCGGCTCGGAGGGCTACGCGGAATACGTTCGCGCGTTAGCGACCGCCGTCAAAGAAAACGCCGAGTTATACGGATTACCGTTGCCGTATTTGTTGATCGAACCGGGTAGATCGATCGTCGGCGAAGCCGGCGTTACGCTGTATACCGTCGGCGCAATCAAGGATATTCCCGGCGTTAAAAAGTACGTAGCCGTAGACGGCGGAATGTTTGACAATCCGCGCTACGCCTTGTATCAATCGAAATATACGGCCGTCCTTGCCAACCGCGCGGCGGAAGATGGAACGGAAATCGTAACTTTGGCTGGAAAATGCTGTGAAAGCGGCGATATTATCGCGGCGAACGTTACCTTGCCGAAAGCAAAAACAGGGGACATCGTTGCCGTACTTTCCACGGGCGCGTATAACTACTCGATGGCGATGAATTATAACCGCAACAAAATTCCGCCCTGCGTGCTCGTTCACGAGGGGAACGCGGAATATATCGTAAAACCGCAAACGTATGAAGATCTCGTGCGGAACGACGTTCTGCCGACGCGTTTGCAAAAGAACGACTAAGCGAAAAAACGAGGAGAGCAATGGAAAAAGAGAAATTTACCGTGGAATCGGTCAAAAATTTTGAAACGGAAGTCGATTATACGACCGTCCTTGAAAATTTTGAAGGGCCGTTAGACTTGTTGTTGTATCTCATCAAAGAGGAAGAAATCGAAATCAAAGATATTTTCGTTTCGCAAGTAACCGAACAATTCCTTTTCTATATGAAGGGTTTGCCCTACTTGGATATGGAAAAGGCGAGCGAATATTTGAATATCGCGGCGACGATTATCGATATCAAAGCACGTAGTCTCGTGCCGCCGCCCGACGACGGTTTCGACGAATATTACGACGAAGATAACGACCCCGAACAAGAGCTTATTCGTGCCTTGGAAGAATATAAAATTATCAAAGAGGAAACGCATAAGCTGAAAGAACGTGAAACGGTAGGGTACTTTTTCAAAGCCCCCGATAAAGATTTAACTGCCGTTCAGGTGCAGTATAAAGACTTGACGTTAGACGGTTTGGTGGACGCGTTCACGAAGATGATGTTGCGTTTGGAAAGCAAAAAACGGGACGCCGCACCGCCGAGAGAAATTCCTAAAGACGTCTATACCGTTCAAGATAAAATCAAACATATTCGCGAACGGATCACCGCGCAGGAATCGACGGAGTTTGAATCGTTATTCGACGAAAACGCGGATACGCCTGAAATCGTAACGACCTTTCAAGCGTTGTTGGAGTTGTTAAAGCATCAATTTATCGTGGTGAAACAGGACGAAATGTTTTCTACGATCGTAATAAAGAAGAATCCTAATAGAAGCGAGGACGAAGAACTTGGAGAAATTGACGAATATAATTGAGGCGATTTTATTCGCCAGCGGCGACGCCGTACCCGTTGATTTGTTGCGTGAGAAATTAGACGTTACGAAACGCGATATGGACGCGGCGGTAAGACAATTAGAAAAGAAATATTCGGATGCGTGCGGTATTCGACTGCTGAATTTTAACCACAAATTGCAGCTTGCAACCAACCCCGATTATAAAGATTTAGTTGCGTTGGCACTGCGCCCGATCCGTGAAAAGGAATTTACGAGAACGGTGTTAGAGTGCGCGGCAATCATTGCCTACAAACAACCGATCACTCGTTCCGAATTAGAGGCGGTGCGCGGTGTAAACAGCGATTACGCGATTACGACGTTGTTGAACTTGGATATGATTTATCCTTGCGGTAGAAAGGAAACGGCAGGGAAGCCCGTATTGTATGCCACGACGGACAATTTCTTAAAGCGGTTTAAGCTGAAAACGCTGTCCGAATTGCCCGATTACGAAGAGCTTATGAAGCGCATTGCGGAATTGAACGCCGTCAACGACGTAGACAGCAATTATCTCTACGAGAAGGACGTCTACGATCCCGAAAACGAAGAAGAGGACGAGGGCGAAGGGCAATCGGTTGCGGAAAGCGAAGAAAAGCCCGTGGCAAACGACGGTTTCGAATTGCCCGATTTCTTAAAGGATATCGAAGACGGTATCATCAAAATTCAATAATCGAAAAGTACATATTTTTCCCGAACCTGCCCATAGTATCGATATGGGCAGGTCGTTTTTTATTTCCGCGTTATGGACGCTATTCGCCGCCTTGCTATTCTTTTTTCCGATCACCGTTCAAACCGATCTCTATTACGACGTCAACGGCAAAAAGGCAGGGTTTGCTATCTATCTTTGCAAAGCGTTCCGATTGCTCGGCGGGTATATCCAAACCTATCGCGGCGGCGTTGCTTTGCACGTCGGGAAACGAAAGGCGATTCTCGTGCCGTATACGCAAATGGACAGCGAGCGGAAACGCTTTTCCTTCGTGCGTTCGTTTAAGCTGCTATCCTTTCGCTTAACGACGGAAACGGGCGCGGAATATCTCCTGCCCGTCGCAACGGCACATACGCTGTTACGCGTCTATTTTTTAGCGTCGGGTGGCGATAAGGAGAAAATCGAAAACAATCTATGGCTTACCGACGGGGACGTATTGCGCGTTTCTCTGCATTGTACGATCTATTTTTCGCTGTTTTTGCTGTTTTGCAACTTTTTGAAATTTATTAAGGAGAAAATCAAAGAAATATGGGGGAGAAAAATCAAAAAATCAATCGTTTAGTCGATTCTTCCGTGGCACACTTAAATCAACTCGCCGACGTCAATACGGTCATCGGCAAGCCGTTTGTTACGGCAAGCGGACGGCAAATTATACCCTTTTCCAAAATCACGATGGGCAATCTGTCGGGCGGTGGCGAATACGGCGACGTCAAAGTCGTGAAAGAAGCGGATTCGTTGCCCTTTGCAGGCGGTAGCGGCGCGGTGATCAGCATGAAGCCGTTGGGCTTTTTGATTGACGACGGAAACGGCTGCCATATTTTACGCATCACCGATGAACCGGTAGACAGTTTGGTCGAACGCGCAGGCGAAATTATAAAGGACGTTATGGCGAATAAGAACGATGATTAAAAAACTACTCCGCCGTACCTGCGTATATGCGGCGATATGCACGCTTATTTGCGTTTTTTCCCTCTCGACGACGAATTGCGTTAGCGCGCAAACGATCTCGGAGGGGAAAGCGGAATGCGTTATGGAAGTCAACAGCCGCCGAGTGCTTTATCAACGCCGCGGCGACGTGCGGTTGCCTATGGCAAGCACCACGAAAATTGCGACTTGTATAACTGTGATCGAACTATGCGACGATTTGCAGCGTGAGGTAACCGTTCCGAAAGAAAGCGTGGGCGTAGAGGGTTCTTCCGTCTATTTGCAAGCAGGGGACGTCTATACGGTAGAAGAGTTGTTATACGGTCTAATGTTGCGGTCGGGGAACGATTGCGCGGAAACGCTCGCACTCTATTGTTGCGGTTCTATCGATCGATTTGCGGCGAAAATGAACGAAACGGCGCAAAAAGCAGGCGCGCTTGCCACGCATTTTGACAATCCGCACGGCTTGCCGAGTAAAAACCATTATACGACGGCATACGATTTAAGTTTGATTACCTGTTACGCCATGCAAAACGACGTATTCAGAGAGATCGTATCTACGCAATACTACGCGCCGAGGCATTGGAAGAATAAGAACAAACTCCTGCATTTATACGACGACGCCGTTGGCGTAAAAACGGGATATACGAAGGAAGCAGGGCGGTGCTTAGTCTCCGCAGCAACGCGCAACGGCATGACGATCGTTACGACGTTGTTGCATTGTCCTACGACCTACGAACGCTCCATACGTCTACTCGACGACGCGTTCGCCGCCTATCGGCGAGTGAAAGTCCTTTCCAAAGACGAGCCGTTCCGTTTGAAGTCCGATCGGGGAACGTTGCTCGCGCACGCCAAAGAGGATCGTTATTATCCGCTTTTAGCGGAAGAAGAAGCACTCTTGGAAAGGCGTGCCGTTGCGTACGATCGCGACGTTGTCAAGAAAAAAAACGACGATTCCGTCGGGGAATTTTCAATATATCTCGCAAAACGGTTGCTTTTTTCGGGAATTTTATATAAACTATAAGATAGAAAATAAACGAACGGAAGTTTTACGAATGAGAATCAATAAATTTTTAGCGGAAAAGGGCGTGGCGAGCAGACGGCACGCCGACGATATGATTACTGCAGGCAGAGTGCTTATCAACGGCGAACGCGCTACGCTTGGCGCGCAAGTGGAAGAGGGGGATCTCGTCCTCGTGGACGGTACGCCGATCGATACGAGCGAAACGGTACAAGCGTACTATATCATGAACAAACCGAAGGGAGTCATTTGCAGCGTTGCCGACGATCGCGGTAGAAAAACGGTAATGGACTTGTTACCCGACGGAGTGGGAAGAGTATTCCCGATCGGTCGGTTAGACTACGATACGGAAGGGTTGTTGTTACTCACCAACGACGGCGATTTATCCTACCGTTTAACCCACCCGAAGAGCGAAATTCCCAAAACCTATCTCGTCAAAGTGGAGGGGACGCTCACGGAAAAGGATCTCAATCCGCTTCGTTCGGGCGTGGAATTGGACGGCGTTTTGACGAAAAAATGCAAGGCGCATATCGTGGAAACGAACAAAGAATACACGAAAGTGCACATCACCATCACCGAGGGGCGCAACCGCCAAGTTCGTCGTATGTTTGAGAGCATAGGGCGCACGGTAGCGTTCTTAAAGCGAATCAGTATCGGCAATTTGAAGTTGACGGGCTTGGATCGCGGTGCGGTGCGTCCGCTGACGGAAAATGAAATTTTCTACTTGAAAAGCTTATAAAGTAAAAATCCCCGAACGAATCGGGGATTTTTTATCGACTGTTTATCCGTTAGGAGAGGTGCGTACGCATCAATCCGACGACTTTACCGAGCACGGACACTTCGTTCGGTTCGAAAACCATATCGTCCAACGCTTCGTTTTCGGGGTGCAAGATGACCTTTCCGCCGCGACGGAACAAACGCTTTACGGTTGCGGAATCGTCTACGAGTGCCACGACGATTTCACCGTTTTCCGCCGTTTGTTGACGGCGTACGATAATTTTATCGCCGTCCATAATGCCTGCGTCGATCATCGACGTACCGCTGACGCGAAGCATAAACAATTCTTCGCCCTTAAATTCGCCGACGGGGAAAGTGTAATAATCTTCGTAATTTTCATACGCGAAAACGGGTTGACCTGCCGTAACGACACCGACGAGGGGAATGGTTACGCCCGAACCTTTACCCAACGTAACCGAACGTTTTTTGTTATCCGCTTTATTCAGATAGCCCTTATTTTGCAAACGTTCGATATAGCTGTGTACGGTCGCCGTCGATTTAATTCCGCATTCCTTGCCAATTTCACGCACGGAGGGGGTATATCCGTTTTCTTCCGAAAATTTACGGATATAATCCATAACTTTTATCAATTTTTCCTCGTTAATCATAAAAACACCTATCTCGTGTATATCCTTAACGCTATTATAACATACTTTTTTATAAAAAGCAAACAAATGTTTACGAAAAAACGCTTGATTTTTAGAAATTTTATGGTATAATATAGGAAAAGAAAAATTACGGAGGCTGTGGCGATGAAAAAAGAGGGAACGCATCTCGGACAAGAATGTGTTTTATACGATAGGGAGTGTATCGGCTGTTTAGAGTGTGAAACTTGCGATTTAGATCCGAGAAAGGTGTGCGATAATTGCGGAAAATGTATCGACGTAAAGGACTTCGCTTCTATCAAAATCGATAAGATCTATACCAACCCTGAAGAATATAACGACAAATAAAAATATCACCCCGATGCTTGCGATTCGTCGGGGTGATACTTTTATGCGGTTTTGTTTTACGGCGTAGTACTATTCGTCGTCGTATCGATAAATTCCGTAATCTTATCGGCGTATTTGGACGGCAAGACGACGTCTACGACTTTACCTTCGTCCGTAAAGGAGACGTTTCGTTCGGTCAACAGTGGTTGTACGCTCGCGTAAGCGTTCCATTTTGCGTAGGGAACGAACAGTCGACAAAAGGTAAATTGATCGTCGAACCGTCGCAAAATTTCCCGTTTTAATCGTTCTAATCCGAGTTTTTCCTTGGCGGATATAGGTATGCTGCCGTAAGGCAACACGGCGGTATCGACCGTTTCCGCCTTGTTCATAACGACGATATAGGGCACGGTGCATTGCAACGAACGCAACGTATCGAGCGTCGTTTGCAACTGCATATCGAATTCGCTCGTCGCGTCGCAAACGATCAACGCCAAATCACATTCTAACGCGCTTTCCAAAGTCGATTGAAAGGCGTCGATTAAATCGTGCGGTAGATCTTGTAAAAAACCGACGGTATCTACGAGCAAAAAGGGGACGCCGTTAACGGTAAATTGACGAGAAGTGGTATCTAGCGTAGCGAAAAGGGCGTCTTTGATAAACGTTTCCTCGCCCGTCAAGGCTTGCAAGAGGGTAGATTTTCCGGTGTTCGTATAGCCGACGAGGGCGACGGTTTTCACGTCGTCTTTTTTTCGTCTCACCGACCATAAACCGCGGCGTTTCTTCAATTCGCTCAACCGTTTTTCCAAATATTGCAATCTGCCGCGAATATACCTTCGATCGGTTTCCAACTGCGTTTCGCCCGGACCGCGCGTACCTACGCCGCCACCTAAACGCGAAAGTGCCGCGCCTTTACCCTTCAAACGCGGATATAAATATTTTAGCTGCGCCAACTCTACCTGCAATTTACCTTCGTTACTCTTGGCGTTTTTGGCAAAAATATCCAAGATCAACGTCGTGCGATCGATCACCTTTCTATCCTGCAACGCTGCGGAAATATTCAGCGTTTGCGAAGGGGAAAGTTCGCCGTTGAAGAGCACGGTAATATCGTCCAACCCGTACAAGCGTTCGTTTAATTCTTCTAATTTTCCCGAACCGATAAAGGTTGCGGCGTTAATTTCGCGTATCGTTTGGTAGATCGTGCCTGCGTATTGCGCACCCGCACTTTCAATCAAAGAAACGGCTTCGTCGTGTAACACGCGGTATTTGCCGCCGTTTTCGCGGGTAATCGGCTGAATGATATAAACGTTTTCCGTATTCGTCGCCATAATCTCAGTCCGTATCGTCCGTCGCATCGTCGCGCAAGGGGACTTTGTTTGCAGCTTGTCGTCTGTTTTCTTGCGTGATTGCGGCGTAATGTTTCTTCGTCGTATTGATGTCTCGATGTCCCAAAACGTCGGCTACGATATAAATATCGCCCGTCGCGTTATACAATCGCGTGCCGTATGTACTCCGCAGTTTATGTGGCGTGATTTTTTTAAGAGGGGAAACGATTTTGCTATATTTTTTTACCAAATTTTCTACCGTCCGCACGTTGATCCGACGGTATTGCAAGGAGAGGAAAAACGCGTTTTCTTCCTGTGGAATCTTCGGATCGTTCGTCTTTTCAGCTATGTATTCTTGCAAGGCGTATTTCACTTCGTCGGAAAAGTATAAAATGGCTTGATTGCCGCCTTTGCGGGTAACTAAAAAGGAGTTTTCCTTGAAATTGAAGCTCTCGTTGTCCAACCCGACTAACTCGCTGATACGGATTCCCGTACCTAAAAACAGCGTTAAAATCGCCGTATCGCGCATTTTCGTTTTGGCGTGGTATCCGACGGCGTGCTTGGAAAGTCCGTCGCCGTTTTCTGCCGTTTGAATGAGTTTAGACACTTCGTGCGCTTCCAAACGGATAATTTCTTTGTCGTGCAGCTTCGGCGTAGGGACTTTCGCCGAATTGTCAACCTCGATCAAGCCCTTGTTAAAAAAATACTTGAATAGGGCACGCACGGCGGAAAGTTTACGCGCTTTGGCGCGTTCGTTGCAGGAAAGCTGCTTATCGTTAAAGCGATAGTGGGACAAGTAGCTTAAAAACAGCTCGATGTCGTTGTTCGTAACCGCTTCTAAATGCTCTAAGGTAATTTCCGCAACGGGAATACCGCGCAACCGTTTCTTGGATAAAAAATCGAAGAAAATGCGCAAATCGTAGGCGTATTTTAAGCGCGTTTGACAGCTCGTTCTCGATTCGATGCCTAAAAAATAGTCTTCGCAAAAGGGGGGCAGTTGTTCCAACAGCTCCCCGATTTTATCGATATCCTGAATGTTACGCGTAGTATAATAGTTGACTTGTTTCATATCGTTTTGACCTTATATAGACTGAACCCGTGCCGATAGGGGACGGAAAAAAGACGTTGCGGCAACAAAGATAACTATTCGTAAAATGCAGCTTTTACGAAATGTTAGCGCGAGAAAATCAAGTTAGGGGGCTTAATTTTTATCTTTCGCGCTTTTCTTCGTCGTTCGTTATAAATATTCCGCGTGCGTACGGTTCAACTTCCAATTCGTTTTCATGCGTTCGATCGTTCAAAATATCTGTTACGGGATTCGGCAAACGCAACAAATATCGTTTCGACGAATGATTGACATATACGTAAACGCAACCGTTTTTATTTTGGCGTTTATAAAATAGTAAACCGTCTTCCGCGTGCAACGGCGTAAACACGCCGTCCTTGAACACGTCGCGATAGCGTTTCCGAATTTCACCGAGCCGCGCGTAGAACGAAATCAAATTCTCGTTTAGATTTTCCCAATCGAAGCAGCGACGGCAAAACGGATCGATATGCCCTTCCTGACCGTTTTCGTCGCCGTAATAGACGCACGGTACGCCGGGCAGGGTAAATTGTAATACGGCAGCCGTTTTCAATCGATCTACGGCAATTTCCTTGTCTTTTTCCGATAAAAACGCCTCTTTTTTCGACATTTCTTCCTTAGTATTGCAGCAAATACCGCCTAATACGGTTACGATACGCGCCGTATCGTGCGTGCCTAAAATATTCATCAGGCAGTCCACCGTTTGTTTCGGATAATGATCGATTAAGACGCGTACGGTATGCAACAACGCCAACGCGTCGCCCGTCTGCATATACCGAATGATGCCTTCTTTCATCGGATAATTCATAACGCTGTCCAATTCGTAGCCTTGTAGATATTCCCGTCGTTGCGAATAGGCAATCTTGTCGGACGCGTCCTCCCAAACCTCGCCGATAATGACGGCGTTCGGGTTGCTTTCCTTGACGGAAGTACGCAATTTTCGTAAGAAGAAATCGGGTAATTCGTCCGCAACGTCCAAGCGATAACCGCCGATACCGTAGGCAAGCCATTGCTTCAAAACGCCCTTTTCTCCGAAAATAAACTCTTGATACGCCTCGGACGTTTCGTTGACTTCGGGTAAAACGTCAATTCCCCACCAACTGCTGTATTTATCGGGAAATTCTTGGAAGGAATACCAAGAATAGTACGGCGAGTCCTGCGATTGATACGCGCCGACGCTATCGTAACGCCCGTATTTGTTAAAATAGACGCTGTCGTCGCCCGTATGATTGAATACGCCGTCTAAAATCAGCCGAATACCGCACGCGTTCGCCGCGTCGACGAGTTCCTTAAAGTCGGTTTCCGTGCCCAAAAAACGATCGGTTTTGCGATAATCGGACGTATCGTAGCGGTGATTGGACGCCGCTTCGAAAATCGGGTTCAAATAAACGACCGTAACGCCGAGTTTTTGCAAATACGGCAATTTGCTTTGTATTCCCTTGAAATTTCCGCCGAAAAAGTCGTTGTTAAGCACCTTTCCGTATTCGTTCGGACGAAATGTAGGCTCACCGCCCCAGTCTTCTCGACGCACTCTTCCCGTTATGTCAGGCATAGTTCCCACTTTGCAAAAGCGATCGGGGAAAATTTGGTACATCACTCCCCCTTTGAACCATTCGGGCGTTTGATAGGACGGATCGTACGCCGTCAACAAAAAGCCGTGCGGTTGTTCGGAGAGATAGCCGTTTTGTAAATAGCCGCAGGAAAGAAAACCTGCACCCTCGATGGAAAAGACGTAAAAGTATAATCCGCGTTCTTGCAAGGCAAGTTCGATTGAATAGCCGAAGTCGGTGATCGTCATTTCGTAGGACGTAGCTGCTTCGCCGTCTTTATTCAGCAATAAATACGCCTTTTGCGACGGTTTGTGGCAAGCGGAAAGCGAGGGCGTAGACAAATCGTTACGTCCCCTTTCCTCGTTTAACGCGTAAACGTTCCATTGTAGCCGTTCTCCCACCGCAACGCCGCCTACAACGCTCTTGCAGGCAACGTCCAATGGGTTATAATAAAAGTGTTTCATATTCGCTTAAAAAGACGAAAAGCCGTACGATAATACGGCTTTTCGTTGGTATACGGTTAGTGTAAAGCCTTCAAGTTCCAAATGTTTTCCGCGTATTCGTGGATACTTCTATCCGCGGCAAAGTAACCTGCCGCCGCGATATTCCGCAACGCTTTTTGATTCCAAGCGCGTTTTTCTTGCGAATACAAGCGAGAAAGTTCTTGTTGCGTTACCGTGTACGACTCGAAGTCCGCCATGCACATATACGGATCGGCAACGGGCGCGCCCGTCAAGAGATAGTTTGCAATATCCGCAAACGATTCGCCGTTGAAACCGACGATCAACGCTTCTACGATCTTTCTCAAAGCGGCGTCGTTGTTGTAATATACGCTGGAAGAGTAACCGTTTCTCCAAATTTCGGACACTTCGTTCGCCTTCAAGCCGAAGATGAAGATATTATCCATACCGACGTGTTCGCTCATTTCCACGTTCGCGCCGTCCAACGTACCGATCGTCAACGCACCGTTGATCATGAATTTCATGTTGCCCGTACCGCTCGCTTCCTTACCTGCAAGAGAAATTTGTTCGGAAATTTCCGAAGCTGGCATCAACGATTCGGACATCGTAACGTTATAATCTTCCATATATACGACGTTCAATTTTTCCGCGATTTTCGGGTTTTTGCGAATATCTTCAGCCAAGTAGCAAATCAATTTGATGATTTTCTTCGCCATATAATAGCCTGCCGCCGCTTTTGCCGCAAAAATATACGTTTTCGGCTGCATGGGCGTATCGGGATTTTCTTTCAAAATCAAATAATCGTGAATGATATGCAATACGTTCAAAAGCTGACGCTTATATTCGTGCAAACGCTTTGCCTGTACGTCGAAAAGGGTATTCGGATCGATAATCACGCCCTGTTTTTTATAGGCGAATTCGGCAAATTGCTTCTTCTTGATCGCTTTGATCTCGTCTAAGCGTTGCAAAACGCTGTCGTCGTTTTCAAACTTCTTAAACTCCGCAAGTTTCGACGCGTCCTTTGCGTACCCCTCGCCGATACAATCGTTCAACAGCGCGCAAAGTTCTTTGTTTGATTGATTTAACCAACGTCTATGCGCAATGCCGTTCGTAACGTTCGTAAACTTGTTCGGCGTATATTCGTAAAAGTCCTTGAAGATACTCTCTTTGATAATTTCACTATGCAAACCGGATACGCCGTTTACGTGATGCGAGCCGAGTACGGAC
This sequence comes from uncultured Clostridia bacterium, assembly GCA_964504025.1. Taxonomy (GTDB): domain Bacteria; phylum Bacillota; class Clostridia; order Christensenellales; family Borkfalkiaceae; genus Scatosoma. Next base: position 22,351 of record CAZDCO010000006.1, read on the forward strand.
AAATTCGCCATTTTGACGGTGTTGTAGGAAATGACCGCCATACGGGAAATTTTATCCCAATCGCCGGGGTATTTTTGCCATAAATCTTCACAGAAACGACGATTGATTTCTTTCAAAATGGTATAGATACGAGGCAACCGTCTTGCAATCAAGTCCTCGGGCCACGTTTCCAACGCTTCCGCCAAAACGGTGTGGTTGGTATACGCGCAAACGGAAGTGGTGATATTCCACGCTTCGTCCCAGCTCATGCCGTTTTCGTCGATCAACAAACGCATCAATTCGGGAATCGCCAACGCAGGGTGCGTATCGTTCAAGTGGATAGCCGCCATTTTCGGCAACAAGCGCAACGAGCCGTATCTTCTCTTATGATCGGCTAAAATGTTTTGCAACGACGCGGAAACGAGGAAATATTGCTGCTTTAAGCGCAACGATTTACCCTCGGCGTGATTATCAGCAGGATACAAGACTTTAGAAATCAAATCGGCTTCGTTGTCCTCTTTCATTACGGAAGCGTAGTCGCCCTGCGAAAAGAGTTTCATATCGAAGTTTTGTACGCTGCGCGCCTTCCAAAGACGGAGCACCGATACCGCTTGGCTATCATAACCCGATACCATCATATCGTACGCCACCGCTTGCACTTCTTTCGCGTCGCGATAAATGCTTTGCAAACCGTTTTCCGTCCACTGCTCTTCTACATAGCCGTCGAATTTTACGGTGAATACCTTATCGCTGCGTTGCGTCAACCAAACTTCGCCGCCCGGCAACCATACGTCAGGCAACTCCGTTTGCCAACCGTCTACGATCTTTTGCTTGAATAAGCCGTAATCGTAACGAATGGAAAAGCCCATTGCAGGATAATCGCCCGTAGCCAACGCATCCAAGAAACAAGCCGCCAAACGCCCCAACCCGCCGTTACCGAGTCCTGCGTCCGGTTCTAATTCGTACAAGTCCTCCAACGTAACGTCGTAATCTTTCAACGCTTCGGCAAACGCTTCGGCAACGCCTAAATTGTATACGCTGTTCTTTAAGGAACGCCCCATCAAGAACTCCATACACAAATAATATACGCGCTTTGCTTTCGCCGCCTTCGTCGTCAAGTGGAATTTATGCCGTTTTTCCAGCATAATATCGCGCACCGACATTACGACGGCTTTATACAGCTGTTCTTTGCGTGCCTCGCTGGGCGCAACGCCGAAATAGCGAGAAAGCTTACCCTGAATCAGGTCTTTTGCTTCCTTCTGCGTCATGGTTTCTTTTTTCATATTCTCTTCTCCTATACTTTTATCTAACGTAACCGAGGAAACGCCGAGAATTTCAGCGTTTCCCCGTACTTTTACTTATACTTTCAATGTCGCTTCGTACAACGCTTTATAATCGTTCGCCGAACGCAACCACGAGAAATCGGTCGTCGCCGCCCTCTTCATCAATGCTTGCCAAGCGTCTTTGTTTTTATACGTATCCAACGCTTCGTGAATGACGTATAACATATCGTATGCGTTGCAAGAAGCAAAGGTAAATCCGTTACCGCCGGCCCCGTACGATTTGATACTGTCGAACAAGCCGCCCGTTTCACGCACCAAAGGCACGGTAGCGTAACGCGAAGCGATCATTTGCGAAAGTCCGCAAGGCTCGCTGACGGACGGCATCAGGAAGATATCCGCCCCCGAATATATCTTGCGCGATAAATCGCCGTTAAATGCAATATTCGCCGAAACCTTGCCCACGTATCTATGCGCAAGGTCTTTGAAATATTCCTCGTAGGCAAAATCGCCCGTGCCGAGTAAAACGAACTGTACGTCTTCGTGCAAAACGTCCTCTATCACCGTCTTGACGAGATCCAAGCCCTTATGGGATACCAAACGGGAAATCATGGCAATGACGGGCACGTCTTTTTCGGGCAACGAAAGCATTTTTTGCATTTCCGCTTTACATACGGCTTTATTTCCCAAATGCTCCGCGTCGTAATTTGCAAACAACGCTTTATCGGTTGCGGAATTGTACGAGTCCACGTCGATACCGTTCAAAATACCCGTTAACTTAAAGGCGTTTTTACAGATAATATCCTGCAAGCCGTGCGCGTATTGCGCCGTTTGAATTTCCTTGGCGTACGTCGGGCTGACGGTCGAGAAGCGTTCGCTACATTCGATCGCCGCTTTCATAAGGTTGATACAGCCGTCGTATTCCATCAGTCCTCTATACTCGTTGGAAATACCGAACAAATCTTCCAAAATATCCAGCGAATATTTGCCTTGATATTCGATATTATGAATGGTAAACAACGCACGGATAAATTGATACTCTTTCCGCTTGCAATAGATTGTCTTTAAGTAGATTGCGGCAAGGGCTGCCTGCCAATCGTGGCAATGCAACACTTCAGGATAGAAGCCGATAAACGGAATGATCTCCAACACGCTCCGCGAGAAGAACGCAAAGCGTTCGCCGTCGTCGTAATAGCCGTAACAACCGGGGCGTTTGAAATAGTACTCGTTATCGATGAAATAGTAGGTTACGCCGTTTTCACAACAGGTGAAAATGCCGCAATATTGATTACGCCAACCGAGCGGCACGAAAATGTTGCCGAGGAAGGACATCTTTCTACGGTATTCGGGCTTGATATCCGAATATAACGGCAATACGACGCGAATATCGTATTTCGGATCTTTCGCCAACGCTTGCGGCAACGAGCCAATTACGTCGGCAAGTCCACCCGTTGCAATGAACGGTCTTGCTTCCGAAGCGACGAACAGTACGTTCGTTTTCCGTTCTACGACGGGATCTTGTACCGCCTTTTTCTCGGCTATCGGTTTTACCGTTGCCGTGATCGTCTTTTTAGGCATACGCTTCCTCCTTATAATCTCGTTCCCTTAGGAATGTAGTAGGGCAAATCGGCACAGCCGCCGATCGTCGTTCTATCCCCGATCACTACGTTCTTATCGGTAATCACGCAGTTCAAGGAAGTGTTTTCTCCGATGATGTTGTCCTGCATAACGATAGAGTTGCGCACGACCGCGCCCTTTCCGACTTTTACGCCGCGGAACAGGATCGAATTTTCAACGACGCCCTCGATCTCGCAACCGTCGGATACGAGCGAGTTTTTCACCACCGCTTCCTTACCGTATTTGGAAGGTGCGCTATCGCGTACTTTCGTATAGATATCCCGTTCGCCGAACAAATCGGCGCGAACGTCCTTTTGCAACAATTCCAAATTGTGTTTGTAATAGGCGGACATACTGTCGATCGCCGCGTAGAAGCCGTTGAATTTATATTCGCAAATCTTCAAAGAGTGCAGCTGTTTAATCAAAACGTCGCTCTCAAAGTTCTTGAAACCGTGCGTAATCGCGTCTTCGATGATATTCAAAAGGAACGCGCGTCCTACGACCATGACGTTGGTAAACGCGTTCACTTTCGTGCCCGATTTTACGTGCGGCGCAAGTTGGATATCGGTGATACGTCCGCTTTCGTCCGAGCTTACCACCATGAAATCGGTCGATTTATCCATTTCACGAACAGCGGTAACGAGCGTCATATCCGCGTGCTTTTCTTCGTGATAGGAAATTATATCCGATACGTCGAAACGAGCAACGCCGTCGCAATCCATCAAAACGAGGTACTTTTCACTGCGGCGTACCAAGAAACCGCGCAAGCTGTTCAAGGCCTCTAAACGAGTGGTATACAGCTGATCTTTTCTATCCGAGAACGGGGGCATTAAAATCAAGCCGCCGTCCTTTCTTGCCAAATCCCAGTCCTTACCGCTACCTACGTGATCGATCAACGAACGGTAGTTGTTGCTCGCCGCGACGCCGACGGTGCTGATCCCTGCGTTGACCATATTCGACAACGCGAAATCGATCATACGGTATCTACCGCCGAAGGGAATAGACCCCATCGTTCTTCTACGAACGAGTTCGGGAACGTTTTCTTCGTGCATATTGCAAAAAATTACGCCAATTGCGGATACTGCCATTTTTCTCTTCCCCCTTTACGCTAAAATATCCTTTTCGTGTTTTTGACCTTCCGTAACCGTAACGCCGTCGGCAACGTTGATTCCTCTGCCGAGCACGACGATCTCCGCGTCATCCTGCTTTTCTACGCCGATTTTAGCGTTTTTGCCTACCGTTACGTTTTCGTCGATAATCGAATAGGAAACGGTTGCACCTGCGTGAATTACGCTATTTGCAAGCACGACGGCGTCTTTCACCACCGCGCCCTTTTCTACGATAACGTTGCTGCCGAGTACCGAATTTTCCACTACGCCGTCGATTTCACAGCCGAGCGCGACCATCGAATTTTTCACGACGCCGTCCTCGCCGATATGTTCGGGAGGCGCAAGCGGATTGCGCGAATGGATCTTCCAAGACTTGTCGCCAACGTCGAATTCGGGCGTTTCGCCGAGCAAGTCCATATTCGCTTGCCAAAGGGAAGCAATCGTACCGACGTCCTTCCAATAGCCTTCGAAACGATAGGAAAACATCTTCTCGCCTGCGTTCAGCATGGCAGGCAATACGTCTTTACCAAAGTCTTTGGACGAGTTGGGGTTCGCGTCGTCCTCTTCCAAATATTTGAACAGTTTTTTCGCGCTGAAAATATAAATACCCATAGAAGCCAAGGTGCTCTTCGGTTGTTTAGGCTTTTCTTCAAATTGATAGATCGAACCGTCGGGGTTGGTATTCAAAATACCGAAACGGGAAGCTTCTTCCAACGGCACGTTGATCGCTGCAATGGTACAATCCGCGCCCGTTTCCTTGTGCGCTTTGAGCATCGCCGCGTAGTCCATTTTATAAATGTGATCTCCCGATAAAATCAAGACGTATTCGGGATTATACATTCTCATAAAGTGTAAATTTTGATAGATGGCGTTTGCCGTACCCGCGTACCACGACGAATTCGTCTTGGCTTGATACGGCGAAAGGATATGTACGCCGCCGTAGTTTCTGTCCAAATCCCACGGTTGTCCGTTACCGATATACTCGTTCAAAATGAGCGGTTGATACTGGGTGAGTACACCTACCGTATCGATACCCGAATTTACGCAGTTGGAAAGCGGAAAATCGATAATGCGATATTTCGCGCCGAACGCTACTGCAGGTTTTGCTACGTTGGTGGTCAAAGCGTACAGTCTGCTACCCTGTCCGCCAGCCAACAGCATTGCTACACATTCTTTTTTGCTTTGCATAAAAGCCCCCTTCAATTTATTTTTTTAAGATATACGCAAGTCAATTTGGGAAAATCGAATCCGATCGAATATTCTTTCCCGTGGCTAAACGATTTCGTGGTTGTAAAAATATGTTTCTTCATCGCGCCGCTACCGCCGTAACGGACGGAATCGCTGTTGTAGATCACTTGATATTTTCCCTTAGGCAGCCCCAAGCGGTAGTTCGTCAAATCGCTGCCCGAGAAATTGAGCATGGCGACGACGGAGTTCCCCTCGCGATCCTTTCGTTGGTACGCGACGAAATTGCTATCCGCGTCGTCCGCCGCAAGCCATTCGAAGCCGTCCCAACTGTCCTCGATCTCGTAGAGAGCAGGCGTGGTTTTATACAGCTCGTTCAACTCGCGTACGGCAACGGAAAGCTTTTCGTGCATGGGATAGTCCTTCAAGAAAAACTCGATACCCTCTTTATAGTTCCATTCCTTAAACTGTCCGAACTCCGAACCCATAAAGTGCAACTTTTTGCCGGGGTGGGACATCATATATCCTAAAAATACGCGTACGCCTGCGAACTTTTCTTCGTATTCGCCCGGCATTTTACCGATTAGCGACGCTTTACCGTGCACCACTTCGTCGTGGGAAATGGGCAACACGTAATTTTCGGAAAAGGCGTACATCATAGAGAACGTCAACTTGTTATGGTTATATCGACGGAACAACGGATTCGTGGAAACGTACGAAAGTACGTCGTTCATCCACCCCATATTCCATTTGAAGTTAAAGCCTAAACCGCCCATAGAAGTGGGTTTCGTAACCATAGGCCAAGCCGTCGATTCTTCCGCGATCATCAAGGCGTTGGGGAAACGCTCGAACACCGCTTCGTTTAAGCGGCGCAAGAACGCCATGGCTTCCAAGTTCTTGTTTTCGCCGTATACGTTCGGTACCCATTCGCCCTCTTTTTTGTCGTAATCGAGGTAGAGCATAGAAGCGACCGCGTCCACACGCAAGCCGTCTACGTGATAGTTTTCAAACAAAAATACCGCGCTGGAAATCAGGAAAGAAACGACTTCGTTTCTACCGTAATCGAATTTCCGAGTCCCCCAGCCCTGCATTTCTTTGCGATCCCATTGCGACGGTTCGTACAGCGGCGCGCCGTCAAATTCGTACAAGCCGAACGCGTCCTTGGGGAAGTGTGCGGGAACCCAGTCGAGAATGACGCCGATGCCCTCTTTATGGAAACTATCGACCAAATACATAAAATCTTTCGGTTCGCCCAAACGGGAGGTAACGGCAAAATAGCCCGTTACTTGATACCCCCACGAACCGTCGTACGGATATTCGGTTACAGGCATAAATTCGACGTGCGTGTACCCCATTTTCTTGACGTACGCAACCAACTCTTTGGCGAGTTGGCGATAGGTATAATAGCTGCCGTCGGCGTTTTTTCGCCAAGACAACAAATTGACTTCGTAAATGTTTACGGGCGAGGCGTAGATATCGTTATGCCGTTGCTTGTCCAAATATGCCTCGTCCGACCAACGAAAACCTTGCAAATCGTAAATTTTAGAAGCGTTCGACTTGCCTTCTCCCGGCGTTTCGGCGTGGAAAGCGTACGGATCGGCTTTATACAACGTCCGTCCGTCCTCCGTTTTGATGCAATACTTGTAATCGTCAAACTGCTTGACGCCCTCGATAAACGCCTCGAACGTTTGTCCGTCGATCAAGCGTTCCATTTCGTTGGCGGTTTCGTTCCAATCGTTAAAGCTGCCGACGACCGATACGCTCTTGGCGCGCGGCGCCCAAACGCGGAACACGTACCCTTTCTTTTTGTGGCGTACGGCGGCGTGCGCTCCCATAAAAGCGTACGCTTGGAAATTTTCACCGTGATGGAACAAGTGCAAAGGCACGTCCGTTTGAAATGCGCTCATATCTTCTCCTAAATGCGCCGCGAAAGGCGTGCATACAAGATTATTCTTCGTCTACGCACTATTATACTATATTTTTCTTGCATTTTCAAGGGTATTTTAAAAAAAGTTTAATATTTTTTGCAATTTTTTTTGTCGCATGCCTGTCAGCAGAAAAGCGTAGAAAACGAAACTATGTCAGACATAGTTATTATGTTATGCGTAACACATAAATTATGTGTGGCATAGTAAGAAAATATTAAAAAATACGGGCAAGCATCCCCTATTTTCATGCGGACACTTCCCCGTATTTTACGCGATATTAGCTTGTTTCACAATTTATGTTTCACAAATAGTAGAAATCAGTTCGTTTACGGCTTGGCGCAACGCCGTTCGATCGCCTTGATTTTTCAAAGAAACAACGTTCGGCTTTTGCTTTTCGATCGCTATCCGCTCCCCGTCGTAATCGATTTGCGAAGCCATACACGCAAGCACCCGTTCCGTCGTCGTCTTATCGCGTGCAAGCACGGCTTCGATTCGTTCCCGTTTATCGCGCTCGACGATCAATACGCCGTCGAACGATTCGGCATAATTCCCCTCGTACAGCAACGGTACTTCGGCAAAAACGAGTTTTTGTTCGCTTGCCTGCATTTTTTCAAATAAGCTTTTCATAATCAACGGGTGTGCGACGGCGTTGAGTTTCGCGCGCGCCCTTTCGTCGAAAAATACGCGCGCGCTTAACGCAGCACGATCGATTGCCCCGTCGATCACGACGTCGGGAAAATGCGTTCGTATTTGCTCGATATATTGCGGCGAACGAATGATTTCTTTATATATTTCATCACAGGAAAATACGGGATAACCAAGCTCTCGTATATAGTCGGCAACCGTTGATTTTCCGCTGCCGATTCCACCCGTTATCGCTATCTTTTTCAAAACATACTCCTTTTGTTTCACGATAATCGTTTCACGCGCATTCTTTTACTTCGTATCGAACCAAGTGCGCCCGACGGTAATGTCAACCGTCAAAGGCACGGACAACGAAACGGCGTTCTCCATTTCCTCTTTCAAAATGTTTGCGACCGCTTCTTGTTCCGTCACAGGACAATTTACAATCAATTCGTCGTGGACTTGCAACACGAGTTTCGCTTTATATCCGCCCTCTTGCAGTCGGCTGTAAACGTTATTCATGGCGATTTTGATAATGTCCGCGCTCGTGCCCTGCAACGGCATATTCATCGCCGCCCGTTCCCCGAATTGACGCACGTTATAGTTGGACGATTTCACCTCGTTCATGACGCGTCTACGCCCCAACAATGTCGTTACGCAGCCTTGCGTTTTCGCCGTTTCCACGTTCTTTTGCATATACTCGCGTACGTCGGAATATGTCTCGAAATACTTGTCGATATACTCCTGCGCGCGCTTTGCCGTGATATTCAAATCGTTTCCCAAACCAAACGCGCTCATGCCGTAAATAATGCCGAAATTGACCGCTTTTGCGCTGATACGCTGCTCGGCGGTTACTTGATCGATCGGCACGCCGAACACCTGCGAAGCCGTCGTTGCGTGAATATCACGACCTTGACAATACGCCTCGATCAACTCTTTACAGCCCGAAAAATGCGCCAACAAACGCAGCTCGATTTGAGAATAGTCGGCGTCGACCAAAACGCAACCTACTTCGGCGGTAAACAACTTACGGAGTTCTCTACCCTCGTCCGTGCGAATGGGAATATTTTGCAGGTTCGGCGACGAGCTGGACAATCTACCCGTAACGGTATTCGTTTGATTGTACGTGGTATGCACCTTGCCGTTTTTAACGAGTGGTTTGAAGCCCTCTACGTACGTTGATTGAAGCTTTTGTATTTTACGATAGCGTAACAAACAACGCACGATTTCCGATTGTGGTGCGTACTTTTCCAACTCTTCCGCCGTCGTCTTATAATACTTAGTCGTTTTGTTCTTTTTCACGCCGTCCGCGATCTTCAATTTTTCAAACAAAACGACGCCGAGTTGCTGCGTGGAGTTGATATTAAATTCTTCTCCTGCAAGCTCGTAAATGCGCCGTTTTACATCTTCTATCTCCTTTTGATAGCGCACGGATAATTCCGCAAGGACTTCTTCGTTAACGCACACGCCCACGTCTTCCATGGAATACAACACGCGGACAAGCGGCAACTCGACGCGCTCATATAAATCGCGTTCTTCCGCCGTTAAAGGGCGTAAATAGCGTTTCCAAAGGTGCGCCAAGCCGTACGCCGTATTTCGTTCAGGCAACGCGTTTTGCGCCAAATAATAGGACATAGAATCGGTGTTCGCCAAACCGTCGGAAATACACTTCAAAACGGATACATCTTCGTACGGCGCGGTAAACGCAACGCCGAACGATTTCAAACGGTGCATCATCTCCTTGACGCTATAACAAATCACCCGTCTTTCGCCCGAAAATATCGCCTGTAACAAAGGCGTCAACTCGTTTTCGTAAAAGCCTGCGTCCAACAAACTTTCCTTGATCGGCAACATGTATTCCGTCAAGTCGTCATCTTCCTCCCAATCAGCAGGCATGGTAACGAAACGGAACGCCGTGGCGTCTAAATCGGCAACGACGTACGCCGATGCGGAACGGTTTACGCGCTCGATCGCGTCTTCCACGCTTTCTACGCCCTCTTCATGCAACTCGCCGCAATGCGACTCCGCCTTCTTATACGAGTTCGTTTCCTCTTCCGAGAATATATTTGCCGCCGTCAACGACTTAAACTCTAATTCGGCAAACTTTTCCTTTAAGACGCGCGGATAGGGAGTACGCAACATACATTCGGAGAGTTGTACGTCCAAAGGCACGTTTACGTCGATCGTAGCCAACTGCCGTGAAAAATACGCGCTTTCCTTGCCGTTGACCAAATTGTCGTGCAACGCGCCCTTTATCTCGTCGATATGCGCGTATACGCCGTCTATGTCCCCGTATTGTTCTAAAAGCGTTTTCGCCTTCTTCTCTCCTACGCCTGCAACCCCGGGGATATTATCCGAAGAATCCCCCATCAACGCCTTCAAATCGATGATTTGACAGGGATTTATGCCCACTTCGTCCTTAAAGTTGTCTTTCGTCAACTCTAAAATGTCGCTGACGCCCTTGCGCGTAAAGCAAACGGAAGTCGTTTCGTCAACGAGCTGATACGAATCGCGATCGCCCGTATACACGTAGGTAGGCAGCTTAAATTTCTTCGCCAGCGTTCCGATTACGTCGTCCGCTTCGTACCCCTCTAACTCGCAAATTTTTATACCCATAATTTGCAATACCTCTTTCAAAATAGGTACTTGCACCACGAGATCGTCCGGCATAGGACGACGCCCTGCCTTATATTCGCTGTATAATTTATGACGGAACGTCGGTGCGTATAAATCGAACGCCACTACGACGTGCGTCGGCTTCTTATCCGCAAAGATACGAAGCAGCAACTTGATAAAGCCGAATACGCCGTTGGTCGGCGTTCCGCTTTTCGTAGTAAAGATCGGCGTGGCGTAGAAGGAACGGTTTAAGAGACTGTTTCCGTCAACGAGAACTAATTTTTCCATAAAAATCCTTTAGAATTGATGTTGATAATAGTATTGTAACACGAAATTAAAAAAATCGCAAGGAAAATCTAAAAAAGATTTGAAAATTTATCAAAATTACCCGTTAAAACGCTTGCTTTTTTTTTGAGAATCATATATAATAATAAAGCTTTCAGTTGATGAACGCCGAAGTGGTGGAATTGGCAGACGCGCTGGACTCAAAATCCAGTGGTAGCGATACCGTGTGGGTTCAAGTCCCACCTTCGGCACCATACAAGAATAAAACGAACCTTAGGTTTAATTCTGGGTTCGTTTTGTTTTGCAGTAAAGAATGGTTTGGGATATTAAAAAATAATTAGCCAATACAAAATTTATAAACTTATAGCGATCATCTCTATAAGTTTTTTATTTTTAGTAATGGTAATTGTAAAATTCATAAAAATATGTTATAATGAAAATGTGAGGTTGATATGGCAAGAAAACTTATTTTGAGATAAAGTCATCAATCTCTCTTTATTCCCCTTTTTTCAAGGTTATTTATTTGAGTTTCTTTAAGAGAGAATTTTGTAGTCGTTCCGTCGGAATAGGTTATTTTTCTTAATTCAAAATTGTAGTGAACTGCTCTTTTATTTGATTGAGTGCCTTTTCTTCCTCTTCCGTTTCGTCCACTATTTTCTCTATTTGATTCATTGTTTCTTCCTTGTTCTCCGATAGCCCTATTATTTTGGCTATCATCATATCCGTGGAGTGTTGCCACTTCTTCTTGGCACACTTCGTTGATATATTCAACGCTTTCACGAATTGTTCTTCCGTTATTGAATTGGTCATAAAAATAATCCCTCGCTATTGATATTTTAGAACTAAATTTATTAAACTCCACATATCCTTCCACAGAAGGACTATCAAAGTTTCCGTTAGTTTCAATTACTTTATTTTCAATCTCTAAAAGATAGTTCCCATTCCTTAAACGATATTCCACATAGTTAGAATGATAAAGTGCATCTATACGTTGATAAAGTTGTGCTTGCTCTTGCTTTGTTAAACTTTCCCATAATACACTCTCCTTTCTTGAAGATTGTATTTCACTATTATTATACTCATTTTGAGAAGTTAAGTCAATCTCATCAATATCTCTACGAGCAAGTATCTTTCCATTGCGATATTTATACCCCGCCTTTTCAATGGCTTTAAGATATAATTTTTCGGCTTTGGCAAGTCTTTTGTATTCCGCTCTCGCTTCGGCGTTGCCAAGTCTTTCAAACATTCCTTTAAGGTCTTTAATCTTCTTCATAATCTTTTCGGCTATGGAAGATTCTTGGCTAACAATGTTATCAATAAAGTTTCCGAGCCTAAAAGTTGTTCGCTCATAATAGTGCCCATTTCACTTCTAAAAGTTCTACTATTGATAAGATTATCTTTGTAGGTTTGCTCTTGTTCCGTTAAGGTTTCGCCTTTGGCAATTTTCTCATTGATAGAGTTTATCATCTCGCCGTTTGCATAACCACGCTTAACAAAACTATTAAAAGCATCACTAAAAAGTTTGACGTCTTTTTGCAAATAGTCTACCAATTTAACATATTCTTTTGTTCCTTCGGCAAAGTGAGTATATTCGTGAACGATAGCACCAGCCCAAGTGTCATTCTCAAAAGTGTCCGCTCCTATATAAATAGTTCTATAATTCTTTTCTGGGTGTCCATAAAAATGTGTCAAAGTCTTGATACAAGTGCTCTCGCTTCGCTCGAGCAGACAAGCACACGCCTAAGTAAATTTAACTAACTAAATTAAGGCAAATTGCGCTAAGCAAAATGCCGAGTGGAAAGAAAAAAAGAGGCTTTCTGCAAAACCTCTTTTTTTCTTTCCACTCGGCAAGTATCTTTGTACTATTATCGATCACCGACTGCGGATATAACTTGCATAACGATTTATGCAAAAACTCCGCTCAATCGATTTTTATATCTTTGATTTTTAAGCCCTTTACGAGCACATCTTCCAAATCGATCGCGCCTTTGGTCTTATCAATCAAACTTTGTGCCCTTTCTTTTTCTTTAGTTCTCATTTTTCATTCCTCACTTCTTAAAATTTACTGCATAATACAATTTGTAAATTTCGCGAAAGCGTATCGATCGGCAAGAAGTTGAAAACGGGAAGAAAGCGCCGCTATCCTCCCGTTTTTCGTCCATTATTCTTGCACTGCGTTGTTTTCTCTTGCTTTATCCAGCTTCTTGTTCCTGAAATAGATTACAAGTGCCGTAATAATCATGCTCAAATTGATGAAATAGAACACGAATGCCAAGACAGTCAACCAAGTCCAGTAGCTTGCGCCCTTCTCGCATGCGGAGAAGATTTTGCACAAGATACCGCCGATATAACCGATACCGATCAACAGCGTGAATTGCAAGCTCGTACCTTTTGCCGTGCGCGCTTTATACGCTCTGATGATATTGAACGGCCAAGAAGCACCGAAGCACAAAACCATTACGATTTCAAAAATCGTTGCTAAAGTTCCAAACATTTCTATATAACTCCTTTTTAATTGTCTTTTCTTCTATAATCGGGTAACAATTTCGGCGAAACGACGTCGGAAACGATACCTGCTTCCGCAAGTTCCTTTTCAAACTCGTCTACGTGCGCCAGTGTCAATTCTTTCAACTCAACGCTCTTATACTTTTCGCCTGCTTGCTGACCTGCGTTTCTACCGAATACGATAATATCGAGCAAGGAATTGCCCATCAAACGGTTCGTACCGTGAATACCGCCGACAGCCTCGCCTGCAACGTACAAGTTTTCAATGCACGTCATACCGTTTGCACCGATATCCAAACCGCCGTTTTGATAGTGCAGCGTGGGATAGATCAAAATCGGTTCTTTACGAATATCGATACCGTACTTACCGAACATACGAAGCATTGCAGGGATACGCTTTTCGATCGTACCCTTACCGTTCAAAATGTCGATAAGCGGCGTATCCAACCAAACGCCTTCGCCGTCCGTCGTCTTGATACCGTTGCCGCGTTCTTTACATTCGCGAATGATCGACGACGCCGTAACGTCACGCGTTTCCAACGAATATACGAACGCTTCGCCGTCTTTATTGACGAGTTGCGCACCCAACGAACGCACCTTTTCGGTAACGAGCGCACCGTAGATTTGCGTAGGTTCGGCAGCACCCGTGGGGTGATATTGCAACGTTTCTGGATAAAGCAACTTCGCGCCGGCACGATAACCGAGTACGAGACCGTCCGCCGTTGCACCGTAGTGGTTCGATGTGGGGAAACCTTGATAATGCAATCTGCCTGCGCCGCCCGTTGCGATAACGACAGTCTTTGCACGCGCCACAAGGATTTCCTTCGTTTCCATGTTCATCAAAACCGCACCTGCGATTTTGCCTTCGACATCTTTGATCAATTCGATAGCCGACGTGAAGTCTACGACCGTAATACCGCGGTTGAACACTTCGTCGCGCAAGGTACGCATAATTTCCGAACCGGAATAGTCGCGACAAGCGTGCATACGTTTTCTCGATGTACCACCGCCGTGCGTCGTTACCATCGTACCGTCCGCTTCTTTATCGAACATAACGCCCAAGTTATTCAGCCACAAAATCGCTTCGGGCGCTTCGTTTACGAGCTTATACAGCAATTCGGGCTTGTTTTTGAAATGTCCGCCACCGAGTGCGTCCAAATAGTGCGTTGCAGGGCTATCGTTCGGTTTATCGGCAGCTTGAATACCGCCTTCCGCCATTGCTGTGTTTGCGTCGCCCAAACGGAGCTTGGTAACGATCATAACGTTCGCACCGCGTTCGTTCGCTTCGATTGCCGCGGAAGAGCCTGCGCCGCCACCGCCGATAACCAACACGTCAACGTCGTAGTCGGGCTTCGTCAAGTCGATATCCATACCCAACACGCGAGAATGACCTTGCAACAAATCGGCAAGTTCGTGCAAAACTTTACCGCCCTTGTTTTTGCCCACTTTCAATTCTTCGTAAGCGGATGTGATATAGTCGGGGTGGAATTCCGCCAAAACGGCGTCCTTTTCCTCCGCCGCCACCGCCGATAACCAACACGTCAACGTCGTAGTCGGGCTTCGTCAAGTCGATATCCATACCCAACACGCGAGAATGACCTTGCAACAAATCGGCAAGTTCGTGCAAAACTTTACCGCCCTTGTTTTTGCCCACTTTCAATTCTTCGTAAGCGGATGTGATATAGTCGGGGTGGAATTCCGCCAAAACGGCGTCCTTTTCCTCCGCCGTCATTCTCTCGTGCAACTTTTCGATACGGGAGGCACGCGTCGCTTCTACTTTTTTCATAGATTCTAATTGTTCATCTGTGTAGTGATACATATCGCGTTCTCCTTATTTTTCGATTTCTCTATGATTATACAAGTTCTTTTGTTCTTCCAAAGGAGTGTTCATAATCGCTTCCAACGCCGCCTTACAATCGCCTGCGTCGATTTCCGCTACGCGATTGATGAGGTGTTCAGACTTCGGAGCGAGGTATTTACCCGTCAAACGACGAGTCAACAACGCTACCTGCGGATGCGAAATGCCTGCAGGACAACGGGAAGAACATACGCCGCACATTACGCAATCGAAGCTTTCTTCCGCTGCTTTTTCATATTCGCCGCGTTGCGCGTACGCGATATATTGCATAACGTTCAACTCTTGCGTGCAGCTCTTGGTGCAAGCGTTGCAACCGATACAAGAATAAATTTCAGGATACAGTTGCATCATAATTTGTTGCGTAGGCTTAATTTTTTCAATGTCGTATACTTGCTTTACCAAGGGGAAGAAAGGCAACGTTGCCACGTACATACCCTCTTCAACCTGTTGTTGACAAGCAAGGCAAGTTTTCAACTCTTGCTGACCTTTGATACGATAGATCGTCGCGCAAGCACCGCAGAAGCCGTTTCTACAACCGCAACCGCGCACGAGCTGATATCCTGCGTATTCCATCGCCTTCATAATCGTTAAGCTTTCCGGCACTTCGTAACGTTTACCGAAAAGAAATACGTTTACCATTTTTTCCATTGTGTTCTCTCCTTAATACTCGTCGGGAAGTTCGTCAAGCTCGGTCATTCTGAATACAGGACCGTCTTTGCAAACGAATTTGTCCCCTACGTTACATCTACCGCATTTACCGATACCGCACTTCATACGCAACTCTAACGTCGTATACACGCGTGATTTCTCAAAGCCCAACTCTAACAAGCCGGCAAGGGTGAATTTGATCATGATAGGAGGACCGCAAAGTACCGCCGTCATGCTCGGATCCAAATTGAGTTCCTTAACGTACGCAGGTACGAAACCGACGTGTCCGTCCCAACCCTCTTGCGGGCGGTCGATCG